>NZ_CP049074.1:1677500-1977500 GCF_013343295.1 Metallosphaera tengchongensis | reverse complement strand
ATTGAAAGAGAACATATAGCTATATGTATAGTTGCCCTGCTGGTCTATGTTGCATCCAGAAAGGAATTGAAAGACAACTCGACAACGAAGGAAATTTGCAGTACGTCATTACGTTGCATCCAGAAAGGAATTGAAAGATACAGTATTGTCTCTCTTTTTCACATTCAAACCGAAAGTTGCATCCAGAAAGGAATTGAAAGGTGCTAGAGAGCTACACAACTTATACGCTAGGTCCAGGTTGTTGCATCCAGAAAGGAATTGAAAGTTTTCAAGTTTGGGTTTAAAGCTCTCTTGTCTCAACCTGGTTGCATCCAGAAAGGAATTGAAAGTTCTGCAACCCTCGCTATCTTTATGCTGTAGTTGTAGTAGTTGCATCCAGAAAGGAATTGAAAGTATTTACTTAAAATAGAGTGTTTTCTTAAACTTGAAAAAGTTGCATCCAGAAAGGAATTGAAAGTCTAGAACTTTTGGAGCTATTTCGTCGGGAATCATAAGTTGCATCCAGAAAGGAATTGAAAGTATAGCTTATCCGTTTCGTTAGTTTCCAAATTTTGGCATTAGTTGCATCCAGAAAGGAATTGAAAGCTGGACTGTTAAAGACCAGCGAGATAGCCGGGAAGAGGGTTGCATCCAGAAAGGAATTGAAAGTTAATGTTTGGAGCGACGAGGGCTACAGTAACACTACCAGGTTGCATCCAGAAAGGAATTGAAAGCTTTTAACAGGATGGGATGTCCATCACTATACCACCCGTTGCATCCAGAAAGGAATTGAAAGCAATAAAGCTATAATAGATCTTATTGTCGTGAAAGTTTTAGTTGCATCCAAAAAGGAATTGAAAGTGTAATCGCTTCTCCCTCTCCTCTTCTTGGGGAGAGGAGGTTGCATCCAAAAAGGAATTGAAAGGGTTTGGATTCTGATCTGTTCATCTTTTTCACCAAGCTAGTTGCATCCAAAAAGGAATTGAAAGAGGGCAAAGATACGTAGGATCCTATCATCAATTCAACGTCGTTGCATTCAAAAAGGAATTGAAAGCCCCATTAACCGGTTTCAGGGGGTCGGGGGTCTGCCGGGTTACATCCAAAAAGGAATTGAAAGTTTGAATCTCATCGTTATCAAACTCGTGTACTAGCAACTGTTGCATCCAAAAAGGAATTGAAAATCGTCATTGACCCACCCCTGTCGCTATCACGCCCCCCCTCAGCTGCATCCAAAAAGGTAAAGAAGTTTTAGAAAATACATAATACCATGCGGGACATTAGGTGTCCTGTTCCTTCCAAAAAGGTATCTAAGGTCAGTAAGGACTGAATCTAAGTCGCGGCTCGCTGACCTTATTTTACCTCAAATATTGAGAGGACTGACAAGGGACGGGCGTGTCATCCAAGTTCTTCTCCTGGAAACACCATTATGGGAGCGAGGCCTAGTCTAATCACCCATCTTGCGAACCCGTACCTCCTTTAAAAGAAAACAATGGTCCTGGCCTTAGTCGTATAGAGGTCGCAGAGGTAACCTAGGCACTGTTCCGGCCTGTAAACCGCCAACGCCCTGTCCCTGATCTGTACCATCCTCCCCTTTACCCTGTCGTACTCGTCCTCCCCGATTATACTGGTCACCAGATGAGCTCCTACCTCACGTGCCCCAAGGACTGCTGCTGAGCTGATCGCCTTCCTACCGCCGCTGAAGTCCAGGTAGTCCCCAGGACGTAAAAGCCCCTTTACTTTCTCCCTCACGAGCACGAAGTCCTGAGGTGTACTGACGTCGTCAATGTCAAGCCTCACAGCCCTTACCTTGGTGAAGTTTAGACAGCACATCAGGACGGCCTTCATTATGAAGAACGTCTCCTCAGTCTCACTGGTGGTCAGGGCAATTAGTTCGTCGACCTTGACCTTGTGTGGAGGGAAGTCGGAGATATAGTTCCCGTTGGAGAGGTTCTCAAAGGTCTCCACGGGGCCCCCAACTGTCCTCCCCAGTGTCGCAAGCAGGTTTACCATAAGCTTGTCCGGTATAAGGGGGTAAAAAGCTTTACACCTAGACAAGACCTCTTCTCCTTTACAACCCGGAGAAGTAAATACGTATCTAATAGGCAATCCCTGTGGTCAGGATCTCATCTCCTCTATACATCTACGGGTGACGTTCTTCCTGAGCGGGGGCCCTTCTTTGCTAGTTCTACTCCCCTCCGTTGTCTTACTGGACACTCCCTGGGCAGAGCTTCGTCCTGTGTCCTATGAGTACCACAACGGTAGGAACTTGAGCATAGTCACCCTTGCACGTCCCGCGATAGCTCCTGTCCCCTACTCAACCAACTCTGGCAGTAGGGACCAGCCACAGCAAGGACAGGGAGTCTCGTCACTCCTAGGCTTTTCGTGGGGTCTCCCGCCTCACACCCGCCTTCCACGACGAGGTGAAATCCCTCCAGCCGCCTTACCCTCGTTGTGCGGGGCTAGGATGACTATCCCGCTCCATACCCACTTGAACTTTCATGTCCTTCACAGGGACTATCTCCATTTTACGTCCCCCTCTCCTCCACTTTCCACACGTGGTCAGGCGTATTGTCAAACCTCGCACACCCAGTAAGAAGCCCCGTCCCTGATGGTGTAAGTCAGGTTCACGTCCACAGATCGTGTGAACTTTTCAGGCATAAGCCCCGTCAACGTACTCCCTAGCCACCCCGCCCTCATGAGCCGCGCCACACTGTTTACCGCGAGGAACAAAGGCCGTCGCCAGGCCCCGGGCAATCTCGTCGCATGTCCCCCCAAACTGAAGTTCCTCGGGTACAACCCCTACCCTTTACCCCAGTGTAAGTCCTAGACCTGTGAGTGCCCCATAGCCTATCAAGACCTCTGGAGTTCCGTCCCCTGCCATCCTGAGCAACGCAGTCACACCTTATCACGTCTCGCTTGACCCGACCTCCCCCTGCGTCAAGCCGTGGCCCCTGACACGACCTTGGGAGCGTTTCTCCGCGTTAGCTCCCCTTACGTAACTGTTGAGACCCTACCACACATCATTATCCCTTGTGGACTACTTTACGGACAGAGTGGGATGGGGTCCATACTGTAAACGCACTACCTCAAAGTGTTGATGACGGTGATAGGGAGGAGGGTGAAATTGAGGTAATCTTTGAGGTCGAAGCCAAGTCCAGTATCGACGGAAGTGCTTATCACAATAACGTCAGTAGTACACTCCTTTATGGTAAGTCTAAAGCCCTTTAGAGAGAAGGAAGTCAAGTAAAGGAATCAAGATTGGTCTTCTGCTGAAAATTAAGCCTTTTGTCCTTAGTTAACATATAGGAATAGTACCATCGTAAAGGCGTAAGTTCTGGTCTTAGTCTTATTTCAAAATGTATCAGTCTCTCTCCTCTAGTCCCTCAGAAATATAGTCCATACGCTCGACCCATCCCCTATCAACTGTATTTTTCTCACTTCTCTATACTGTTATCCCACCGTCTTCTAAGACCCTTTCCTGTCCTTCACACGACCTGCAGGGGTTCTATCAGTATTTTTATAATATTACCTATGGACCTGAACCATACTTTATACAAAAGTTAATGGTCAGAAAGTTAACGAAAATACTTCATTACCATCTTCATATACTCTTACTTCACTTTTATCAGACTCTAATAGTCCATAACACTTACGAGTCTGTGAGCTGTCCACTCTAAGGTACTTAGTCCCGGAGGGGAATTGATAATAAGAGTAACAGCTGCTATGCATGTGTCCATTAAGGAACAGCCTGGGCTTTAAGTCTTCAACTGCTTCAAATACTAGCTTACTGTAGTCATCCTCCCTCATGTAAGGGTAAATTTCCGGTATATAAGGAGGTTGGTGAGTTACAAGGATGTCCAGTCTTGGTACAGCCTTTTTTATCCTATGGACAGCGTCCATGAACTCAGTCGGCTCAGTCCTCGGTACCCCTTTCTTAACTCTAAATCCTATAAGTCCGTTAATCCCTGCAATTTTCAGGCCCTCAAACTCGATGACTTTACCGTTCTGTACAGCTTCCTTCTCTATTACAGGAAAGTTTTCATGGTTGCCATAGACCGTCAGGAGGTCTACTTTTGATAGTATTCTCCCAAAATCCTCTGGGGTCATCCCCTCGTCCCAATCTCCTGCGGAGATAAGGACCTGGGGACCTGTCCTATCTATTACCTCTAATAGCCATTCAACTGCTACAGACATGTCGTGCCCCTTGTGGGGTTTATATGACTTGTGAACGTCACTGACTAGTAGGAACCTCATAGATTAATTAAAGAGGAGTAGTTTATTAGGTTAACTTAGGTTTAACCGTCTTGTTAATGCCTTGATGTAATAACATCTGGATGGACCTCTAGCTAGTTTATTTTCATTCATAATAATGAATCTACTTTTAAGATTTTCATTTGTATGTTGGTCTCCCTAGTCTAGGAATTATCAACTTGATCAATTTACCCCTCTTTCCTCACCGACGTTCCGAGAGGTAAAATATCTTCGAAAAGATTTTGATTAATTGAAGTAAAAATTGGCGTTCCCTTCGTTTTATCCCAAGTTACGGAACGTGATAGAGTTCTCTCGAGATATACCGGAATATAATCCATGAACTTTATCTAGATATACCGGAATATAATCCGGTATCCCCCCAGAGGAGTTGAAAAGGGTGCTAGCTGACCAGAAGGATATCTTAGGGGAATAGGCTCTCAAAAACTACGTCTCCAGGGATGTACCTGACATTTCAGACTACCTTGAGGTTCCCAACGTCCTAGCGATATTGGGCGTAAGGAGGGGTGGGAGATCGGCTCTAGCGACGCTCCTCCTTAAGGGTAAGGGCTTCTCTTACGTAAACTTTGACGACGAAAACCTCTCTAGGCTTAAGGCTAAGGATCCTAGGGACCTAGAGCAGGCCATCTACCAAGTCTACGGAGACGTGGACTACATGGTCTTTGACGAAGTCCATAACGTTGAGGGTTGGGAAGCCTTCATAACGAGGTTTAGGGACAGCAAGGGGATTGTGCTGACCGGAAGTAATTCTAGGATGCTCTGAGGTGAGTTGGCGACGTACTTGACAGGGAGACACCCCGACTACGTCCTCTTCCCCTTTTCTTTCAAGGAGTACTTAGAATTTAGGGGAGTAAAGATAGTGACTGGGTCTGGTAGGGCAATGGAGTTGATCAAGAGGGCTAAAGCCATCTACGTAAACGAGTACGGAAGGATCCTAGGTAGCGTTTCGCAAGGGTTTAGGCAAGTGATACTGACTACAACGGATCCAGACCCAGCGAAGAGGCCCAGCATCAGGAAGGTAATGGGGATGTTAGAGAAAATCTGAAGTCAGCCTAACTCTACCTAACTTACTGAGATCCTTGCCCTACGAGAACGTGGAATCTGAATGCTTTCCTCGAGAGTCTACCTAACTTACTGAGCTCCTCCACGTTATTCACTCTGTCCATCTCTTACCCACTTCAGAGTAACTCCTTGTACTCCTCACGTTAGTCTGCCCAATGTCGCTGCAGTACCTCCTGCACCCTGCCTGCCCTCTCAGGACCATTGCCACGCCAGGTCTTCTTCTGCTCCTTGCTCGTGTAGGGTGGGGTGGCTTACTGCCATGTAGTAGGCCAAGTCAAGGCAGAAAAGGTAGATAATCTTGCTTTTTTGGATAAGTGACTTAACGGTGAAGGAGGTGTGACGATTAATTCAATATTTACCAAAATCACAGCCTCTTTTGTCGTTTGAAAAAAACGATGGTAGATCTCTAATTTCGAAGGAGCTCATTTCCTCCCTTATCTGTTGCACTTCATTTTTTCTTGTAACCTTCCACAAGATATTACGTATTTCTACATGTAATCAGCCTCCATTACATGCTTTCATCTCTATGGAAGATTAACTCCCGTACATGTACCATACGAACTTTTGCGTTATCTTACAGAACTTTCAACTCTATGGAAGATCATATAGCTAACTCGCCCAAATGTTTTCTGTCTCTTCATCACGAGATATGTTTCAAGTGTTGCCTTAAACGACATATAAGGCCAGGATGTTGCGCTTTAACTAGTCACTCTGTACCTTAATAAGTACTTCGTCTCCTGTTATCCTTTCCACAGCATTCTTCACAGACGCATGTATAATTTCCCCTTCTTTTCTGCAACTTCATCGTCCTTGTGTGAGGACAACAATTTGATTGTTTTGACATAAACTAAACTCTATTCATTGCGGAAAAGTATTTTTAGGGTGAGGACCTATTCGTCAGGGCGGGAAGATGGACAGGTATGATTTCTTCGCCCTCATTCAAGTAACCTCTACCATTTTAAGCCTAGGGTCCAATCCTCGGACGAGAATGGCCTCGACGTCTTACTTGTCAACTTGGAGGACTTCATTGCCTCACACTACCTGACCCTTCACAAGTTGGCCAACGTTAATTATGAGCTTAAGCCTGATTTAGCATCGTGATAGTGCTCGTTCATGAGGGTTAATGGCGAGATGGGTTGTTAGGCGTTACGGGTCTAGGCAGCCTATCCATTTTAGGTTGATGACGTCAGGGTCTTGTCCGTCCGGGGGCGCGTCGAACAAGACCCACGTCCGACCGCAGGTACTGGTCGACTGGGGGTGCCCAGTCCAGTCGTGACGTTTACCATGTCCTCTTTAAAGTCTCCACCACAGGTGCTGGGATCCCTACTCTCTATGCACTCCTTCACGGCCCCCGGTCTCAGGTCCCTGACCTCCCCTCGTCTCTGAGTGGGACAATAGGGCACTCCGTTCAGGACCCCAGTCCCTTGAGATAAATATTCCATCTCCACCTAGGCCTCGAAGGACACAGCTACTGGATGAAAGACCTCCAAGCTTTCGGTTAACCCTTTCTCCCTCTCCTCTTGGGCTCTCACAACTGCCTCCTGCCTTACTGTCCTTTGTACTCCGGTAGCGCTTTAGCTGCATAGCCTACTCACCCCCTTGAAAACCCTACCCGTTCCAACTCCACAGCCCCAGACCACCAGAGGGAGTTAGTAAGGATTGAAAGAGTGGACTCCCGGATTTCACCCCTCAGGGGAAACCCCCAGTCTGGACCTCCCTTCAGGCCCTCCATATTTTTCACCTTTCTGATATTTCATTAACTCTTTTTTCATAGATAAAAACCATTTGAGTAAAATATTAGAAAAGTTTAAAACCCCCAGGTGCTTAAGGTTGTTATGGCGCAAATCTTTCCAAACTGGAGTTCGAAAGGTAAACCCAAAGCTGTATCTAAGCTAGAGAAGTACTTAGCCCCGGGTGAGTCCTTGGTGTGGTACGAAGTCCCTAGCTACTTGTCTAGGGTCCTCGCCTTGTATACCATCATCGCGCTACTCGGTGTTTTAATAACGTTTTACTCCTTCTCGTTGTTTGCCACCCTTGGACCCATCTCAGCGTCAAGCTGGGGAGCCCTCTTGCTGGGCATAATCCTCCTCTACTTCGGTATCCGTTTAAGGAAAGGGGCGAGCGAGGGAGACCTCTACGCAGTGACCAACACGAGGGCAATACACATGGCCAAAGGTAGGATCCAAAACGAGATAGCCCTGTCCCCAGGCTTGGTTGTAGCAGTGGTCGACGAGGAGTTGAGGACTGAAGGTACTGTCAGGAGCGGAGGAGTTGTGGTCCAACCAGGGCCTGTGGGGGTCTTCGGGAGTTCAGGGAGGATAAGGGCTACATCTAAGTACATCAGGGACATTGCCTTCATCTACCAGGGCAGCGAAAAATTGAGGTTTTCAGCTGTGAAGTCGGCGAAGG
Source organism: Metallosphaera tengchongensis (assembly GCF_013343295.1). Classification (NCBI taxonomy): domain Archaea; kingdom Thermoproteati; phylum Thermoproteota; class Thermoprotei; order Sulfolobales; family Sulfolobaceae; genus Metallosphaera; species Metallosphaera tengchongensis. The sequence continues at coordinate 1,969,781 of NZ_CP049074.1, read as the reverse complement.
AGCTCCTGGCAAAGGTTGCAAGCATGGGGTTCCAGGTGAAGGAGTGAAGTAGGAAGGAGCCCGAGGACCAGTCTTGAGGTCAAGGCCTCGTTTTTAAGTAAACCCTTTTTCAGGATAGCCCACGGTGGTCAATGCACAGGGAATGTACGGATACCCCTGATAGTTCCCTTGTCAGGCTATGAAGTGAGCGTATTACCTTTACGTTGAGGTAGCCTGTCAGGTGTACCGAGAGAGGTCAGAGCGACCGCTGGGCAGATACGGTGGTCTATACGTGGTGCCTCACTAGTAGAGGTGTCCGACGCTACTTCAGAACCAATATCTGGAGGTTAGAGGAGTCCTCGGACTTCTCAGAGGAGCTTATCGACTTACACACCTGCTTATAATGCGTGATGCTAGTCTGACCAAGGGTTGACTGAGATTGAGCCCCTCAAGGGGTCTGCGACTCAATGGGACGCTCCTGGGCGCGGCATACGGTCTCTGTGAGACCATTAAGTCCATATCTAAGTTGTTGTATTCCTATACCGTGAAGGAGTCCTACCAAGGTGCGGGTGTACACCTAGGAGGGCTGAAAAGACGTATGGACAGTCCAAGGTATACGTAGCACTCACAGGTGACTCCCTTAAACTTAGGCTGGAGGGGCTACACGAGACATCCAGGCAGACTAGTTCCAACGCGACAGCTCCAAGCCGACTAGTTCCAAAAGGGATTACGCAGATTTAAAACATGGTCCTCCTATCCTCTGTCATGAAAACGGGGACCGTCCTCCTAACCTTGCTCCTCCTCTCCCTAGTCACAAGTTTTGTTGGGCACTCCCAGACACCCCTTGAGCTGTTGAACACTTTTACCCTCCCCGGGAGCCCATCCAGGTACTTCCTGGACGGAGACGGGGTCCTCCTGTGCACAGTCCAGGGGAGCGGGCTCACCTCCTTCGCCACTTCCAAGTTCGGGCTCTACTACGTGAACGCGTCAGGGAACTACTCAGTGCTAAACGCCTCCCTCCTCAGCGGGGCCTACCCGGTAATATTCGACAACTCCTCAGTCTACGTCAGCGTCCTGACCTTCGCGCCAATCCTCCTGCCCAACACCTCAGCCTTCGAGGACTCCAGCGACGTCCTGGTAGTCTCTGGAGGGAGCGTGGTAAGGAACCAGACCTTTAGCTCACCTACCGTCGCCTACCCTACCGGGGACCAAGTGGTCTACATAAGGTATGACGTAGTGCTTACCTCACCTTTCCAGTCCCTAGGGTCAAACGCGTCCCTTGGTTCGTCAGTGTCCAAGTACGTAGTGGTCACCGACAGGGGGGACTTCACGGTGTACAACCTCATACAGCTCCAGGAGGTAGGGGAGGACTTCCTTGTCCTAAACGGGAGCGCCGGTGGGCTTCGCCTCCCCCAGGTCCCAGGTGCCCTCAACCTGCGCGGTTACTCCCCCCAAAACCTTACCGCCTTCCTCCTCTCTGGGGACTTGACCTCCGTCCTCTGGGAGCGGCACTTCCAGGGGTACCTATCGGGGGTGGCCTTTGGCGATTACCTGGCCGTGAGCAACGGGAGCTCCACATTGGTCCTGGACTCCCTTTCTGGGAAGACCCTGATGGAGGTGCCCCTTGGAGGGGTTGTCGGTGTGGTAGATGCTACGGGAGGAGGTGCGCTCTTGTACCTACAGAGCCCTGACCTGAGCATGGTTAGACTCCTCTTCCTGAACCTGACCGACCACAGCTACAGGTACCTGACCTCCCTGAGGGGACAGGTAGTATCGAGCGGGGAAGCTGGTGGTGTAGCTTTCGTCAGCGTGGAGGGGGTCGGGTCAGGGCCCAGAGTGAGCCTAGTCCTCATGAACGGGTCGGGCCACGCCCTTGGGGTCTACAACTTCACCGGGAGTAACGTGACGGCCCTGTACACGGGTGAGTACGTCTACGCTGTCGGGTTCGGGAGCTCCTCAACTGTAGTCCAAGTGTTCCAGGTGGGTAACGCGACGCACCCCTCTGCCCCGGGTACAGGTAGTGAGTCGGGTGGGACCTCGTCAGCTCAGAACGTCCTTGGGCCAGTGATAGCCCTCGCCGTCGTCGTGGGGGTGTCCTCCCTGGCGTTCTACTTTGTGGTCAAGAGGAGGCACCGTTAGTCCAGGCTGGGACTTGAAAGAGACGCGGTGAGCCCCCGTCATCGACCATTTACCGGTAGACCTTTAGCCCTTGTGAGGTGAGGACTCGATACCTGAGCTTCCAACCGGGTAGGAGGCCTCCGGACCTACCTTTTAAACCCACGCGGTAGCCCTCCACTCCCCAGGAGGTCTGCTCGGTCTAGGGGTCTCCGCTCAACCTCGAGCTTTCCTCGTAGGTCCCGAGAGTACCATGCTGCAAACCTGGTCATCTCGAGCAGCCCTTTACTGCTGATCTACCACTGTCACGTTAGCCCCCTCACCCTGCTGGGGTGTCTCCACCTCTTCATCGCGTATCTGGCTGGACCAGTGCGGAGCTCCAGTCCGAGTAGTTAGCTCGCGTCTTAGCTCTCCTCGCACGGGTACTAAGTCCCTCGCCAGACGTTGATCAACTCCGCCACGAGTCAACGTGAGAATAGCCTGCCTAAGTTTTATCGGTTAAAGGCGCTCTCCCGGTCCTGGACCTGTCACCGTCAGAGCTACGTGGACGTGTAGACCCCTAAGGCGAGTGGGTGAAGAGTACCAGGAAACCTGACCCTTTACGGTTTAGACCAACTTTGTCACCTTGAACCACCCCGCGACACTGGCCCCTCTGACGGACGAAAGGTCCAGCTACACAGCAAGCCTCAGCCCTTAGCGGACGTGAGGTCTCAGCCAAAAGGTGTATTGGGGCAGGATCCGGTCCCCGACTTGAGGGTCGGAGTGAAGGTCAAAGCGGTCCCCTCCGAGGTGTGAGGGCTGGTCATCTTCTCATCACGAGACGAGAGACGACCCCCGGATGATCTGGGGATTTCACGGGTCCGTGACCTCATAAGAAAGGGTCTCTTGGATTTGACACTAGAGATTTGACGCTAAAGAAAGGGTTAAAAGTCCCCCAAGAAATTAACCATTGTGATAAACATGCAAGGTAACGAGTGTGGCAGATGTAATATCAACTGTTCTGAATACGTGAGTGAGAGCGTAAGGTGGGAGGATGTATACGACTGGTCAGGTATAAACATACGCAGGATAGAGGCAGCCTTTTATGAGAGGAACTTCCTGGACTTAGATGTCCAAGGGACGCTTAGGAACGTGATCGAGGCTGCGAGGAGGTCCCCGATATATTACCCCAGTCAGGCGTGCCTAGAGAGACTGGCTATCTTTTGCTGTAGTGAACGAGAGCACGCTGGGTACATCTTTTACAACATTGACAGGATAAATGAATACATTGACGGCCTTACTAACTCCATCGTGCTCTTGACATTGGCGGACATGAGTAGGGCTTTTACTAAGGAAGTAGTGGCAGGATTAATAAAAGATAAATATCGGTGGGACAGGTTACTAAATAACGTAAAGAAGGCGGTAAGGTACGTTATCACTAGCTCTATAATGCTTCACGAGAGGTTTCACTGGGCTGAAGGTTGCGGATCTTCAGACAGGTGTGATGCCGAGGCTAGAGCGACTGCATACCAGATAGTGAGGACCATAGACTTGATAAGGGGGAGAAGGTTCGAAGACTGGGCGGTCCAGCCACCTCTTAACTTGGCAATTCAGCCAACAGTCAACTTAGCTATACGCCCTTACCTCATGCCTTTGGTCTACAACCTATTCGATAGGATAAAGAGAAAGTTTATACTACTCCATGACCTCTCGACGCTTTTCGCCCTTGAACTCTCTGTGGAGTCCATACTCCTGACGCACTCAAGGTTACCCTGTTACTCTAGATTTTACAATTATTTAGGGTCTAAGAACCGGATACTGGGGTCAATTGATATCCACAAGGCAGATGATCGGTTTAGCGTAATAAGCCTACCTTGGATAGGGGTAAATATAGGCTTTAACTATCATGACCATGATCACTTCCACGTTAGCTACGACACCGAAGATAACGTCTACTTAAATCTAGATGTAAAAGCCCCACCTAGGGTGAAGGACCTGAAGGAAGTGTGGGTTAGTTGCCAATGAGAGTCGGTCGCCTCCTTAGACCCGGGACCTTCGCAAGCCCTTGCCCAAGTCTCCAAGACGAGGCATCAAGATGATTAGAAATAGTGGGCGCCAACGTCTAAGTCGACTACGGCGATACTACTTTAATAGATACTACTTTAATATTTGGATATCCTAATAGGTAGAGTAGTGGAGGTAATACCGAGATGTGGGAGGTGAAGTTGCCGGTGACCTACCAGAAAGAAGGGGGAAAGTCGTTGAGTGGAGGCCTGCACATCTCGAGGACTTGTCAAACAGTAATAAGTATTACCTTTCCCTTCCCTAACCTTACCTGTAAAGATAATGTGCTCTGACGAGTTCTGCGCGAAGGAGGTGAAAGGCTACCAGCGGGTAGATGTGCAAGAGATCACCGCTAAAAAACTTAGCTGGAACGTATGGTGACCCACTGTTACAGATCCTAAGTGAGGCTAAGGCTGAGAGGATGGACAATCGTGTTCTAAGGGACATTAACCCTCTGAGGACGCCGCGACGCTGGGGTTTAAGGGCGGTGAGGAGGTGATGTGGGTACCTCCTCGTTACGCCCTTTACGTGATGCTCAACGCGTGCTGGTTAAACGAAAACTCCGGGGAGGCCTACTGCTACTCATAGGGTTAAAGAGGGGAAGGGACGGTCTGCCGTTACCTGGCCGTCGTCAGTAGTTTTAGTGGGGCTATTAAGTCTAAAAAGTAGGGGAAGGCTCGCCCACTAGGGTGGGGATTAGAGAGGGTATAGAACCCCATTTCCTCTATACCAATATCCATGGGCAGAGAGGGTAATAGGAGTGGAACCGAAACCAGGGTCGCAGTTTCAAGGTTTCCCTTACCTCCGCTCTGCTCAGCCTAATTGAAAGGTATGAAAAAGATCCATGTCATATCCTTGAACAGCTAAGGGAAAATAGGCCAAACTGGTTGTTGAAAGACGCAAGGGACTTACGAGACTCTAAGGCAGAAGTTTAATCTGCCGTCAAAGGTTGCCATAGACTGCTACAGGATGCCACCGCAAAGTACAAGTTGTGGTTGAACGACCATAAAAGCGGTAGGTACTCGAGCGTAGGCAACGTGTCTCTCTGGTTAACGCCAGTACGGCCGTACTCAGGCGACTTCAGCAGGAGGAGCGCGAGGGTAGCAGGAGTCCGTAAGTTAACGATCCAGGGATACCCTAGGAACCTACCAGAGTACACGGACTAGGAACTAAGGGAGGTTAGGTTATTGTTTAGGAAGGGTGAAGCTTACCTAAAGGTTACCCTCCATAAGGAACGGAAGGGATCAGAGGTTAAGGACGGCGTCGCATTTTACGTTTCTATGGCTAAGGTCGTAGTAGGTAAAGACGATAAACAATACGTCAGGACACCGACTCATATAGGGGGGCACCACTACAGGTCACTAGCTTAGTCCTCTCAGGAGTATTAGAAGAGGTGGAATGAGAACGACACGGTCTTAAACAGGATAAGGTCATATCATAGGAAGGCTAGGAACGTGTTGGAGGACTCAGTTAGGAAGGTAGGGAAGTGGGTAGTTGAGATAGCCAGTTCGCTCAACCCCTTAGCCATCTTCCTCGAAGACCCGAACAACCTCATAAAGAGGGTGAAGAGGTTACCAGCACAGTTTAGGGATAGACTTTATCTTATGCAGTACCGTAGGCCCTAGTTCTGGACTGGACCGCAAGCTTAAAAACACGGTCTCGGGGTAGTCTACGTCGACCCGTACTGCTCCTTCACCTCAAGTCCAAAATGCGGGAGAAAGATGGATGAAGCAGCCCATGGGTACCTCCACAGTCCCCGCGGTCATGAGAACCGTGACGTCATCGCAATCATGAACTAGTAGGGGAGGGGCCCTCTTCCCTCTAGACGGCCCCTCATAGATGTGACTCCGAAACGACGTGGAGAACCCATAAGGAAAGGAGGTTAGCTCGTAACCGCCTTTAAATGGACGCCTTAATCATTAGCACAGTGGGGCTCATCAATACTTATCTTGAGTCCTCAAGGTCCAAAAATATAACTTGATCTTCATTGTCAGGAAGATAATGTAAGAGCGAAATCGTAGATTGGATGCCCGCTGATAGACCACTAAAGGTCACTATTATTCTTTCCCTCTCTCGTAAACGTGCCTTATAAAACCTTATTACTTGCAGCTTATCAAATAGTATTTCCTTATTTTGATCAGCTAGTTTAACTATTAAACTTTCAGACCCATCGCAGTTTATGTTTGATATTTTATCGGCAAGATTCTTTATAAAATCTGAATATGGGATTTGTTCTGCAACCCTCCCTTTATGCTCTTTAGTCCTTTCTCTAGTTATGACCTTTTCGGGTACGTATACAAACCTTACCTTTTTTCCTAACGTGTCCCTTTCATTCTCTGGAAAGTCTTTTATAAAATTCTTAATAAAATTTACAAATTTCTGTTTATTATAGTCTCTTACCATTATGTATATAACTGGCCTTTCTTGGTTTCCTTTTAATTTACTCTCTAAATCTCTATATTCTACGTCTTCCACATCTATACCTGGCATGGTACTCATTTTTTGCTTCATTTTATCAATTAATTCTGAAGGCGTTCTTTCATCCTTCACTATGTACACATTATATTTTCTATCACGGTTACCATAGTTACGAGAGTCTAACTCTTTCTTAAATACTTGTACTGTGTACGAAAAGCTCTCTAGTAAATTTTCGGCCCCAGGCTGTAAGAAAAGCAGAAACATAATTTCTTTAGAACTATCTGTGTCGCCAAACGCGTAATCAGCTAAAGAACTATTAATTAAGTGAAGTATATCTTTTTCAGATGAACAGCTCGAGCATATCGATGTATATAATTCAGTAGCTTTATCAAAAAAGTCCTTCCCTTTATCGCTTAGGTTAGTCCCTTCGAAGATTTTAGTTAAAAGGAAATGCTTATACATTATAAGGAGTAAAAAGACTGAGATCAACTTCGCGTGATCAAATTCTTTATCTTGTTTATGTTTAATATAGTCTATTAGATCTTCAACCCAAGTCTTCTCCTCATTTCTTGTGCTACCTTCTTCACCACCTATACCTAAAACATCTTTGAAGAGTAATGGAGAATCCTTGTTACTATTTGTAATAAAGGCCATGTTGCCTATAAGGTAATTTGTGTAGTAAAACAACTCAGGTGCTAAAGTCCTAATGTAATAAGAAATCTCCTTTAGGATCTCATTCTCATATTCTAAGGTGGGAGAAGGAAAGAGATATTTATTCTCCTTGTTCGAAACTTGAAAGAATTTAGGAGATCCGCTACCTATTTCAATACTATTTTTTTCTTCAATACTATTTTTTTCTTCAATACTATTTTTTTCTTCAATACTATTTCCTTCATAAATTATTGGCCTTGTTATAAAAAACATATGTAAACCTTGTTTTACATTTCCATTGGAAAGGTTTAATGCTTCATGGGGGGTCGAAACTTCCTCATAAAATTCTAGAGAGTATTTTTCGTTCTGCTTATAGATCCTCAGCGCATCCAACTCATATAAGATATTAACTATTGTATATACTAGATCTGGATAACTTCCTTCGAAGCTTAACTCTAGGTAGTTTTCTTTTTCAATTATTTTAACAAGATGAGAAAAAATCTCAACGATAGACACAGACATGTCATTACTCCCTCGTAAGTCTAGTTGTAATGAAATCAACGTAATACGCATTCATTCCGCTAATATTATAGTATTCTAATTTGTCACGAATCCCATTAACTTCTTCATTGATAACGCTGTCAAACATTAGCACGTTTGGAAAAGTAGTGTAAGTGTAATACACTTCAATTTTTTCGATGGTGCTCACTAGTCTATTTAACAGGTTGTCGTTATTTCCGTTCACGTATTTTAATCCCAAAAAGATATGAGGACCAAAGGACTCGGAAGCGAATAGTACTAATCTTTTTTCTGCTTGGGAATGTCTGTTCTCTAAGTTATTTATTACGTTATCTAGGTCTTTAATCTTGCCTTCTCTTCTTACAGTCCTCCTTACGAAGTCATGAACGTTTAAAATCAATTTAATTGAGGTAAGCAAGAGTTCCCTAGTATACTTTACATTCTTCAATTTTAAGCTTTTTAACACATACCCTGATAGAGATTGAATTATATCAGAGCTATTCTCATCCTCATTCTGAAAACAATTCTTTATCATTCTCCTTACGTATTGAAAATCAACACTTCTCTCCTGGTATGAGTTTACCAAATCCATTATAACATTCTCTATCTCGCCTATAACTTCCGTTTCTCTATTCTCCTTAGTTTCTAACAGCTTCTTTATCTGTTCAGATATCTCGCCCATTACAACATGCCTCTCGAGCATCATGGGTTTGAAACCCTGAATGAAATACTCTACTGACTGTAATATGGATATTAAATAGGTGATAAGTATAAATCTAAGATCGCTCGTCGTTTCTAACCTCCCCCTAAGTAGCTGAGTTTGAAAAATTACTCTATCTAACAAGAGTCCATATCTAGTCATGCCTATGAATGCTGGTATAAAAGAGTAGGGAGACTGCAGTTTCATCTCATAACCTTCACCGACCAGCTGGCTCTTGAACTTTAAGGACTCGTGGACTATGTTGTCCATATCAACCTTACTATAATAAACTAGAGGGAAAGCTGCAGGATATCCGTTGGTAGAAAGTAAAGTATAAGATAAGAAGTTAAGCTTGCGCTTAGGGATATATCGAGTTCCATCATAATGCAAAAAGTAGGGGATGTAAGATACTTGTGTAAAACCTCGTGATTTCATAATCATTGGTTCAAGACAGAACTTGACGCGAACGTTGTCGCTCTCGCTTACTTCACCTGGGGCATATATTTTATAATTACTTATTATGGTCAAAGCCCTATAGAGTTCATTCAAGCCATTTTTGTCCTTTAGCTCTACGCACAATACCATAAAGTTCACCTACTTCCCTTGTGCAGGGAGTCTATCAGGTCTAAGAAACCGAGTAGGTGTCCTTCATATTCCTCACTTATTTTCGTTTTCAAAATATTATTTATGACTAGGGAAAGTAGTTCCTCGGTCTTCTCTTGTCCTATCTCACTCGACCACACGTAAAGGTTTTGTAATACTGTATTCAAGTTGCTATAACCGTACCTGCCCACGACCTGTGGTATTACGCTCAGAATATCATTACCTTCGTAACTCATCTTCAGTACTAATATCTTGTCCTCATACCTAATTGAAGGGTTAGTTAAAAACAGGACTGCAAGAGAGTCCCTTTCTGAAGGAATCGCTTCCTCCTTAACATATTCCATATACCTATTAAGCACTTCATTAATGTGGTATATTGGAAAGTCCCCCTTAGTTATTATAGCTGATGAAGAGAAGGTCATAATTTTTCTCTCTAATAAGAACTTCCTTATCCTTTCCACGTTATCGTAATTTGTTAATTTTTTAATGACACCAACTCCTATGTCTAGTATTTCTTGCCTTATTCTTGATACAATCTCTAATAAGTCTACTGGATCACTGCTCGATAGTATTATGTAATTTTCATCGCCGCCTAAATAAACCGTAATCGCGTCGTATTGCGAACCTAGAAACAATGGCAAAAATGTCTTAAACTTGTAGAGCTCTTCTTCAATAGCCATAGTCCACTCTTCGCTGCTATTATTGATTTGCAATCCTATTTCTTTAGAGGCCTCCTTAAACTTATTTAAATCCACAAATGCTCCAAAATGGTCTCCATCACCTCTGATTATGTAAGCGTAATTCCCACTTTCGACAATACTGTCAAGACCAACTTCAGAACGCCTACCTCTCAAATTTATCGTTACCCACAAAGGGTCTATATACGTAACGTAAGGATTGAAGTCAAAGTCAACTCCATACAGTACTTCAGAAGCATCAAACAGCTGATCTGCTGTATTACTGCCTATGAGATCTCTAATTTTTGCCTTTACTATCTTGATTACCTCACTTACGTTATCCCTATTTACATCTTTTGGCACTAGATTAACGAGCTCTTTAGCCTTAGTTACTGTATATCCTATTAAATAATTAGTTATCGATTTATAATTGATTACAGCTATATCTCCATGATTTTCCGCACGTCTAGTTAAATAGACCTTTAAATCGTCTATCTCGAACATCGTACTTTGGTTATCAATACAAGGCTTACAATTCTTCTCACGGAAGGTCCAAATTGACATAGTTGCAGAGCTATTTAAAACTCTTCCGACTCCCCTCAGCATCAAATCGATTTCACATAACGGGTCGTCTCTCTTTATCTGAGATAAAAACTCATTACCTGAAACGTCGTAATCATCCCTTGCCTTACATATATCGCAAACCTTCCCTGCGCTGGCGGAAACACTAGGGATCCCCTTTATTAGAGTGGAACTACCAACGTCTATATCAACATATGACGGAAAGAGAATTTGATTTAAGTTATTAGATAGAGAGAAAAGTTCTTCAAATAGTTCCGTATCTACTTGTGAGATCTCAACTTCACTCCTTCCCCCTCCAACCCTCAGTATCTTAGCCCCTAAGTCATGTTCTAATGCATAACTCTTTATTAAAAACTGAAACAACCTCTGAGCGTGATTTAGAATGTAATTTCTTCCCCTAAGGTCATGAAGCCTTATAGACGAATCTATAAATAAGTGAGGTCTATTGAGCCCTATCGCTACCTTGACCATTTGATCTACCTCTGAGGAACTTGTTCACAGCTTCTACTAGGTCGTTGTGTAGGTTTGTTAACAGGGCGCTATTTTCTAGTTCTTGCTCAGCGTTCACCTCCTCATTTACTTCTTCGACGCTCTCTATCGTTACCTCACCGTAACCTATAGTACTTCTCTTCCCCATGATCAAGTAACTATTTTTCAATTTATTTGATAACCAATCTATAAACTCATCGTCTTTATTTTTCGTCTCCACCACTATAAAGGTTAAGAAAGTGGTTCCAGGTTCCAAATGTTCTATGTCATAGAGTTTTTTATTTGCTGCAGCTCCAGTAAACCTATTTATAGCATTGTGTGTTGACGAATTTATTAAATACTTAGATACAGGCAAGGCGTCAAATACAATTATCCTTCCTTCATAACCGCTCGCACCGAAATATTTACACACTTTACAAGGATATTTTTCGACTGCTAGAGACTTTAATATACTCAGCTTATACCTGGGCATCGGGAATTCGCATTTAAGTCCATCAACGTAACTTATACATGAAGACCAGTTAGTTGGCATCCTCACCCCGTCTAACACAGAGTCAATGAGCCCAGAAATCCCATCCCTACCCGTAACTTCTAGACTCTCTATATTAACGTCATATAAGCTAGACTCCAGAAAGTCTTGAAGTAATGGATCGATTATTTTTTCCTTTATTTCTAACTTATCATTGAACTTCAGATCCGTAACGTCCTTTAATATTCTAAGAAGTTCCCTGAATGAGATTAAAGAATTTCCACCCTGTTCAAAATTATACTCTTCATACTTAGACCTTAAGACACCTTTTAGAGTCGAAGAGGGTATATAAGGTAGTAAGAGGATATTGCCAGTATGAGAAATGACTGCCTCTCTTTTAGCTATAGGAAGATCGATAGGTGACATTGCTGACTCAATAGTCCCGCCTCCTACTGAGAGGTTTGTCAAGTTTTTAAACTTTATCTTATAGACCTTGACCTCACTATCATATGGAGTTATTATGTCTAACTTCATCTAATCCACCCATTTTGAGAGATATAAGAGTACTTTTATCACCGTTTCGTCTTCCCTAATAGGGATGTCCTCTAAGGACAAAATATTGTAACCTAGTACTTCTGAAAGAACGATCCTTTCCCTCTCCTCGTCTTTAAATTTCTTAATCCTCCTCAAAAGTCCATTGCTATAGAATTTGTTCATGACCTCCCTAACCCCTCCTCTATTTTTTCAATTATGCTCTTTCCTAAATTCATAGCATTTATTATTTTGTCCCTATTTTCACCTTCGAGAATAAAATTTACCTTTTTCACCGAATTCTCAAAATTTTGCTTATAGTAGTCTATGTAAGACCTAATTACATGTATTATAAAACGATCATCTCTGTTCATGACATCTAAAACCTCAACCTCTCCAAAACCCAATGACTCCCACCTCCCCACTCTCTGTATTAGATTAGCTAAATTGTCTAAAATAGAGTCCAGCTGACTTAAATATGGAACTCTTCTCATTAATTCGATTCTACCCTTAAACTCTATATCCTCGGGTATGTACTCGGCAGAAAACAGCTTCGCTTGTGATACAGCCCTCATAAGTCTATCCACGCTTATTCTAGCCTGGACCGGAATAACGGGTATATTAGTTATGGCTATAAAGTCTGAGACCTTTATAGCAGATATTAACCCGTTGGCTCCGAATATTTCGCAAGAAGTGCAAGTCTCTGACGAAAACGGCAACTTCTTTGCTAAGGCTATCTGTAGCAACAGTGTAAACATCGTCATCTCGTTTTCAGATATACCTAAGAGATCTTTATCACTCAAACAACTCAGCTGGCTAGTCGGGTCACAAATGATGGGGAAGAAATCATACACTGAGACTGAGACTAGAGCTGAAAGTTCTTCATCATGCAGATCTAAAAATGACGGTAGCTCTGTACCCAAGCCATAATAACCGGAATACAGTCTATTGTTCTTTGGTATAACCTTCTTTAGATCCTCTTTCAAGGAGTCTATAGAATAGTTCATAACGTTAGCCGTGAATTGTTTTAAAAAGCAATATAAAAAGTCTTCAAGTGAACCATAGGACTTCTTAATTGCTTCAAATGTCTTTCTCCTTACCTCGTTTTCGAACCTAGTCCTCATAACACCTTTTATGGTCGAAGAAGGGATAGCCAACTTGTCCTCACCGTTACCAGTCCTCGCCCTCCACACTTTGAGGTCTATAATTGAAGGCCTTGCTTGTGGACCGCCGCCAACGTGGGTCCTAGTTTTAAGCCTTAATCGGTACGTATGAGACTGAAGATCTGAACTTATGCTCACAGATCTCTTTCACCTCCTTCTCTTTAATCGCGGGGGTAATTAAACATTCAACCTCCCCTTTATAGTCATATATTTCTTTTAAACTTACCTTGTCCTTACATTCGAGAATTAAAATCGAACCTTTAGAAAAGAAAGGGCCTTCAACACCATTAACCTTTACCCTCACGAAATGATTTATTATCTCTAAATAAATATAAGGATATATGGGCTCCATATACGCATAAGTTAACCTACAGTTAAACCTGCTCATTATTCCCTTTATTATGCCGTAATGAAGATTCGATATAGCAAAGATTCCAAACCTATTTACCGTTTCATCTGGGAGGTCAAACCTCGAAGGTATAAGATAGGCGCTATTAACGTTAAACCTTAAGTGTTTTTTCCTCCCTAGACCAAATGTCTTAATCCCATTAAGTACTTGCTCAGCCTCTCCTAATGTAATCCCCTCAACCCCAAAGATCAGGTTGCCAGACAGCTTTTTTTCATTCATAATATATAAAAAGCCTTTTTGTGAACCTCCTCTAACCCTATCCATCGCTATGCCAACCCTGCTATATTCCATAATAGTAGGGGCATAGTTAATTGGTGTATAAGTGTTGTTTATCACATCTATCAGCCTATAGTAGTTCTTATGATAAGTCCTCCCCTGCAATCTAGGACCTTTAACTACTGCTAAATCTAAGTAATTATTAGAGTCCGATACTATAGCTGGGACCGCAGGAAGTGCTCGAAATTTCTCTCCTTTTTCCTCAATCTTGTCCCTAACAGCGTCTATCACATCATCAATAGAATTTGAAGGTGGATATGTGGTTGAACGGACCGTTAGGCCATAGATCGTGGTGGAGGGAAAATAGTCTAACGCCTTATAATAATTGGTTATAGAGTACCGTGAAGAGACCATTGAATTTAATGTAACGTCCCTGAGCAAAAATGAGTACAAATTTTCCACCTATTACTAAACCTTAAAATACCTGAAGGATTGTTTATTGTAACCTAAAGTAACTCTCTGCAAGTCTCTTTGTTCCCTTGGTTTTATATATCCAAGGCTTTGGAGCTTGTTAAGCAGAGTACCTTGGTCAAACACTTTGTTTAGCATATCTTCGTCAAGCGAGTGTAGTATTGCTTTGTTTGAAGGTTTAGTGCCTATATAGAGAGGTACAGAAACTCTCACGTCGTTCTGAACTCTGTAAAAGTCCTTGTTAATAACATAGAAGGCACCTATAGGTATTTCATAGATACTAGGCTGGCGTTCACTCGTTCCTTGACTCTGTTGTTGCAGTTTTTGCACCCTCACTACTATACCTCTCACAAAATGACAAGGATCAAAAGTTTGTGCTAATATTATATTATTCTGATTAATATCGACAGCTACTGAAAATAGTGTATAGATATTATATATTTTGTTTACCGATATGTTTCTTCCATTTGTTTTTAGTTCAATTTGAGTAGATATATCATCATTACGCTCTAACAGTTCTCGGTTATTTAGGTTCAGGTAATCATATTTATTTCTATTATCTCGTGAGTCAACATAGACTATTTTATTTATATTATTCTCCGTATCTATTTTAATAGAATATTTATCTAAAATCGGTAGAAAAATATACATTTCGTTAGAATTTGGAGCACTCATATACTTAATCTAGCTTTAGTAATATATAAGCTTTAATTTACACTTAGTATACAACTTATAAAAAATATCTTATTGGTCCTCATAGGCCATGGACTAAAAACGCTCGTGTATCACCTTAATCTATCGTTACATAAACATTCGTCTCTATATCACGTCTAATTTTATACATGTATGGATATTTATAACACTTTCTAATCCCTTATTCATGCTTTCCCATTCTTCGTTATATTTTCGTATAGAATCTCCTGGGGATCATGTACCGCGAATTGAAGTATATTAATGACGAATAAATTTATAACGCAAAATTGTCTCGATCCTGGGAACAATAGCAGGTGTTAAATCACTGTGATCGCTCTTACTGTTTAATAAAGTCTAGATCTTCATAGGGATCCTTCATAAGGATCCGGTTTTCTGTTAGAATTGATAAAAAACAAAGCTATACATTGTTTCTTTGTTCAGAAATTTCCACCTCAATTTTACCGTAACCTTTATTCTTTTTCTGTCCTAGAGCCATATATTTACTTATATAACTGGACAGACAATCTAATAAATTCTTTACAAAAGTATAAACATCATCATTAATCTCCATTTCTTTTAACAGATTTCTTATCAACATTGCTTGGACCGGAGTATAACTTATTATTATATCACCTCTAAAAGTAATATTTCCCGGAATATACTTTATTTCTCTTTCTCTACAGTGTACTCCAGATGAATCGCTATGAGCATCCTTAAAACTTAAAACAGATTTCAGCCCAGTGGTGCCAAATAACCTACATGCCAAGCATAAATCTTGGCTTCGTGCAGGAAGTCTATCTAGAATTTCATTTGATTTGAAGCACGAGATTTTCCTGCACTCTCCGTTATCCTTGCATATTTTTTTAAAATACTCTATACAAGGTAGCGATGAATTTTTATCATTCTTAGTAATATTTTCCATTTTCGTTCTATTCGGCAGATAGTGCATTTTATCCAACGCGAACCTAAATAGACCTTTAATAGAACTTCCAGGTATAGAAATAATTAATTTACCATCGCTTCCAATCTCCCTAAGAACAATTCTATAATGTTTAGAAAACTCATCTCGTAGAGTGGCGGACTGAAAGTATTCGTAAAGTTCAGTTACATAATTATCTCGACTTACTAGGATCAACGGCTCTATTATTGCTTTAGACGTACTTATTTCTTCATAATTCAAACTCGTTTTTATAGTTAACTTAACCCGATGGATTTGCTTAAATGGGATTTGCTCCAAGCTAAGATGAATTGTTAAGAGAGGTATATAAATCATGATGATATATAGAAAAATTTATTTGGACCGAGTTCAGATTTAAAATAATGAAGTCTTATCTGGATTTTCTAAGAGAGGTTGAGAATTCCAAAGATATTGACGAACTTGTCTTCGACAAGGAAAGAGACAAGAATAAGTTAAAGTTACTTTACCTAGTTAATGTAAACACAATAAACCAGCCTGATAATATTTATGTTTCTGCAAATAAAATATCTAGCGAAATAAATATGCCGGATGGCATTCACGATATCGTATGTAAAAGCTCTAAAAATGGATTACTTCATGCACCCGCTGTACTGATAGGTTATATGGAATTTAAAAGAAAAACGAATGGGTAAAGTAAAGAAAATAATTTGTATATTCAGTCATTTTGTTTATGCTCATGGTGTAGATAAGTTTCTACAGTTTTTCATTTGAACTTGTTCCAAATAAATATAACTGACCGTTCAACTTAAAATTCTACCTTGTGCACGCCCTTATACTTTAAAAGACTTTTAATGTTATAGAAACTGGGTATTGACCATAGGTTACAATGAAAGCTATACGTTACAGTGCTTAAAAAATGAGGTAAATACTCGCACGGCGAGGATGAAGAGTATTAAATAAATTTCATCTGTACGCAGAAACTAAAAAGCAGAAGCTTAACTTGTGACTTAGAATTAACAATGTTTAAAAAGGTATTACAAGTAACTACAGTGACGTTAACGGTGCTTCAAAAGTAATGAAACTAGGTAAAAAGGAAATCGTTAACGTATTGAGAAAACTATTTCTTCCTCGTATCGTCAAACGAGGTAGTAAAGGGGAAAACTTTAGACTTAACGGAACCCTTTGGGGCTGGAGGAGGTCAGTCGGTTGACCGTAAGGTTCTCTTACCCTTACGTATTGGACTTGAGAGATATCATTGGTACGGTACAGAGCAATGGCTACACTGTCCCACTCCAAAACTTACCCACCCCTGTCCCAGGGTCTGTCCTAATAGGCAATTTCACGGGGGTCAAGGACAATGTAGTCCTAGAGTTTAACAACAGTTCAGGAGTCATGAGCTTCTCAGCCCCTTCTCTGGACCACGTCGTTAAAGCAGTCGACGACTTCAAGGAGATAACTAAAGAGTTTAGACTAGGGGAAATCGACTTCGTTGAGCTGAGCTCAGAGACCTTGTTGAGGGGCAGACTGAAGCTGGACTGTAAGGTACTCGGTAAGGAGTTAAGCGGTTTTGATGTGACCGACGAGAACTCGTCTATAAGGGTGCTCCCGTACCCCGCGTTAAGGGACGCTTACGTCTTGATCGTCACGTACAAATATAGGAGGATTGAGGAGACGGGGAGGTTTTTGGGAGAGGTCAAGGGAGTGATAGGGTCACTCAAAGGTCTTATGGCCCTAAAAGTCTGACGGGGCTGACGGTCAATGAGACCGTCGTTCTAGTTCTCTGGCCTGCTCCACTCTCTATGGGCTAGTATTCCTTCCCTTTCTAATCTGAGCTCTGACTTAACAGATGAGGCGTTAAACTACCTTCAGTCCTTAGGATTAACACTTTCAAGGGCGTCCGGTAGACAGTAGAGCTAAAGAAAAGGGATACGCTATCCAGGGCACGTGAAAACCGTCAAGACGTAGCTCTGTAGGCTAAGGTTTAACAGGACAGCAAGGGAGAGGGTAAGAGGAAAGCCCACACCACGAGAGACCGTAGTTAGACAGGTCTCTGAACCCCTCCGCGTCATGGAAACCCTCAAGAATAGGTTAGAGGTGGACCACCCAGGGAAGGGCGGGCTAAACAGGTTACGGACGTAGTGCACGGGTCATAAGTGCAACTAGATCTAGCCCTCGGTCTGCGTCAACACTGCCTTGAGCTTTAACCCTCACCATACACAGGTCTGACTTGCCTTCCAAGGACGTCCTGTAGCCATTACTAGGGTAAATAAGACCCTTTATACTACATTTTGAGGATTGGTAAGCTATCCCATAATCTCTATCAGTTCAGCTTACCTACATAACTTAAACCCTAGCTAGGATCCCCCTTAGACCATCATAGAAGGATAATGTATTTCCAATCCCCCTTTCCATCCCCAATATAAAGTCCTTAACAAAGGGTCTAATTTTCCTCCCATTAAAACGCTCAACGCACACCACTCTCACCGGTAAAGGGACTTACGGTTAACCACCCCTTCCCCTCTCCGTTACCCATTCCCACCTAGTGTAGCCCTTACAAAAACTAGTTACGCCACTGTATAGCCAAAATACCTTAATCCCTATCCTCAACGGATAAAGCCCTGTAGTTTGACCACTGCAGACATATTTCCTCAAAGCGTCTAATTCAACGTCAGTTATCACTCCAAATCCACTAACCTTAGCTCCTCTTCGAATATGAGAGATCAGTATATCACTCTCTCTATCCCCGAGGTAAGCTTGAACGTACTTATTAATCACTCGAGCGTTGACACCCTTATTCCTCACGCTCCTACACATATAACCGATCTCCCCTCCAAAGGAGGCTAAACAGTCCACGATCTGTTTTCAACTCCATCCAATGGGTCTGGGTTACCCCGTAAATGGGGCTGAGTAGGATGAAGGAAAACCCACTCGACTCACGTGTCAAGGGTTGAAAATTAATATCAAGTTACATGAGACCGACGAAACCCAAACCCCCATATTGGCGAGGTCCCTGAAATTATACGGTTAGGGTTTAGCTATCCAGACCTTATGGATTATGGGGTACTTACAGGGCTTAGTGTCACTTAACCCCTTATCCTTGCAATAGTGTCCCTGAGGAGCCGCGAGCCACTTAGGAGGGTAAGTTGAACCACTGTCTCAGTGTATGGTGGGTCTCATTCTACGTCCCTTCAACCTTTTTGGTCTGTCATCTCTTAACTAAGGGGTGAGAGGCTTTCCCCCACCTTTTAAACATACTGAGCAGAGGGCCATGTTGGTTCTCATAAATGTAGCCCTAGCGGTCCTCCCTCTAACTCCCCCTCAAGAACAGGGGGTAGAGATGTGCGTTCAAGTCCCATCCGTCTCGGCCTAAAGTGCGGGAGGGTTCTCGCCCTGTGACCAGAAAAAGTCCATTTAGGATCCTCCCCGTATAGGACCGGGCCCTCGACGTAAATCTGTAGCCCATGACTGAGCAATACCACTCCCAGCGCCTATTTACGGTCATTCGCGGTCCAAGAGGAGGTGGCCCTTGTCGGTCTGCCTCCATTCCAGACCCTTTCAATCCGTCTGACGACTTTACCCCGTCACTCCAGGCCCAACTTTCCACAGTTTCCCTCTTCTCCCTGACCCTAGTGGCTTAGGGGACCACACCCACTATGACCGCGGGAGATATCAAGAAGGAGAACTCAAAGCAAACCTGGATGTATGAAGACGGACACTGGCGTATTTCCGAGTGTGAACTCCATTACGGGCTGCCCGTACGGGCTTATGAGTGACCCAGCCACTATGGGCCCCACATTGTCCCGGATGGGCCTCATTTCCGCGTTTGCTCCTGCACTGTGACCGTCCTTTCCCTTGAACTCGAGGCAAGGAGGAGGGTAATCCCGGTCACGTTCATCCAATATGAAGAGCACTACAGGGTGGTGAGGAGTACTGTCATGGGGACTACAGTTAAAAGTAGGAAGGAGTGGAAGATGATCGACAGGGCAGAAGGAGGTTGGACCTGAGTGTGACAACTTTGTTTCCAACCTTCATTGCCAAGTACCTAAGCAGTGACTGGAGGATCAACCTGCGTTTCGTTCACCGGTATTCCCACCAGTACTAGTCGTTTTTCAACTCTATGGAAGATCAACCTCCTGTTCTTTTTTAAACCTCTCCTCAAACAGATCAACTACGTTGACTTCCTCTGATAAACCCTACAAAGTGATGTTTCTTTCAACTCTATGGAAGATCAACGCTCATTAGAATAGTAGAGTTTCCTATTAGGTAATTTGTATAACTTTCAACTCTATGGAAGATCAACAGTAGCTCTGGTAGCAGTATAACTATACAAACGTTCAATGTCTTTCAACTCTATGGAAGATCAACGAAAAAGCCTCCTCAGTATGTTATTTTCAAGTTTACGGAGAAGCTTTCAACTCTATGGAAGATCAACCACCACTAACAAGTTTAGAGAGCTCTCAGAACCATTAATGCTTTCAACTCTATGGAAGATCAACTGCTGTATGGCTGTTGCATAGTGTGCCTGCAGATAAAATCTTTCAACTCTATGGAAGATCAACCTTGTAGAGGGTGTTACGTACAGTGTAGATCAGCTTGTGCTTTCAACTCTATGGAAGATCAACAAGGACTAAATAGACTGGTCATTCAAATAAATGCGATACCAGACTTTCAACTCTATGGAAGATCAACTGGATCTTCATTGGCAGGCACAATACCCTCTTCCAGTCCCTTTCAACTCTATGGAAGATCAACAGAAAATGGAGAATGGGCTCTCTGGGCACCTGCCATTAAACTTTCAACTCTATGGAAGATCAACGGAGGTTCATCGGCATCAATCACAGTCGGGAGTGGAGGAAGCTTTCAACTCTATGGAAGATCAACTGGGCTCATACCGCGTTGTATCATACTCCTCTTGAAAGCTTTCAACTCTATGGAAGATCAACAAAGCAAGTAGTACGATCGCAAACATATTCCATCCCATCTCTTTCAACTCTATGGAAGATCAACGTGATGTTAACATGCAGGGCACCTGCCATTAAACTTTCAACTCTATGGAAGATCAACGGAGGTTCATCGGCATCAATCACAGTCGGGAGTGGAGGAAGCTTTCAACTCTATGGAAGATCAACGGGTTAATATCTACCTAAGGTTGTGGTCTATCTTTCAAGTAAACTTTCAACTCTATGGAAGATCAACTTAGAAGCAGTATTTTCTACAGTAGTTTCAGATATATCAAGCTTTCAACTCTATGGAAGATCAACCTGGATGACTTTCTGAAAAGCATGGAGAGAAGAATCAGAAAGCCTTTCAACTCTATGGAAGATCAACATGACTTTCTTAAGAATGTAGAGAGAAGATTAAAGAGACCTTTCAACTCTATGGAAGATCAACCTACTTCATGACAAATACGTAG
Organism: Metallosphaera tengchongensis; assembly: GCF_013343295.1. Lineage (NCBI taxonomy): Archaea > Thermoproteati > Thermoproteota > Thermoprotei > Sulfolobales > Sulfolobaceae > Metallosphaera > Metallosphaera tengchongensis. The sequence continues at coordinate 1,948,721 of NZ_CP049074.1, read as the reverse complement.
TACACTACATACATTCGCTTTCAACTCTATGGAAGATCAACGATTATAGAAGACCACCCTATCCTCCAGTCTATTCGGGCCTTTCAACTCTATGGAAGATCAACCTAAGGAAGACTGGATGGACAATAATTGTAATGAAAAACTTTCAACTCTATGGAAGATCAACCACTCGTGTAAGGTGTTTACCCCCACCTCAGGGGTTTGTCTTTCAACTCTATGGAAGATCAACGTGGGTCGGACTGTTGCTGATATTGATTGGAGCTTATATCTTTCAACTCTATGGAAGATCAACTCCCGGTGAATAACGTAATTATCACTAGTCCTTTAGACGCTAACTTTCAACTCTATGGAAGATCAACATCGGAAACATTACAGAGACAGCAAATGGAGGAGCTGGCTTTCAACTCTATGGAAGATCAACAGGATTTTTATGACATTGGTTTTGATAAAATAAAAAACTTTCAACTCTATGGAAGATCAACTGGATCAAATAGTGCATCTATTACGTTATTCGCTGTTGTATCCTTTCAACTCTATGGAAGATCAACTCGTGGTTGAGGAAACTGCAGCTGGTGGGACAGCAGCAGGCTTTCAACTCTATGGAAGATCAACAGAGGACATCCGCATTACTTACGGTATCACATTCGTGGACTTTCAACTCTATGGAAGATCAACTACTTCAACTCTATAAGACAGACAAGAATTAAAAGGAAACTTTCAACTCTATGGAAGATCAACAGAGTTTGAATAAGTCAGGGTTAATAGATGAGGTGGAGTTCTTTCAACTCTATGGAAGATCAACTACATCACCAAGGATCCGTTTAACAAGGACGTGGACATACCGCTTTCAACTCTATGGAAGATCAACAAGGGCTTGTACAGGCTGAAGGGCATCGTAGAAAACGAGGACTTTCAACTCTATGGAAGATCAACACTAGGAACAGGACTAGGAAGGTAAAGTGATATGAGAAATCTTTCAACTCTATGGAAGATCAACTTAGGACATTTGAGAGAGGAGTTGGTAAAAGTTGAAACTTGCTTTCAACTCTATGGAAGATCAACAGTTCAGTAACGATTGGTAACATAACACAAACCGCGAACTTTCAACTCTATGGAAGATCAACAGTTATGATAGCCTTCACGTTAAACTTGTTCTTGAACTTTCAACTCTATGGAAGATCAACTTTTCATGCAGAAGATTATTATAATACCAGTTTTAATAGACCTTTCAACTCTATGGAAGATCAACAACTTGTCGAATATTTCCATGACGTTAGCGAAACCCAAGCTTTCAACTCTATGGAAGATCAACTGGTCTCTTGACAGAGAGACTTGAAGAACATCACCCTAAACTTTCAACTCTATGGAAGATCAACAAATGGGACGTATAATTTCTATGAGTGGGTGAACTGGCAGAACTTTCAACTCTATGGAAGATCAACTAAAAATCTTTCCGTGGTGAAAGAGATGTATTGGGATGCTTTCAACTCTATGGAAGATCAACCGAGGGGGCAGAAGTTGGGCCATGGAGTGGGGGCTACTCTTTCAACTCTATGGAAGATCAACCCAACAGATCAATGAACTCAGGATTCCCCCAACAGAGGCTCTTTCAACTCTATGGAAGATCAACATCTCTTTCTCATCCTTTTAAGTCTTTTAGCCAAGATAACTTTCAACTCTATGGAAGATCAACACCTGGGTCGCGTTGGGCATGTCAACGAGCCAGGCAATCTTTCAACTCTATGGAAGATCAACGTGGTGCTCATGCCCCCACTGGCCTCCACGATCTGTGTCATGTTCTTTCAACTCTATGGAAGATCAACGAATTGCATATACAGGTAATACAAATACATGGTATGGTTTCAACTTTCAACTCTATGGAAGATCAACATCCTCTCTAGTGCGCTCCATCACTTGCGCATCAGACGCTCTTTCAACTCTATGGAAGATCAACGGTATTCTTGTGGACGTTGGAAAGAGAGCCTGAGGCGTTCTTTCAACTCTATGGAAGATCAACACGTTACCGTCCGTTGCATATTGCCTCAAATTGGTAACCACTTTCAACTCTATGGAAGATCAACGGATTTCATCAGCGTCCATCTGCATTCGCCTCCTTATAATAGCTTTCAACTCTATGGAAGATCAACTGGAGCTTGGGTGTCCGTAGTTACTCCCTCACGGGCTTCTTTCAACTCTATGGAAGATCAACTTAGATGATGCCCGTTATAATGCTCCAGCCGAAGGTCAAACTTTCAACTCTATGGAAGATCAACGATCCTTGTCGATGGAAAGAGCTGACAGGACTTTTCGAGGCTTTCAACTCTATGGAAGATCAACGCTTCTAGGCGATCAGAAAGCAAAACAAGCATTGATAAGCTTTCAACTCTATGGAAGATCAACATTACAATAGGTTCAACGACTATTTCCGCAGGTGGCGGTAGCTTTCAACTCTATGGAAGATCAACCTTCGGTCTCATCGCTCTACCATCTTGTCCTTCACCTTTCTTTCAACTCTATGGAAGATCAACCAATTCGTTACCAGACTTTGTTAAATATGCACTTACTATATCTTTCAACTCTATGGAAGATCAACAAACTCTTCAGATTCAGAAAGATAAGGCAGGTAAAAAGACTTTCAACTCTATGGAAGATCAACAGTGATAGATTTTTGTTAAATACAGAAGTTCCTGAGACAGCTTTCAACTCTATGGAAGATCAACTTGGTTTGGTTGTGATACATTATTATATGAACTATAACCTTTCAACTCTATGGAAGATCAACGTGGCATCTCTGCCCTCTTCTTCTTCTCTGTTCCTTCACCCTTTCAACTCTATGGAAGATCAACGAGTGGGACGAGGAGGAAGAAGACCCAGAAGCTGTCGAGGCTTTCAACTCTATGGAAGATCAACACAATGGTATGGCAGACTGGACACATTTACTTAACTCAATGCTTTCAACTCTATGGAAGATCAACCTTGTACATTGAGACCTCGTAGTAGATCCAGATGCCTGCTTTCAACTCTATGGAAGATCAACGCTGGAACCTCTCTGAATACAAATAAATGGACTAATCAAGCTTTCAACTCTATGGAAGATCAACTTAACATTTTGAACTAGAATTTGTGTTCCTGCTGAAATCTTTCAACTCTATGGAAGATCAACGGAATAAAGAGGACTTACGTGTTAAAGGACGACGAGGAAGTCCTTTCAACTCTATGGAAGATCAACGCTGGGCAGATCCCAGCTGTAGCAGTTAAGGCGACGGGGGTCTTTCAACTCTATGGAAGATCAACTAGGTGCCTAGTTCTCTGTAATATTTTTGGGTTTTATCTGTCTTTCAACTCTATGGAAGATCAACTTCTTTTTCTCTCTTGTCACGTAGAAGAAATCCGTCAGCTTTCAACTCTATGGAAGATCAACCTTCTCTTTAGAGGTGAGCCTCGACCTCTTGATGAGGGGTCTTTCAACTCTATGGAAGATCAACTGAGATCTATCGATGTTAGATTTACCATCTTCCCTGCCAGCTCTTTCAACTCTATGGAAGATCAACGATACTAATGCGCGGTTTGAGCAATGTTTGAAGGAGGTAGCTTTCAACTCTATGGAAGATCAACTGCTGCTAGGGACGATCGCGGGCGCCTTTATCCTCAGTTTCTTTCAACTCTATGGAAGATCAACGAGGAGCAGGAGGTACCAGCATAATGTTTGGAGCAGGACTCTTTCAACTCTATGGAAGATCAACTGGTCGACTGAAGACGTGTTCAGATATCTAAAAGACGAGCTTTCAACTCTATGGAAGATCAACAGGGCAAAATTGCTGAATTCTTTGATTGGTGTACACAAAAAAGCTTTCAACTCTATGGAAGATCAACGGGACCAGTACTTAGCCTTGAAGTCTATTTCGGTCATTGCTCTTTCAACTCTATGGAAGATCAACACCTCTTATCCCTACATATGCAATCTGAGACCAAGGGAACTTTCAACTCTATGGAAGATCAACTTTAATGACTAGAGAAAAGATAAAACGAAAATTACATTTAATTACTTTCAACTCTATGGAAGATCAACGGAAGATTAAACTTTGCTCTTATATAATCGAGCTTATTGAACTTTCAACTCTATGGAAGATCAACCTGAGGAGGAGCAGAGGGAGGCGGTCGAAAATAAGGTAACTTTCAACTCTATGGAAGATCAACACGTGCAGCAAAGCGCTTTTCTCAGGAAGATAGTGACTTTCAACTCTATGGAAGATCAACTGATAAAGAGGGACAGCTACGGCGTCATCGAGATATCTGCCTTTCAACTCTATGGAAGATCAACCCCAGATAGCAATGCTGGTTGCAGGGTACCTGAACAATCCTTTCAACTCTATGGAAGATCAACCGTAAGTATCATAGAATCATTTATCATTTTGCAATATAACTTTCAACTCTATGGAAGATCAACTCCCAAGTACGTAGCGTATTGTACTAATGTAGATAGGTCTTTCAACTCTATGGAAGATCAACTCCTCATATGCCTCCCTCACCACCTCGGCGAGGGCTTTTACTTTCAACTCTATGGAAGATCAACCTACGCTACATCTTATCGAAGCTTTCTGACGAAGAGAAACTTTCAACTCTATGGAAGATCAACTTTATATATTACCTTATAATAAACATGGATCTTATATCTTTCAACTCTATGGAAGATCAACATGATGTTAGGGTTGTAGCAGTAGGTTGACCACTAGTCAGCTTTCAACTCTATGGAAGATCAACATGCCAAAACTTATTGGGAATTTGAATGGCGCCGATTTCATCTTTCAACTCTATGGAAGATCAACTTTGATTTGTAGCGAAGATTATACAGTATGCATAGCGGAACTTTCAACTCTATGGAAGATCAACAGGATCCCGGGCGATCAACAGTAATAAGAGTCTCTTCTCCTTTCAACTCTATGGAAGATCAACTCGGGATTTATTGAGTAGCTATATCTTCGAGCAAACGGGTCTTTCAACTCTATGGAAGATCAACCAACGGGGAATTTTTGCTTTTCAAGTACGATGAGTTGCTCTTTCAACTCTATGGAAGATCAACTAAGAAATACATGAGCGGACTAGGAAACGGATTACTAGAACTTTCAACTCTATGGAAGATCAACTGGATCAAGTACTATACCTGTAACGTTATTCGCAGTTGTATCCTTTCAACTCTATGGAAGATCAACAAGCCGTGTTGCCGATGATGGAGGATCCACAACGCTCTATCTTTCAACTCTATGGAAGATCAACGTTAAAAACGCAATTTTCTTGTGCTTGTGCCATATTATCTGTCCTTTCAACTCTATGGAAGATCAACAAATGGTCAAAACGGAGGAACGGGTTGCGGCGGTGGTGGCTTTCAACTCTATGGAAGATCAACGTGGTGAACAAAACGGCACGAGTGGAGGGGAAGGACAGCTAGGCTTTCAACTCTATGGAAGATCAACGATGTGGTGAGAATAATGTTGAAGGATCCGAAAAGTAAAATCTTTCAACTCTATGGAAGATCAACTAGAAAAGTGCTGAGAACTGTGCAATGTCAGGTGAATAGTACTTTCAACTCTATGGAAGATCAACTTCTTCTATTTATGCAAAAACTTCTTGATTGTAAAGCAATCTTTCAACTCTATGGAAGATCAACACTTACTGGATGAGGATGGGGTCTTTCTCGGCTTCAGCGACTCCTTTCAACTCTATGGAAGATCAACGTGATTTTTTCTCTCTCGTTATACTCAGTCCTGGATAAGACCTTTCAACTCTATGGAAGATCAACCGCAAAATTACAGCAGGACGGCTATCTCGGCGTAGAGAAAGCTTTCAACTCTATGGAAGATCAACACTGTTGCCCCTCCTCCACCACCACCACGAGCTTTCTTGAACTTTCAACTCTATGGAAGATCAACGGAAACGAGGTCGGAGGTAATTTAACAAACGTAGTTTCAACGACAGCTTTCAACTCTATGGAAGATCAACTTGGTCAAAGTTTATACTTAATCCTGTACAACTTTTTGAGTCTTTCAACTCTATGGAAGATCAACAAGTTGCAATTAGCAAAGTTTTTAAGGATACCGTATGAAACTTTCAACTCTATGGAAGATCAACCAACTAGATGGTGAGAATCTTGGAATTTGGACAATTAGAGGCTTTCAACTCTATGGAAGATCAACACAGATATTTTTTGTATTCCTGATAGAGTAACTTTTAAGACTTTCAACTCTATGGAAGATCAACGGCTTATGGCTGACTACTTTTACGTGAGGTACATGGAGTTCCTTTCAACTCTATGGAAGATCAACCTAAATCGCACTAATAAATTTATCATCAACTTAACCATGACTTTCAACTCTATGGAAGATCAACATTATTCGATTTGGTGACAATTGAGTACAACAGTGAGGGAACTTTCAACTCTATGGAAGATCAACGATATACTTCCCTGTCTGCCCCAACACCTTACTATATTCACTTTCAACTCTATGGAAGATCAACTATCGCAGAGTTGGCTATCAAGAGGGAACAAGCGCTGCAGCTTTCAACTCTATGGAAGATCAACTCGACCTGGAAGCTATGGGTTTCGTGAAGATCAATGAAGAGCTTTCAACTCTATGGAAGATCAACAATTATTCAAGACCTCAGGAGGTGAATGGTGATGAGGAAAACTTTCAACTCTATGGAAGATCAACACCTAAGTTGAGTATCGGGCAGGGCTTTCTCTTCTTGCTCTTTCAACTCTATGGAAGATCAACTTCGCCTGTAGAAGGTAGTGAGTACTATTACCTCACTTTCAACTCTATGGAAGATCAACCCAGAACTCTGGAGTGACCTCAGGTCGCTCATGAGGAGGGAGCTTTCAACTCTATGGAAGATCAACAAGAGATCAAGAAGCTATTAGACCAGATCGAGGAGGAGGTCTTTCAACTCTATGGAAGATCAACGTCCCCCGTTTCCACCACCTTGGTTACAAGACCTGGGTCTCTTTCAACTCTATGGAAGATCAACTGGGGAATCAATTTATCATCTACAACATATCCAGGGAATAGCTTTCAACTCTATGGAAGATCAACCACTCTTTTCATGACCCAAATAAGCATGACTTGGAACATACTTTCAACTCTATGGAAGATCAACTAGGTAACGCGACAGGGTTAATCGTGAGGGGTGCGTCAATCTTTCAACTCTATGGAAGATCAACTGTAATAGTATTGCAAAGCCATGTTTCACTTCACTTTACTTTCAACTCTATGGAAGATCAACGAAGGTAGCAAAACTGAGGTTGATGATCTGCTAGAGAAGAAAACTTTCAACTCTATGGAAGATCAACACTTAGGAAAGACCTCCCTTCTAATCGCTGGAGTATGCGGGGTCTTTCAACTCTATGGAAGATCAACGCGCACTATCGCTACAACGACCCCATGGGCAACGGCCTAGCTTTCAACTCTATGGAAGATCAACAAATGAACAGATGACCCTGACTGAGATAGCTGAACGTATCTTTCAACTCTATGGAAGATCAACACGAAAGAAATAGTTTTCTAAACGTTCTACAAAAGTGTAGAACTTTCAACTCTATGGAAGATCAACAACATCCTGTAGGAAGGAGGGAAATATCCCCTTCCCTTAACTTTCAACTCTATGGAAGATCAACTCATGTGAGAGAGGCTCTACTCAAGTGGGGATTCTCCACCTTTCAACTCTATGGAAGATCAACCCAAAGCGAAAAAGAAGCTGTTCATCACGACCCACAACGAACTTTCAACTCTATGGAAGATCAACTTGTTGGTGGAGTTTAAGGACAAGATCGAGTTTATGATGCTTTCAACTCTATGGAAGATCAACGATGGGGTAAGTGAGTACTACGTCGTCCCTAGTAAGTATCTTTCAACTCTATGGAAGATCAACGTTTCCCCGAGGGGGAAATGTTGAATTGATCGTAGAAGGGGCTTTCAACTCTATGGAAGATCAACAAGTATAATGACGTTAAGAGAGAACAAGAGTGCGTTGGTCTTTCAACTCTATGGAAGATCAACAGTCGTTAGTTCATGTGTGGCTAGCCTATCAGTTGCCGATCTTTCAACTCTATGGAAGATCAACAGGTCGAACAACCTCGACTTAGCGATGTCCCTTATCTTGCTTTCAACTCTATGGAAGATCAACTGGGCTCATAGAGCCTGAAAACAAGCGTCCACGTCGCATCTTTCAACTCTATGGAAGATCAACTACCTGCCTCTCGCAAATAAGTACGATGTCCTAATAAGGACTTTCAACTCTATGGAAGATCAACTGTAAATTGTGTTTATACCTGTAACGATGCTCTGTCCAACTTTCAACTCTATGGAAGATCAACTCGTATACTGAATTACTAGTCTAGCTTGCAGACAGCCCGGTACTTTCAACTCTATGGAAGATCAACAAACAGAAGAAGACACACACTCGAAAGCGCGCGGGACCCGCTTTCAACTCTATGGAAGATCAACTTAGATTCTAACAGACGTATAAGTCCAACCGTGCAATTCTTTCAACTCTATGGAAGATCAACTAAACTGGTCCCTCTCACCCGCCTGCCTTATGTTGATGCCTTTCAACTCTATGGAAGATCAACAAGCATAACTGCTCATCCTCTGCTGTTTTAGCTTTAATGAAGTTCTTTCAACTCTATGGAAGATCAACATACAGAATCATACATGTTACCATAAAACTCTAATACTACCTTTCAACTCTATGGAAGATCAACCTTTCTTTCCCTCTTCATTACTAAAAATATACTCAATCTTCTTTCAACTCTATGGAAGATCAACAGACGCTCGCTGAACAGCTCAACTGCGTTGCCTACGGGACTCTTTCAACTCTATGGAAGATCAACTCTATGATGTAGTGAAGACTAAGGATGGAGAAATATATCTTTCAACTCTATGGAAGATCAACTGAATGTTTATATACCTCCTGATTATCTTATACACTTTATCCATAATAAATTTTTCCTTATTTCATATCTTGCCAATAGACGTCAAGCGAACAAACTACAGAGACATACTTACCTAGCTCAACTACGTCCCGCTCCTATTTTCTCGGCTTCCTGGTCCCCAAGGAAAAGGAGGTCTGTGTTGCCCCCATTTGTCAAGGTCCTGCCCTGGGCCTTCTTGGCACAGTCCGTGATTAACGTGCTCCCACTGAAACACTATGAGGGGGAGCTAGCTAGGTTCTCAGTCCCTAATTAACGTCTCTCGTGCTGGAGTCAGAGGTCTTCACGTCACGGGATCCGACTGAACTTCTAAGGAATCTGCAGGACTCGTGCTGGAGTCAGAGGTCTTCTTCAGACACGCGAACATCTCCTTAGTCCTTGAGTAACGTATCTCTGTCTCTTCTCTAGACTACGACACCTTACTAACTACCTTGAGGAATCCGTGATTAACGTATCTCTTTCTCAACCCCATCCCTGGTCCCAGCCCTACCCGTTTGTCTCCACCGCTTCTCAACTAAAGTTGGGAATACAACGTTATTTTAATGTAGAGAATGGAAGACCCCTGAAAGGTGGGCCCAACCTTGTCCACCTCAGACGTTCCTCCACGGGAATAGTTAGGGACATGCCAACACCTTTTTCAACAAAAAGTTTATATCTCCAGTCCCTATAATTCAGGCATGACCGAAAGTAAGACCTACCTCAGCACTATGGGCTTCCACGAGTCGTTCATGCTAAGGCTCCTCGCTAGGACTAACGCCTCTAAGGAAGACGAGCTGGTCATAGTAGTGCCTAGGCCCGTTGTAGGTGGGGTAGCCGACGCAATAGAGGGCTTGAGGGCTACGTGCTACCGCATGCGCTACCCAGAGCCCAAAGTTGAGGAGATAGAGGTCGGGGACTTCCCCAAGACCCTTTCCCAGGTCGCCATGATAGTGGGCAGGAGCAAGGGGTTCGTGTACACCAACCTCAGCCTAGGACTGCGCCTGATGGACACAGTGATACTGCTCTCACTTATATCCACGAGGAGGCCCTTCGTCGCGTATTTCTTCAACGAGACCGGGGAGGGGAGCGAGGTCGTGGTCAGGGGGGAGGAGGTCTACAGCCTACTCGAGGACTACACCGCTGAGGACATGAGGTTGCTCATGACTGTGGGGAAGGGCGAAGGGGTCGCCCTCAGCGACCTGGCTAAGGGGCTGGGGAAGAGCGAGAAGACGGTGGTGAACAGGGTGTCAGAGCTCAAGAAGAGGGGCCTCCTGAACTTGAGGGGGAAGGACAGGGGGGTGGAGCTGACGGAGCTCGGTAGGGCCCTGTTAGTCGTCAAGTTGGGAGGGGAATACAAAAAGCCTGGGGGAAGTCCCGGAGGGGAAGGGAAGGGGTAGGGCTGTCAGTGGGTCGCCTCGCTGGGTGTGCGTGCCTGCGCGTGAGACCTCTAGGGGCATCCATCTACACCCGGGGACGTTGTGGAAACCCCTAGCTTGGAGGAAACCTAGTATTTCTGGACTAGATAGCGAGGTGGTACTCGAAATACAGTTAAGTTTTAGACTTACCGCCTTACCCACTAGACACGACCGTGGTATGGGGTGGAGAGGAGGGGTACACCAATACGGGGTCACGTCGTACTCCTCTCACCGCATCGTATGGAGGACTTCCTAGTTAACTGGCGCCGTTGAATGCAAGCTCTACGAGTAGGTCATAAAGGTGTCTCTAGTTGTGGAGTACGACACCCCTACTCTACTCTCTTCACGAGGTCGTAGTTGCGAGGAAGCCTAGGGAGTCGTCGACTGCCCTTTAGGTCATAAGCTCCACAGGACGTTAATGTAGCTTCAAACACAATGAAATTATGAATGGAACTGGGGACCAGGAGAGGTGTGGTCAAGTTAAAAACCTGTTTCCTACCTCGTCTCCTCTAACGGAGTAACTCCGTAAAGGGGAAAACGCCTCAGACCTCAGCGGGACCCTCGCAGGGCGGGGAGGAGGTGAGACAACTCCATCCAAATTTTTAGATGATGCCAGATGTGGGTATGCGTCACAAAAGGCTGGGATATGGACAGCCCAAGATGTGCGGGTTCCCCCCGCTTAGACGGTACCCTCTGTATGGTCTAGTTACCACGCTAATGGGAGGAGGGTGGAGTCGAAAATTCACTTGACTCCGGAGCCCAAACATAAGTATCAAGTTATGTGAAATCCTAGGAACCCAGAACCCCAGAGCTGACGAAAACTCCTATAGTCTACGCTGGACACGTGACGATACGGACTGGCGATATCTGGTCCCTCCTATATTGTTGATCTCCTCAGTCTTTAGTCTGTAGCCAGTCGCGTCTTACCTGTTAAAGACCCCGCGATAAAAATACTGGTCCGTTCCTAAACGACTACCTTACACTTTACGTAAGTGCTTCTACCCCACAGCTCTGGGCCCACTACCTCTTACGTTGTAAGCTTAAGCTACTGAACAGGAGATAAAAGTCTCAAGCCCGACTTGCTCCTCTTTGGTGAGACTACTGTTCGTGCTGTAGACGTGCCTCCACCTCAGAGCGTTTTAACCAATTGATAGGGAGGAGGGTGAAATTTGAGGCTAGTGTTTGGGGTCAAAGTTGAGCCAGTACTAACACATATGGAGTACTTAACCTCAGTAGTACGCTCCTTTAGGGTCAGTCCTATACGCTGGTTATACCGTATTTCTTGGCTAGACTGGAGAGCCTCTTATCAAAGGTAGCGAGTGGTAATCTTTTAAGTATAGCGTGGGCGAGTATAACCACGTCGTTGTATCTAGAGAGTGATAGCCTCTCTCTGGTCATTATCTCAAATGTCTTCCTTATTACTTCATAATCATCACAGACGACCTCAGCCTTTGGGTCCTCTAAGTAGGCAGATACGTGTTCTAAGTCCTCAATGTTGTTAGCCCTCAAGAACCATACCAGTTCGTGGATAACTATAGAGGGTATTACCCAAGTATCTGCCGTGTCTAGTAGCTCCTCAGCCTCCCTGTGGAACTGTGAGTCCTCTATGAGGTCAAAAATGATAACGTTAGTGTCCACTAAGACTTTCATGCATACCTCTCTCTACGCTCTCCTCTATATACTCCAAGGTTACGGGTCTATTGAGCCTTATCCTAGGTCTCTTAGACTTGACCTTCTTTATCACTATCCTATCGCCCTCGACGTAGACCTCTAAGATGTCTCCCTCTTTTATCCCTAAAGCCTCCCTTACAGTAGAGGGGATAGTCATCTGGTAGTTCCTAGTTACCTTGACCCTCTCCATATTCTACTATTTAATTTACTAATATATAAATGCTACTAGTAATAAGTCGTGCAAGCCACAACGGTGAACTGTAAAACTCTTCAACCAATCTCTGCGCGAGAATAATGCGATGCAGACCCCACTTAACGCTGATAAAATAAAAAGGACGGCTTACCTAGACTAAGTGTGCTAAAGGGCCCTTCTATTTCCTCTTAATGTCAGAAGGAGCAACAGAGGGCAGTAACCCTTTAAACCTCGGCAAGACCCTTTAGGGCAGGGACCTGGGGGCCTTAACCCCCCTCTCATTCTTCTACTTAAGGGAGAGGGGTCGAAGAGGGTGATCAGGTCTCACTAATTTTAAGACGTGGTTTCTCTACTTTTCTCTTTTTAATTTTCACCACGCCATCTGTAGTATAATGAAGAAATGATTTTTTCGGTCACGGTCCGCTATCATGCTAAGCAAAGATGTCGACCTAGAATATATCAATTCTTTTTCAGGTACATGGACTTTTACGGGGCCTGAGTCCTTGGATACTATAGACTTGTGTGAGAGGTTCATGAGGTAACTCCCTTTCTCTTCGCTGGCTATGCTTACTTATAAACTAGTTCAGCAACTCTTGTCCAAGCGTGAGCTTATTCCTCTAACAGTTCTCTGTCTAGAAAGAAAGTCTTTCGTCATTTTCTGATTTATTTCATCTCCCACGTCACCGGCTCCGTAAGGTCGTTGAGCGTCATTTATTTTGTAGAAGTCGTCATGTACCTAATATGAAATTAGTTAATCACTCCATAAAAGTATTTAAAGTAGGCTTATGATATAGCCCATCCTAGGCCTCTTATTAGGGTCTGGGTCAGTGGCGAGCAAAATGACCTCTCTTAAATTATCTGGGTAACTAGAGAGAGATGTCCTCAACTCACCGTTATAATATCTCGCGTACTTCTCCTCAGCCTCCCTCAAGATACTCAAGAAACTGCTCCCCTTTCTCGCATAGTCATCTACAGCATCGTCCATCAACTTGACCAGCTCTTGAGGGTTAAAATACCTCCTAGTCAACGCAGTGTAAAGGGAGGCCCCAAAAGAGTACACGTCCATCGACGGGTCAGCCTTACCGAGGACCATAGCCTTGACTTGGTCAACAGGGCAGTACTGAGCAGTGTACTGCGTTACCCTCTCCCCAGCCCTCCTAGCGGAGCCCAAGTCCCCTAACTTGACCTCAGCGTGACCTTTAACCAGACTGTCGTAGACCTCCTCACCGGTCCCACCCAAAGGCCTACTAAAGAAAATGTTTTGAGGTTTTACGTCCAAGTGGACGTAACCACTCTTGTGGAGGTAGTCCAGGGCCTTACCCACCTTCAGGAACACGGTCCTAAGGACATCGACCCAACGGGTGGAGAAGAACACCGTATCCTCGTTGACTAGAGTACTTAAACTCCCACCGCCCATGTACTCCATCACAATAGCAGGGGGGTTAGACAAATAATACGCGACCTCACCCCTCTCGACCCTTTTCAACAAGTTCATGTCAAGGAACATACCAAATATCCTAACAACGTTACCATGCTCTGACAACCTCTGTAAGTTTGAGGACTCCTTATAAATGTCCTGGAAGGTCAGGCTACTTACCTTCGTAGCTTGCGTAGGCGAATAAGAGAGTATGGGTACCTTTATCGCGTACTGCTCATCACCAGTCTTAGCTAACAGGACGTAAGAAGTCCCGCCCACCCCTAAAACCCTCTCGATAGTATAGCCATAGACCTCCTTCCCGACCCACAGGTTAGGGTCCCACCTGTCGAGAGTAGGCATGGTAGAACCAGGTTTAGGCTGAGGAGATGCAGGAGGATTGCCTCTTTGGATTACTGAGTGCTTGACCAGTATTTCCTCGGCCTTATCCCTTCTGCTGTCGCTTAAGTTAGTATTATAATAAATGAACTTGGCTAACCTTAACGCGTTTTCCACGCTGGTCTTGTCCAAGGACTCTAGAAGGCTGACTACACTCTTGGGGACTCTTCGAGCCTCGACTATGCAGTCGACTACACTAGAATCTTTTAATTTTCCAAAGTCTAGAGTGTAGTTGTCCATCACCCATATTGCCCCCCTACACTCTCCATCGTTGACCAGTTGGTCCAATATGTCCTCTATTGCGAACCCGTCAGCCTGCAACTCAGAGATGTACATCCTAGCCTCAGCGCTATCCCCATTACGCAGCGCTCCAACCAGAGCGTCATAGTCGTTATAGTTTTGGGTCGTGCTAGGTGGGACGTACTGCTGCGCCCCGGACGAGTGCGTCTGAGCCCCGTTAAACGCGTCAGAGATCAGCCAACCGAAGCCTAATATATTCAATAAGGAAAAGAAGGGGAAGGAGACCAGTATAGCCTTGACCTTGTTCTCTCTGTAGAGCTCAGTACCTGCTATGACTTGCCCGACAACGAAAAGTAAAGCTTCAGACATTGAAAAAAGCGAATAAAAGGGAGGGTCAGAGGAGATTCTCGAGGTGATGAACGCTTGTATAATACTATTGCTTATTAACGAAATTGATGATATAAGGACTCCCTTAGACCTCCTATAAAAGTAAGCAAATATCCCCCCAGAGATCAGGTTGACTAACCCTCCTCCGAAGAGTAGAGTACCTCCTCCTGGGACGTGTGGCAATCCTAAAATAGCTAGGTTTAATACGCTCACTGGGTTTTCGAACACAGCGTAGACAATTAGGCTGAGCTTAACAACCCCATTACTGTCAACTACAGTACTAGAATATATGATCGGGCTATTTTTACTGTTCACGACGCTAAGGACGCTGTTGAAAAGGTCACCCCTAGTCAAACCGTTAGCTATTGCTGGTAAAAGGCCCGAAACAAGGTAATAGAGGGTAGTAAAGATGAAACTGAACACTGCTATGAAAGCTACAAGTCTTTTTCCCTTGTCACTTGAACTGCTTGACATCTCAATTTTTTGTGAATAACATTTAAAAAGAGTTTCGGTCACCAATAGAAATGGCGTTAAAAAGGGTTTCGGAGAAGTAAAGATTCATTAAATAATACAAATTCGGGCAGGCCCCGTCTGGATCCGACATTAAAATCGTAATAACTACTTGACGGAGGTCTAAACATGTTAGTACCATCTGTACTTAGCCTTGGACGTTTGGCTTCCCTCACTTTTATCTACACTTGTGGGTTAGAGGGCTAGTGAAAATGGACGGTGAGGGATGGGGTGCTGGCTTAAGGTCCCCACCGACCTCGACTGTTTTGCGTAAAGCTAGGATAAGAGGTCTAGATCGCTTATCTTTACCTCACTACTCACCTTATCGTTGTACTAAACATGGCAGTGGAGTTGGGGTGAACGGTTCCAAGTATTTTCATCGTCCTAGTTGTGATTATGAGGTTGGGTGTCCCTTAAGTTGTTCAGTATAGCCCTCTGGGCTCCTCGACAAATGGGACAGGTGGGGATGGGGGTCATGAATTTTACTAGAATAGGCTACCACTCTTCCATTTAGAGGAGGTGGAAAGGGTCTAGTCGTCACGTCTGGGTATTTCACACTATCTGAAATGTGGGGTAGGCCCTCAAACAACCCTGAAACTAAAGTGGAAAGGGCAGGTCTATTACAACGTAATCTATATGTGTGGTCAAGGACTGTGAAAGTTGGAAGTAACTACCTTAAAGTCCTAAAACGGTTAATTTTTAAAAAAAAAAAGCTAAAGTCTTACAAATTATATTAAACGCAAACCGCTACCTTGAAAGCTTTACGTAGTTAGATAAAGAGGCATGTCTCCCTTGGGAGGGTATTAGGGACACCGACTGGCCATGACGTCAACCCTAGAGACTAAGCAGACCAGAGCAAGCTTCTCGGGGAGGCGTATTAAGGTATTAACATGTACTGACCTCCAGCGGCTTCACCCTAGCTCCACCACGAAGCCCTTCAATAATATGGTGTGGACAGGCACACCCTCTTGTACTGACACACTTCACACAACCTCTTGGAGGGGTACACTACGGGGGGCTTGTCAAGAGACAGTTCTTCCCTTATCTTCTTGGTCAAGTCCCTCACGTAACCCAAGTGGTTCTCGTTGACCTCGATCCTTAGCCTCTCCTCACCGTTCATCAGTAGCACTGCTTCCCTTATTTTATACCCGTTCCTGTTGGCTAGGTACGCGTAAGCCAAGAGCTGGAGCCTGAAGTGGCCCACCTTACCCCTCGTGAACCTCTTGAACTCGTAGACCCTGTCCTCAGTTATGGCGTCGACAACTCCCACCAACGCCGTGGCAGGGTCCCACAGGAGGACCTCGTACTTCGCCCCCTCCAACCTAGGTACCTCTCCCTCCTTCCCCATGGCCACGCTGTAGGTGATCGGCTCCCTCCACCCTAGCCTCCTCCTGATCCACGGGATAGCCTTGCAGAGGTAGAAGTCCTTTAGGTCAGTCACGGTGACATTGACGCCAGGTCCCTCCACGGTCTATTTCACCTCCGTAAGGGAATTCCACGCCTCATGAAGGTCAAGGTGGGGACAACTCCCACCGGGTGGACCGGGTGAGTGGGGTCTCCCACTGGTCCAGATCCCTCGCACGCCACCCTATACCACCGTCGCGGGGCCGTCATTCCGTCCCCCTTCATCCCCTATGACCACCCTCATCTCCCAGTTCCTCGGGTCCAGCGGAACTAGGTGCACCACGTCAGTCTGGTCCACCTCCCTCCTTATCAGCCTGATCAGGTCCTTCACCCTCTGGCTGTCCACCTCCCCCTTAAAGGCGCTCCTCTGTATCCTGGACATTCCGTACCTCTTCAGGGAGTTCGCCAACCTTGTCCTCTTCCCGTTATCGCTCACGTCGTATATGACCAAGAGCATCAATACCTTCACCCTAGAGCTTCGCCCTGAAGCCCCTGTAGCCCCTCCTCTCTCTGAGGGCGCTGGCTAACCTCACGGCGTGGGACTTAATTGCCTGGTTCAAGGTCTTAGTGTGGTCGTCGTGTTTCTCCTTGACCTTCTCCTCAAGCGCGTTTATTACCAGGCTCGCTAGCTTCGCCCTACTCTCCCCGTCCAGCAGGCCCTTGGTCAGTGACACCCTGAAACCCTGCCTGAACGCCTTCACTAGGGAGAAGTCTATGAGGGGCTTGAACATCTCTGAAAAGTCGTAGACAAGGCTCTCGTTACCCGACCTCTCCTTGTGGACGAAGCCTAGGTAGGGGTCCAGGCCCACGAGGGTCAGGTACCTCATGACCCTGTTGTATAGGATGGCGTAGGAGTAGTTAAGGGAGACGTTGAACTGGTCCTGGGAGTCGTGGTCCCTTCCCTGGAACTTCAAGTCCCTGGGGACTACGGTGGCCAGATCCTGCCAGTATAGCCTCGCGGCTGTCGCCTCGTTGTACTGGTCGAGAACCTTGTGGGAAGTCCTGTAGCCCTGTCTCGACCAGTGGAGTAGGTGGGACGCCTGGTTCTCTACCTTGGCTGAGATGATCTCCCTCCCGTACTCCTCCCCTCTTCCCTGGACCACGGCCTCGTACTGGGACCTCCTGGTGTCCACGGTCATGGTAGTTGAGCTGGACATGACCTTACCCCACACGTCCTCCCTGGAGTTCATGAAAAAGATGTCGATGGCGTGGGTCAGGGCCAACTGTATTGCCCTCGCTGAGATGGTCGCTGTGGATATGAGCAGGATCTCGTCTACCTCCGCGGGGGAGACCTCGAACTTGGAGTTGTCCTTCCCCTTGACCAGGAAGAGCCCCTTGTTCACCGTGACGTAGGAGCCGTGCTGAGAGACCACGAGGACCTTCAACTGGAAACACCCTCCTCTGACCTAGGGCACGTCCCTCTTTTGGGGTCTAGAGGTGAGCGGAGCTGCCCGTCCACGGTCCCCAGTCGTGCAGGGGTAACACCTACTTGATAGCCCTGTGAAGAACGGGGAGGCCTTATCCACCCCCTGGAGGCCCCGTTTAACCCGTGAGGGCCCAGGGTCATGCAGCCTTGACTTCTTAGGAATTTTTGCAGCCCTCCAAGGACATCCTGAAAGTACCGAGTCGTGCAGCGGTGAGCGATAGCCCTGGGGGAGTGCCGAGAGAGGCCGTTGTAGGTCGGATATGCGTGGGTGAGTACCAGATCCAGGAGAGGAAGGGACGCGTCAGGCCCTGGACACGTTGACATATCCGGCCAGGTCAGCTCCACTTTCTCAAGCGGAAAGGGTACGTCACCCCCTAAGCCCGACCAAGGGCCTCGAATCTTAAACCCGTGAGACGTTGACCTCACCTCACCATCACTTCTTACAGTAAGAGTAAAAAGGGCACCCTGTGGAGCAACTACTGGAGAGCCCGGGGTCCTTCTCCTCGATGACCATCTCTATGACCTCGTCCCTGGCGTCCAGGAACTCCTTCCTTAAGTCCGTGGAGATGTAATACACCTCCGTCCTGATGTCTGGGAACCTGTTGTTGAGCCCGTTCACGTAGATGAGAGCGCCGAAGTCGATGGGTAGCTCTAGGGCGCTCTCGAGGGCGAGGGCGTACCCCGAGAGGGCTAACCTGTGGAAGTCCTGTGGATTCCCGACCTTGATCTCCACCACCATGGACAGCTGGGCTACAGCGTCAGCCGAAAGCCACCTGCTCAGCCCTAAGGGGGACCCGTCCACCCTGAACTCGGAGATCATGGGTATGAACTCGGAGGAGTCGGAAGCGTCGGAAAGGAGGAAGAAGGAGAACGCCTTCTTGACCTTCTCGCAGTAGGGGGATGAGCAGTTCCCGTACCTCCTCCTCCCGACGACCTCTAGGACCTCGTAAGGGGGTAGCCCTTGGGCCAAGAGCCGGGAGATGTCCCTGGAGGAAGAGGCGATAATCTCGTGGACCTGTTGTCCCAGGGAGAGCAGGGGTGTCTGCTCACCCTTTACCTTTATGACCTTCCTGAGGTAGACGTCCCTCTTAGTCTCGCAGTACCGGTAGGCGACGTCCCCTATGGACAGGGACAGGTAGCTCCTGGGCTTAACTGGCGGGGTGTGGTAGTTCCAGCCCCTCAGGTCCTCGTCCACCGGGTCTGAGGCCCTGTAGGAGTGTAACCTTCGGAGCTGTCGAGTTATCTGAGACCTCATGTGTTTGTATAATACAGTGTTGTCTTTAAACTTGGACTAGGCGGACCGTGAAGTTTTCCCAGGTCTAATTAGGAGGAGGTGTTGACAGCGTCCCTACAATCTCAGTGGGAGAAGGGCGACGTTAAGGTAGAGGGGGTCCACGTGAGCGACAGAGACTATTCTATATGTAGGAAAGACGTAAGTTTCCCGGTTTTTGTCGGGAAGAGTTGGGACCCTAGGGGATGGAGGCGGGGATCAAGGGTGAGATGAGGTAAGGTTAACACGTGAGATTGAAAGCTCGCGGGTATATCTTTCATGGAAAGGGACGGGCAAATCGCCTTCTACCGCTTAATCAAGGACCTGTTCAGGGAAAGGTCGACCAGGCATTTTTCCGTGCTCCTCGTCATAACTGCTGGATAAAGGGCTAACTCGTCTCTACTTACCTTCAAGTAACAGATACGTTCTAAAAACATTCTTCAATGAGATCAGCCACTGCTTACGGAAATGATAAGACTGATAGGTATTCCAGTAAAAATTCGTCAGTGAGTTGAGGAAAAAGCTTATTATTAGGGAGTAAATTGAAGTAAATTAAGGATATATAAATGTTCAGTTGATCTTCCATAGAGTTGAAAGATGTTTTTTTCTAAGTTAATCCTTTTCCTTCCACTCCGACGTTGATCTTCCATAGAGTTGAAAGATTACAGCAAATTCAGCATATAGAACGTTAGTCGAGTTAGGTTGATCTTCCATAGAGTTGAAAGAAAGAAGGGAGGAAGGAGGTGGCCAGGGTGTTCTTGGAAGTATGTTGATCTTCCATAGAGTTGAAAGCCATACACTCCTGCGGAGTGTAGGAAGTCGAGTACATCCCTTGTTGATCTTCCATAGAGTTGAAAGACCCCCTTCTCGGTGTAACTTCTCTTATCTCTCTTAAGTTGATCTTCCATAGAGTTGAAAGGTTCAGTCTCGTGATTGCAGGCGTGTTGGCGGCGATAAGGTTGATCTTCCATAGAGTTGAAAGTTATCTTTGCCCTTCCAGTCCTCATATCCGCCGTTCTTCTGTTGATCTTCCATAGAGTTGAAAGATGTTTCATTGCATAACGATCGAGCAGCTCCACTAGCTCGTTGATCTTCCATAGAGTTGAAAGATTGGAAAGTGAAGAAAGAGCTTCATGATGCGGTGGTAGTGTTGATCTTCCATAGAGTTGAAAGATAACTTGCTTTCCCCCCTTCCATCCTTTTCTCGACCCCAGTTGATCTTCCATAGAGTTGAAAGAGCTCCAAGCAGACGCGTTGATAAAGTATGCTTTTGACCCACGTGTTGATCTTCCATAGAGTTGAAAGTTTTCTCCTATGTCTGAAGAGCAACGCCAAGAGCTAGAGAAGTTGATCTTCCATAGAGTTGAAAGTACCAAGTCTTACAGAGACCACTCAAGATATTTAACTGGGTTGATCTTCCATAGAGTTGAAAGTCTTTTTCTCTAGTAAGTCATCAACCTCAGTTTTTGATCCGTTGATCTTCCATAGAGTTGAAAGCGAGGAGGATGCTCCAGCGTATATTAAGGAGGTAGGGGTCATGTTGATCTTCCATAGAGTTGAAAGATTTCTATTTATTACATTAATGATAAGAGATAAATAGAAGTTGATCTTCCATAGAGTTGAAAGCTCACTACGAAGTACGCCAACTATGTGAAGAAGGTGATAGAGGTTGATCTTCCATAGAGTTGAAAGGACCTACGCTCTGCGCTGGTAGGGTCTTTGTCAGCTCGTTCTGTTGATCTTCCATAGAGTTGAAAGCAGCAATGATCTCACCCTTTACTTGGCTTCTGAACTTTTCGTTGATCTTCCATAGAGTTGAAAGTTTTTCAACCACCTAATATTAGCTAGTATTAGCAAGTAGTTGATCTTCCATAGAGTTGAAAGTCTTCTTAATCTAATCTTTCCCATGGCCTAGCTCCTCCCCGTTGATCTTCCATAGAGTTGAAAGGTATTCCTAGACCGGGGATTACAGGTATAATGGCAGTCCTGTTGATCTTCCATAGAGTTGAAAGAGCAGACAATACGTAAGCCTCATGACGCTCACCCCTAAAGTTGATCTTCCATAGAGTTGAAAGATAGAGCAAGCATATATAATGAGAATTTACGACAGTAAGGTTGATCTTCCATAGAGTTGAAAGTTCGCAGGGGTTATCGGTATATGCGCCGAGATGGTATTTGTTGATCTTCCATAGAGTTGAAAGGACATATCCCCTTAGACGCTTTCCCAGAAGGGCCCATTTGGTTGATCTTCCATAGAGTTGAAAGTTCTAGGATAATGCAATAATTTAATCTCTGGAAATTCATCTTGTTGATCTTCCATAGAGTTGAAAGATAAAGACTCCATAGATACGCTCTTTATTCGTTTTGAGCAGTTGATCTTCCATAGAGTTGAAAGTGGTAACCGTGGGGCTGTGGGTAACCTTCAATTATGTGTTGATCTTCCATAGAGTTGAAAGCTTTACGGCGTCGTGTAGTCTCTTGTTGGGTATATTCAGTTGATCTTCCATAGAGTTGAAAGAAAAAGCAGAAAGAGAGAAAGGGAAAAAAGGGTTATTCTTCGTTGATCTTCCATAGAGTTGAAAGCTTGGGATTGAAAATGTTGTTCCAACAAAATAGGCACTGCGTTGATCTTCCATAGAGTTGAAAGATCATCTCATCGTGACCCCAACCGCAACGAATTGGGGTATGTTGATCTTCCATAGAGTTGAAAGTCGTCAACTTAGCTTTAGTTACGTCTAAGAATAACTCAAAGTTGATCTTCCATAGAGTTGAAAGTTACAGAGGAAAGATTCGGAAGAGTTTGCACACAGCCCTTAGTTGATCTTCCATAGAGTTGAAAGAACCTTTCTCACGAAACGGCGTTTTGTGGGCCCGGCCAGGGTTGATCTTCCATAGAGTTGAAAGTGTAGAGACCGGCGACCCCCTGACCGTTGTGGGTGCCTTGGTTGATCTTCCATAGAGTTGAAAGTTCCTCATACGCGGAAGAAAGAGGGAGGATTAAAAAAGGGGTTGATCTTCCATAGAGTTGAAAGGTTATCCACGAGGAGCTTGAGCCTGCTTAAGATACTCAAGTTGATCTTCCATAGAGTTGAAAGATTAGAGATACGTCTTGTTGGGTAAACGGAGAAGTAGTTGTTGATCTTCCATAGAGTTGAAAGAAGGAATAGATATGCGTAATTTCTTTCGTAGGCGTCAGACTCGTTGATCTTCCATAGAGTTGAAAGTAATAGTTGTCGATATTAATCAACGGGTACTTATTACTCGGTTGATCTTCCATAGAGTTGAAAGGAAAAACCCAGACCCGACTTTCCGAGACCTTTACAACATCGTGTTGATCTTCCATAGAGTTGAAAGCTCGAGACTCAACAAGAGAGGCCTTATCTACAGACGTTGGCGTTGATCTTCCATAGAGTTGAAAGCTCTGAAGTCCCCTTTCCCCTCTTCCTCTTCAGGCTCCCTTGAGTTGATCTTCCATAGAGTTGAAAGAGGAAGCCTGAAGACAAGCTAGTCCCCGTTCAAGCGAACATTGTTGATCTTCCATAGAGTTGAAAGATGTCAAGGATACTGATGACGAGACCATTATACGCGTGAAGTCGTTGATCTTCCATAGAGTTGAAAGTCAAACCTTACCCGTCAAATTTGCCACAGGCGGCCTACTGGTTGATCTTCCATAGAGTTGAAAGGTATGGTTATGAGTCAGCTGAAGAGTTACAACAAGCGGTTGATCTTCCATAGAGTTGAAAGGGAGCTAATCAAAATGCTGTTCCTGCATTTCCTCCAGTTAGTTGATCTTCCATAGAGTTGAAAGGTGCATCTTACCGTAAAGATGTGAAGTGGGTCAACACGAGTTGATCTTCCATAGAGTTGAAAGGTCTGGCCCACTTTTGGATCCGATCCATTCATTCAGCTCGTTGATCTTCCATAGAGTTGAAAGTGAGACTTTAACGTTCAACTGTACTAGGGCGACGTTTACACGTTGATCTTCCATAGAGTTGAAAGATACATCTGCCTCAACAGGACTTGTAGAATATATCGTACGTTGATCTTCCATAGAGTTGAAAGTTAATTCCTCAATCTTAGAACCAAGCGAACTCTCATTCATGTTGATCTTCCATAGAGTTGAAAGAGATAGACGACAACGGCAACGTTACTTTTTATGAGGTTGATCTTCCATAGAGTTGAAAGTAATTTTTGCTTCGTGATTCTCCATGTACACGTTGACCTTACTGAGTTGATCTTCCATAGAGTTGAAAGCCACCACCACCAAAGTCAACTAGGGCGCAGTTGCTGCAGGAAGCGTTGATCTTCCATAGAGTTGAAAGTTTAGCGCATTTATGATATGTGCGTTTGAAACGTTGGAAGGTTGATCTTCCATAGAGTTGAAAGAGTGTTATTCGTGAGTAACTCCCTGGACAGCCCAAAGAGTTGATCTTCCATAGAGTTGAAAGTCAGCAGCACGGAGTTGACGAGCACTAGCAAGCCGGACGTAGTTGATCTTCCATAGAGTTGAAAGACTATGAACACAACCGTATCAGCGTACGAACGTAATGCTGTTGATCTTCCATAGAGTTGAAAGCCTGCGACTTGATACACCAAAGCAAAAATCATTACTAGAGTTGATCTTCCATAGAGTTGAAAGGTATCCATCGATTGTCCTAGAAGTTCGTAATCCTCGTATTTCGTTGATCTTCCATAGAGTTGAAAGTAGTGGATCCCGAAAGGTGAGTAAGAGAGAGTGTTATAGTTGATCTTCCATAGAGTTGAAAGGACGACAACCCGAGAACATACCCCCCCGCGTGACCCGCAAGTTGATCTTCCATAGAGTTGAAAGTGGTTATTACGTTGTTCCTAGCGACCACGCCCACTACATCTGGTTGATCTTCCATAGAGTTGAAAGTCTCGTTAGCTTGTTGACTGACGTTAAGGCAATTACAGGTGTTGATCTTCCATAGAGTTGAAAGGTGATATCAGCTAGCTCGTTATTCAGCACGTCGCAATTAGTTGATCTTCCATAGAGTTGAAAGTGTTAATGTTATTCTGCGATCCAGCCACGCCTCTGGGTGGTGTTGATCTTCCATAGAGTTGAAAGCTCGAAGATCTGATGATATAGTCTATCTCTTCATCTGAGGTTGATCTTCCATAGAGTTGAAAGTTCGTTACTCCATTCATAGAACCTAAGAGAACTGAACCATTGTTGATCTTCCATAGAGTTGAAAGAAATAAAGAACGTGAGATGCCAAATATTCATAGATGATGAGTTGATCTTCCATAGAGTTGAAAGCAATAGCTCTGCTATCTTATGAGCTCAGCTCAGGTTCAGTTGATCTTCCATAGAGTTGAAAGATTTATCGCTCCGAAGTAGTTTATCTGAATCGGGTTTCCCGTTGATCTTCCATAGAGTTGAAAGTCCCTTTACCTTCGATGCAAGTATCTCAGGCTTGTCAACCATGTTGATCTTCCATAGAGTTGAAAGAAAAACGCTACATGCCCGGTATCAGCGTCCTATTCGATAGTTGATCTTCCATAGAGTTGAAAGGATTAACAAACTCAAGAGTATCATAGTGATAAACATATTCAAGTTGATCTTCCATAGAGTTGAAAGATACGTACGCTTGTCAAAGTCAAACACCCCGTCACCGTACGTTGATCTTCCATAGAGTTGAAAGATTATCATTAATGAACTTTAGCACTTCTTCCCTATAACTGTTGATCTTCCATAGAGTTGAAAGATCAGGTCAGGCGTGTAGCCCTCAATTGCGAGGGCTTGCGCGTTGATCTTCCATAGAGTTGAAAGATTAATAGGAATGCGTCTATGATTGGCCACAGCCATGAGAAGGTTGATCTTCCATAGAGTTGAAAGCGTAAAAAAGGAGGGGAGGGGGTATAGGATCCTTGAGGGGTTGATCTTCCATAGAGTTGAAAGCTTGTGCGGCGTCGGTTGTGCTCCCTTTCACCATTTTTCTCACGTTGATCTTCCATAGAGTTGAAAGTTTTGACGCCCTCGCTCAACGGGCCATTTCGCATCTCAGTTGATCTTCCATAGAGTTGAAAGTTTCGACCCTGGCCCGCGGCACTGTCTCATTACTTATGGTTGATCTTCCATAGAGTTGAAAGTGTTCTCACCTATAAGCTAATTAATCCCTTTTTCCAGAGGTTGATCTTCCATAGAGTTGAAAGTCGCAAACGGGGTCACGTATGAAGTGCCGGTTTCGCATGTTGATCTTCCATAGAGTTGAAAGACCACGAACGCGGGCTTGTTCCCCCCGGGCAGGGGGTTTTGTTGATCTTCCATAGAGTTGAAAGCAACATCCAGTTCTAAATACTGTTCAACACTATACTCAAGTTGATCTTCCATAGAGTTGAAAGATCCCTTTCCTTTTGAGGTTCATACCTCACCTTTATCAGTGTTGATCTTCCATAGAGTTGAAAGCAAAATCCCCAACAATAGTCATCCCTACCAACCTTCCATTAGTTGATCTTCCATAGAGTTGAAAGTATCAACTTAATGACCTCCCATACAAGGACGAAATTAAGTTGATCTTCCATAGAGTTGAAAGACAACTACAGGGAGTACAACAACCACAGAACGGGATGAGGTTGATCTTCCATAGAGTTGAAAGACCCCCTCACATTTTCGCTTTCAATTCCGCCAGCCACGTTGATCTTCCATAGAGTTGAAAGATAAATATGTATGGCCTCGTTGAATACGTAGAAGATAAGTTGATCTTCCATAGAGTTGAAAGGCGAGTACAAACAGAGAGTGAAGATATTCTCGATAAAGGTAGTTGATCTTCCATAGAGTTGAAAGGTACCCCTTCCTTCACAAACCTTTTATCTCCATCTGTCGTTGATCTTCCATAGAGTTGAAAGGTGTTATAAGACTCATTAAAGCAGTTTGACCTAGTCTTGTTGATCTTCCATAGAGTTGAAAGATTTAACTCCATTAACCTAGGAGCCTGTTGAACCTCTTCGTTGATCTTCCATAGAGTTGAAAGAGATAAGATCCTGGTGAAGAGTGCTAGGTTGGAAGCGGAGTTGATCTTCCATAGAGTTGAAAGGTAGCCTGCTTGAGTTGAATAGTTGTAAACTAGAATTGTTGATCTTCCATAGAGTTGAAAGACCACTATCAGCGTACTGTTGCAACTTCAATAGTAATGTGGTTGATCTTCCATAGAGTTGAAAGCTAAGAAGGTTCTGTACCTGACTCTGTAGCTGTTGAGCCTGTTGATCTTCCATAGAGTTGAAAGTATTACCTCAAGCTTTACGGTGACCTTAACGTCACCGACCTGTTGATCTTCCATAGAGTTGAAAGCTATACAGCACCACTTCCGTTTTTGTATCGCCAGAATATATGTTGATCTTCCATAGAGTTGAAAGCTGTAAGCTGCACTTGTATCCTCGTTGTCACGTAGCCCGTCGTTGATCTTCCATAGAGTTGAAAGTTGGCACAAAGGGCGAATTAGGTAGCAGCTTTCCATACGGGTTGATCTTCCATAGAGCCGAAAGCGTTCTGTTCAGTGAGCGGAAGTGAGAAAAAGTCAGAGTTGATCTTCCATGGAGTGGAAAGACGGTATTTCCACCTCCAATTTCTCCACCGCCGAGTGCAAGTTGATCTTCCATAGAGATGAAAGTTCATATGAGGGTTTCCCCTTAGGATTTTGTGAAGAGTTGATCTTCCATAGAGATGAAAGCTTTTGCTACCTCTTTTTCTTTAAGAATGAAATTGACAAGGTTGATCTTCCACAGAGTTGAAATCTTTCGAAACTGCATAGAAAGGCCTCCCCACGGAGGTCAGTTGATCTTCCATAGAGTGGAAAGAAGGACTAGAGACGTCTCAGAGGGCTCACTCAGAAATAGTAAGTGGGTCGCCGATCCGACTATTTCTTTTAACGTCTCATCATCGTTCTTGAGCGCTTAAAAACCTCATAATGGGGGCCTTGACTTCGGAGATACACTTTCAATGCAGTGCACATGCGTCGGGAGTACCTAGACTTACAGGCAGAGGTGCAGGAGAAAGCTTTGAATGCAGTACACATGCGTCCGGTTGGCAGGGAAGCAGGCAAAACGCCGAGAGCCGTGTACCTGGGCCTAGACGCCCCTCTAAACATCTTAAGCATGAGAGAGATTGAGAGTTCACTTGTAGGCACTTCCGTTACCTACGCGTCACGAGAGCGACCCTAAGGTCGTGCGGTCATGGACCTGTTGGTAGTTATCTGCCCCCGGCCACCCCTTACATGAGGGGCGTAAGCCCGGACCAGTGAGGGCTTCACATGAAGGACAAGGCCCGTCCAGCAGCCCCTATCCCCTGACCCATGGACAGTCCCTGGACTCCAGCAGCCCCTTTACCTCCTCTACTCCCGTATGAACTTCTCGGCCATCTCTATGGCCCATGCATACCTGAGTTGGTCGTAGACCTCGACTTCGTCCCCTGCCCTCACCTGCTTCTTCAACCTGGCAACGGTTCTGTCCTCGACCAGGACTTCCACGTCCTTGCCAAAGAGGGACAGACACTGGAGGAACTCCCCCACACCTTCTGGGCTCCCCCTAACGACCTTGTTCAAGAACACGACGTCGATCCCCTTGGCCTGGGCTGACCTGGTCACCCCCGCGTCACCGGTGATTAGGACCACGTGGGGTAGGGTACCCTTGAGGGACGTGACCTCGTTGAGGAGCGGGATATCACCGCTACCCTTAGACTGTGAAGTGTAAGGGGGCGCGTGGAGAGATAGGAAGGAGTAAGAGGCCAACTGGAATAGCTTGAGGGACGGATCGTTCTTCTGCGTCGTGTTGGTGTGGCTCTCTATCTCGTTGTACACCGACCTACTGGGCAGGAGCCTCCTTCCGAACTCCCTGCTCCAAGTGATCTCCCCTAACCTCCTCCCCAGGTTCACGTAGGCGTTGGTGTCTGCGATAAAGAAGGTGTTCTGGTCCACCTTCCTCCTCACCTCAGCCTCCTCCTTGAAGATGAGCAGACCGGACCTGATAGCGCAGGTCTTCACGTCGTCCGTCTCCATTGCGTATTCGGGCAGTTCCTGCAGGGAGAGTTCGTCCCCTCCGATACTGACCTTCACCTCCCCCAGTAGGGAGTATACGTTGAGGAGGGCCCTGAGCCCGTCTTGGGACAGGGTGAAGGAGGTCCTGCCCCCCTTGTTTACCTTAGGCGGGGAGAAGGGGATCTCCTTCCCTCCCCTGACGTCAACGACCTTGATCTCGTTAAAGGGGACGTAACCGAATACCCTGTACCCCTGTCCCTCGTTCTTAAGGTAGACGTACCTGACCTCGTTCGCCCTGGAGTAGGCGTAGACCGAGACGGCCATGTACTTCCTACCTGGGGTGACATCAGCCACGTCCACGTCCAGCGTGGAGACCTTCTGCCTCCACTTCTCTACGCCCTCCCCGATAACTTCCTGCCTTACAGGGATTTCCACGTCTGAGAACAGGCTGAGGATGTCCCCGAGCTTGGTCAGGTCTTTAGTGCCCTGCGATTCGGAGAGCACTACGACTTCACTAGGGATGGTCCCTGTGAAGACCTCGGAGAGCAACGCGTTTGTTGTGGTCACGAGCTTGTCCGACCCGAGTACGGCTAACTTCATAGGGTACATAGACGATCAGGCTTTAAAAGTCTTACAGATCAGGGTTCGCTAGGTCTTGGGTCCTGAAAGGAGGGGGGAGATCAGGCTGTGGCCCTCCTTGGGGTCTTGGCGCCCATACCTCCGCTCGCGTGCCCAGCTCTAAGCCTTGCGCTTACCCGTCCTGGGTGAGCATCCTGGTCGAGGTAGACTACAGACCGTCGCGAGTGGAACCCCTCATTACCTTGGCTCTCACAAGGAAGTAGAAGAGGTCTTGGTACCTAGGTCGCTCCCGAGACGTGTGATAATCGACGGCAGAGGTTTACGTTAGTCGCCCAGATAGACCAGACGTGGACCCAACCCCTCAGACTACACCCAGCCGTCTCTGTCACCAGGTCAGCCCAGGTGACGTCATGTCCTTGGACCTGGTCGTTAGGGGTCTAGACAGCAGTTCTCAGTGCATTACCAGAGTTAACCCTGGACCTGTCCGACCAGACCTACTAGCTCTACTCCTCCAGCAGGTTCGAGAACAGTTTGTAGAGGAAACGGTTGTTCATTACCATCATTGCCTTAAAGCAGCAGTACTCAGTCGTCAGGGTCTTCACCAGAGTCCCGAGGTCGCGCTCCTCCACAACTGCTCCCTTGGTCAGGCTAATTGGGAACAGGGACAGGTATATGAACACGTCTGAGCCGTCCCTCTTAGACCTTGCCCTGTAGCAGAGGGACAAGGTGTCCTTTACCAGCTCCCTGGATATGCCCACGTACACTTTCCTGAAGGTTATACTACCCTTTAGCTCTCCCAAGACTTACCACCTCCTTCTTTAAAGTTACCCAAAAAATCAGACTTCTGCTACCTTGTTTGCTATGGATGAAGCTGACTTGTAATAGTCTAAGCACTCCTTCTTTTTATCATCGTCACTATTTCTCCAGCTCATGTACTCCCTGTTGGCGAAGTAGGTCAGTTCGACCTCCCTCCTACTGCCAGTCAATACTTCGAACAGGAGGTTGGAGAACCTTACGCTGAAGCCTCCCTTATCGCACTCCCATGGGTCTGGGCTTAACGCTCTACGGGCGATTATCTCAGCGGTCTTGTGGACATCACTGAACTTCTTGTGTTTGACTAACCTCTCCACGCTCACTATCTGCCCGCTGGTCACTCTGGCAGGGCTCTGCCCCCCTGGCTCAGACATGAAGTAGAGCATGACCTGGTCAACTATTGCCTTTGACTCCAGCATCTTCGAGGCCAACCATATGGAGAGGGCAGTCGCAGGTTCGGTACCCGGTATCATCCCGTTGCCCAGGCTCTTCAACAATGAGGGGATGGTGCTGAACTTCCTGTCTATGTCGATGGGGAACGCGTAGACCCCCACGTACTCCCTATTTGCGACGGGGGCCCTCCCCAGTCGGCTCAGGACCCAACCGGCTACGCTCAGCATGACGTAGGTGGGGGACACCTCGATACCAGTCTTCCTCCCTCCGTAGAACCCAGGGGTCCTTGCGTACTCGTAGAACTCGGGTTTAAGCATGGAGAGAGAGCTCACCTCCTCACAGCTGGGCTGGGGGGAGAGGGAGTTCGCTACCTTCTCTAGGGCCGTGGAGACTGGAGTACCTTCGGGTATATTGAAGCACTTGAGGGACGCTGAAAAGGACCTCTTGTCGTTTCCGCTCCTGGGGAAGTCGAACTTGCCTGCCCCTTCCCTGGCCTTAGCAACTTCAGAGGCGGTAAGGAGGGCGTCCCTGAGCTCCCTCTCGTCGAACTCGACTGAGTCCAGGGTCCTCCTAGCGTTACTCGTGAGGGAGGCAAGGGTGATCACGAAATTGTCCCCAAATATGTCGTAGAGAGGTACTGTCACGGTCAACTCGACTTCACCTCCGTTTCAATGGCAGTGATGAACCTGCTCTTGGACTTGTAGGACTGGTCCTTTTTCCTTTGGGAGGAGCTGTCCAGGTTGTCCCCTACAATGATAGGGGTCAGCAGGAGCACGTAGTACTTTAACTCCAACTTTGAACTGGCGAAACTGCTGAGCTGGCTCACCATGTCCTGGACCTCATACTTTTCGTAGTCCCTCACCTCGTAGGTGGTCATGAACGGGTTCCTCACTTTGGTCTGGTCGATAACCTGGGACAGGAAGGCCGAGCCGTACCTCCCCAGCTTCAGGTGTCCAGGTTTAACCTTGCTTTCGTTCAAGTTGTGTAGTCCCCTTATGGCGTTTAGGTGGTTTAGAACGGACATGACGGACATCACCTTGAGGAACTCATCCTCCCATCGGTTGTACCAGAGGAAGAGCGCACCCCCTACCTCGTGGTACACGAAGGAGGTCTTTTCTCCCTTGGCCCTGCAGGCGTCGTCAAACTGTACTTGGTACTCCTCGGCTGCTTTACCGATGTCGTGGAAGGCTGTCAGGAACTTGACCAGTTCCTTTACCTGCTGAGGATCCAAGTCCAGGTTGCTGCCTAGCTTCCTGAGGTAATGGTTCAGTTTCCTGTGCAGGACCGTGAAGTAATGGTCGTCAAAGAACGTGAGCATTTGGTCCACGCTCCCCTTCGCGTGGGAGGTCAACTCCTGTTCGTGGAAAGCGCACGGCTTCATATTATCCCACCCACCTCTGGGTCGTAACCCTTGATCACGACACCCTCTATCCCGTTCTTCAAGAGCTCAACGGGGAGGCACTGGGAGTGTGGTTGAAAGTCCTCTTCGTCCCCTTCGTAGGGGACAACTTTCCCAGGGAGTAGACGCCTGGCCTCGTACTCGGTGAGGGGTATGGCCTGCTGCGCGTCTCTAGTACGTGGGGGGAAGCCTGGGATCAGGGAGACCTCCCTGGTCAGGGAGCACATCTCCATCATGAGGTCAGATGCCGTTCTAGCGCTGAACATGACGTTCGAGTCTATAATCTCTAGGGATTTCTCAAGGGCCATGTCCCTCTCGACACCCCTCTTCAACACGGAGAGTATGGCCGGGTCTATCCCCCTCCTCTCCGCCTCTCTCATGGTCCTCTCCACCTCCTCCTTGTCGTACACTTTCCCGCTGAAGGGGAAGATCTTAACGACCCCATCTCCTCCGTACCTGGCTACCCTACCTGCCCTCTGTAAAAGGGAGTCTGCGGGACAGGCCTCAGTGATGAGGACGTCAAAGGACACGTCAATCCCAGCCTCCACGACCTGGGTGGTCACGGCTACGTCATACTCACTCTTGTCCGCGCTCATCTTCTGCAGCTCCTCCACCTTCTTCTTCCTGTCCTGGGTGTTGAACTTACTGTGTATCAGGAGGGGTCTGTGACCTCTCCGCTTCAGCTCCACGTACGCTTTAATGGCCCCTTCCCTCGTGTTGAAGACCATCAGGTTCTTCTTCCCCTTCTCCACAGCCTCGACAGGGTCAGACACGAACTCCGTTCTCAAGCGCCTGTCCACGTGGAAGTCGGTAGCATGGACGTGTTTGAAACCCATAGCCAGGAGCTCGTCCTTCATCTGTGTAGTTAACGTAGCCGTCATGATCACCACGGGCACCATGGCGTTCTTCAACGCCCTTATGGCGCTGAGGGTGGAGCTGAGGGCCCTTCCCTCCTCGGCGAACAGGTGGAACTCGTCGAAGATCACCACTGAAGAGTATATCATACCCCTGGGCACCTCAAAGTGTGAACCGTTGCCCTTTATCACCCTCTTGAACTCGTCCACTGGGACCTTAAACAGGTTGAGGATGAAAGAGTCCAAAGTGGTCACGTTCACCTTCTTCAGGTAGTACGGCGCGTCGTGGTAGTCCATGTCTTGTGCCCCGACGCTCTTGATCCCCAGCTTGTTCTTCTCATCACGTAATTTACTGTACAGGTCCTGGACTATGCCCCTGAAGGGGAGGACGTGGATCACTCGGTCAAACAGTTGGTTCCCCTTGGAGGAGGCAACTCCCAGGACCTTGGTAAGGGTAGTCTTCCCGTACCCAGTCGGTGCAGTGAACACCACATCACTACCGTTCTCCAGGAGGGCTAGGGTGTCCTCTATCCCCTGCCTCGGGGAATATTTCAGCTCCTTGTTTACCTCCCAGTAGTAGTCAAGCAACGACGACGTACTCACCACCGACCTCGTAGGCTTTCCTACTGTTCACCGTCACCTCGATGGACTTCATGGGGAACCTCTGGAGCGGGACGGCGTACCTTACGCGCTTCCCTTCCTTACCGTACTCAAAGCCCCCCTCCCAGAACTCGGCGTACACGAGTTTCGGCGTGTGGGACTCCTCCACGGCTGCTGTTGCAGGGAAATAGTACTTAGTGCTCACCTTACCGCTCACCGCCTTAGCCTCCCCAGTCTCCACTTCCTCCACGCTCACCAGGCCCTCCTTGGACCCTAACCTCATGATCGACCAGCCCATGTCCTCCAACTCCTTCTTAGTGAACTTATTAGTCACGAATACTGAGACTATTTCCCCTGCGGGGGAGAGAACCTTTCCCGTGGGAACTATGTTGAACCAGTACGTCCTATCCTCCCTCCTTTCCGGTCTCTGGAAGAGGAGGACAACGTTCCTCACAACGTCCTCGCTGTAGCTCGCCACGGTGTCGTCCGAGAACCTAGCGAAGGCCAGGACGTCCTCAAATTCGCTCGCTGGCGACCTACCTCCCACAGTGTCCACCCCCCTATACTTAGAGAAGGAGAGGGCTCCCTTGAGTGTTGAAGGGGGAGGGAGGAAGAAGGACGGCTTGGCCTTGGCGGCCAAGGGGACGCTGACGGAAAAACCCCAGTGTAGCTTTAACCTGACCTTGGCGTAATACTCCAATTCGTGCACCCTGTTACTTCGCTAGTTTGAGGAGCTCAGTTATCAGGTCCTCAGGGTAGCTCAGTACCTTGGCATTCCCTGCGTCAAGGCCCTCGTTGTTCACCGCCATGACCACGTAGTTCTGGGAGCCACGTAGGGACGCTGTCCTGCTTATCCTCTCTGCGGTGTCCTTGATGTAGTTGGGGGAGTGTCCGGGCTCTGGCATGAACGGGAACTCTGACATTGTGACCACAGCAGACTGCAGCTTCGCTGATGGGAGGAACCTGGACCTCTTTCCTCCGAAGCTGACGTTCATTATCACGGAGAGCGCCTTTATAGCAGCCTCTACCCTGGACTTCCTCTGCTGGGCTAGCGTGCTCTCCCCTTGGACCTGGTTCCCAGCGTTTGACGGGGTAGCGATAGTCTTCTCGTCTAGGGCGAAACTCACAGTGTAAAGTGCTGAACCCATCTCAACGTTGAATATGGCGTGCTGTTGAGTGGACTGGGAGTAGCGTACGTGGAACTGGGCCTCTAGCTGCGAGGGGATCTCCTCCCCTTGGAGTGTCGGTATCATGTACCCTACGTA
Source organism: Metallosphaera tengchongensis (assembly GCF_013343295.1). Lineage (NCBI taxonomy): Archaea > Thermoproteati > Thermoproteota > Thermoprotei > Sulfolobales > Sulfolobaceae > Metallosphaera > Metallosphaera tengchongensis. The sequence continues at coordinate 1,914,534 of NZ_CP049074.1, read as the reverse complement.
GAACCTGGAGGACCTCCTGACGGGGTTCTTACCCGCGAACAGGAAGCCACCCACGTCTGCTACAACGTCAGTTAACATGACGTCGACCTCAAACCTCCTAGCGTCGTTGGCGTCCTTTGGCGGGGTCACGCCTGCAAGGAAATCGTCGCTTGCGAACTTGACGAACTCTCCAGACAGGGACAGGTTTGTGACTGGTAGATTCCCAGCCTTTGCTAACTGCGCCAGTTCAAACTGGTAGGTGTGGGCTATGGACTCCCCTGAGATCGCGGGAACGTACCTCATCACGTAACCGTTACTCGTCCTGAACACGACTGGGACGCTCCTGTGCCTCACTAGGTTGCCCACAGACTCGACCCCGTTGAGGGCCTCAACGTTGATAAGTAACCTAACGCTTCCTGCTATCATGGTCTCACCCTTGCTTGTTAACGGCTGCCATAGCTAGGGCCCCCACTTTCCTAGCTAGGTATATGTCCTTCTCCACGTAGTTCAAGAACTTCTCCACGTCTTGTTCGCTCGGTAAATAGCCGAAGACCTTGCCCTTTACGTTCTTGCCTTTATCACTCGTCTCGACCACAGAAATCCAAGGACCTGAGTGCTCTCCCTGTTCCCTCGTCTCCATGATTTCTCCACGGTCCTTGCCGACCTTCACTATCCTCTCGGCATCGTAGATGGACCTCAACACGGACTCTTTATTCAGGGCGTTAGCCATCCTGTCCGTGAAAGTGGGCGTATCGGCGTAAATGGTGGCAACCGCGAGCAGGTTTGCCACCCTCCTAAGAACAAGCTCTTTGTCTTCTTGACTCATATTCATCACTATTCTCTACGTCAAAGCCCTATATAAGTCTTCATGGCATTTAGGTACTGAAAGCTTTTTCAGATAAGTGAAAAAACTTTCACAGTTTCTAAGATGAGGCGTCGTAGATCTCCGTGGAGATCCTACCCTTTACGGTTAGCCTTAGGAGGTCCTTTTCGTCCTTCTCTAGGTAGCCCTCCTCTATTAGCCTGTTGACCTTCCTCCACACTGTGGCGATTGGGGCCCCCACTTCCCTCGCCACTTCAGAGACCGTGTTGATACCCTTTTTGACGGCCTTCAGTATCTCCACGTCTCCCTTGACGTCGATCCTGCCCTTTACCATGTCCTTCAAGCTCCAGGTCACTACTCCCTCCTGGTTCTCCATTTCGACCTCGAGCTCAGCGTTTATGTCCAAGAGTAGGAACGCCGTGAGGACCTCCAGTCCCAGGATCCTCATACCGCTGGAGAGGTTTATAATGAAGGAGGTAGACCTCGAGTTCATCAGCTCCCTAGCTATTTTCGAGACCGCGGAAGTGAAGTCCTTGGGGTCGACCTCTAGGACATTCAGGGGGACCTCCACCTGTTTTAACAGTTCTGAAAAAGAGTTGAGTGCTTTTTCAGACTTTTCATTCCTATCGGAGGGCTTGATCAGGAGGACCTCCTTTATCTCCTTGTTGCCTCTCCTCCAAAACGCCCTTACCAGGAACTTTTCGTCGAAGCCAATGGGGGATACTAAGAGGGACACGAGTATAAGTAACACGCGTTAGTTAAAAGTTTGAGTCGTAGATCACCACGCTTTTATACTAAACGAGTTCTATGTATGGCATGACGTTTTTGATATCAGCCACCTACTCCGTGGTCCCGGAGAGGGACGTGATACTGCCTCCCCTCACGTCCAAGGTCCTCAAGTACGTACTTGAGGGTCATCCCAAGATAGGGAGTCTCGTCAAGAGCGCTAAAAAGTACAAGGAGATCTCCATCTTCCCACTCTTTCTAAGGGGGAGGTACCTGTATTCCACTGGACCGGGGGTTATGACGTTGAGGGCTAAGGAGAGGGCGTCCTTCACCTTCAGCTTGGCCTCGGAGGAGGTGGACCCCGAGGTCTTCGAGAAGATACCCAACGAGGTCAGTACCCCCTACGGGGACTTTGTGATGATCCTCGAAGAGATAAGGATGACCGAGTTAGGTGAAGTAAGGGCAGAGCTCGGCCATAAGGTGAACGTGAGGTTCGAGACGCCCACCCTGCTCTCCAACAAGTACATGGTACCCCCTAACGTGAAGGCTAGGAAATTGAGGCAAATGAACAGGTTGCTCCCCCAGCCGTCCCTCCTGATCTCCTCCCTTGCGAGGATCTGGAACTCCATAGCTACACCTAAGGAGGTGATAGTCCTGGGGGACTCGGACTGGACCCCCTACAAGCTTGGGAGGATAGCTGACGTCATGTTCGCCGAGGTAGGTTACTCCCTTACACCAGTGACCGTGGTGGTCGGGAAGGACAAGAACGGGAACCTGAGGAAGACGAGGGGGTTTAATGGATGGGTAAAGTACGAGGTAGTAGAGGCGAAGCGGTATACGGAGTCCATGGAGAAGCTCCTAGGCCTGGCGAACTTCCTTGGAGTTGGTAGGTCGAGGGGGATCGGGTTTGGTAAAGTGAAGGTCGAGAGGGTGTAGGGACGCCCAGGTTGATAGACGGTGGGTTTTACCGGTGTGAATCCAGTTTGGTAACCTGACGGATGATTTTCATTTTTCTGAAAGGCTTTTCAATCCCTTGCAACGAAAAATTTCTTCATTGGAAAGGTTTTTATAGCTGAGTAGATAGATTATGTAGTATGGGGTTTCCGGAAGTATTTTATGAGCTGAACCTCACCCCTAATGGGGGTACTGTGGGTCTAGCCAGTCACCCACAGGCCTTAGGGGTTCAAACTACAGTTCAGGTTACTCTCTTTACTCAGGGACTGGCTGAACTACTTTACTATTACGGTGGAGGTAGGTGAGACCTTGGAGTTCCAGGACGCAGTTAAGGACCTGATGAACCTACTCTCAGCCCTGGTCAAGAGCAGGCCCTTCCTGGGGGAGATCACCTCTGCCGAGGTGGAAGCGGGGACGGTAGAGGAGGTCGGGAACCTGGAGGACTGCGATCCATTCAAGTCCTTCTCCTACCTGGACTCGTCATCCAGGACCTTGACCGTTAGGGGGGCTAACATACATATGGCGTCCCTCTACGCCTACAACCAGGGGACGCACGTCATGATCCCTCCCCAGACCTCAGTGCCCTTCATAGCAGTAAAGGCGTCGGATGAAGTCCTCAAGGCCATCGAGTCGAGACTACCGAACGTGGTGTCTGTGAGGAACCCGGATGGCGTGCTCTACACCCCAGAGTACAAGGACGACAACATCCTGGACGAGCTGAGGGTGAACCTGGAGAACTACGTCATAAACCAGGGGAACGTCACGATCGCTGACGGACCGGTGTTCCCAGGGCCTTTCCTACCCACCGTGGGGGAACCGTACAGGTCAGCCTACGAGACCTTGATCAAGGCCAGGAAGACAGATAAGCTCGTGGGTGTAGTCAAGAGGTTGTCCATGACCAGGAAGCTGAGCAGAGTCATGAACTCGAAGGCGTCCATAAACGCTACCGACGACGTGGTGATGTTGGAGCTGGGTAGGGGGAAGGAGGTGTACCTATCTCCAGTCCTGAAGGAGGACCACCCCCTCTCCGACAGGGTACTGACCAGGTACATGGTGTACGTCAAGGTGAGGGACTCAGTGTTCCGAGTAGAGAGCTCCGATCCCTCCCTCCTGTGCCCAGGGGTCAAGACCTCCCTCAAGAGCGTGTCGGTCAGGGGCATACCAACCTTCATAGAGGTCTCAGACAAGCTGTCCAGGAGGTTGAGCGCCTCAGCCCTCCTCCTCTCCTTCGGTCTTGCGAAGGAGATGGTGGGGGTCAACTACGAGGACTGGAACAGGGTGAACCAGGCGAACCTGGAGTTGATGGAGTGATGTCGCTGGAGGACATGATAGAGGGAGCAAAGGAGAGGGCGAGGCAGAACGGGGAGGTAGTGGGCCTTATATCCAGGGTGACCCCCATCTCCCACGGGTATGAGGAGAAGGAGGTGAGAGCTGAAGTCCCCTACGAGGTCTACCTACAGAGGAGGTTCCTAGTGGGGAGCTACCTGGGCATATCCCTACCCGTCGCAGGTACGCTTATGCTCAGCAGGGTGAAGACTGTAGAGAGGGCAGACATCCTGGCAGTGTCCAAGGTCCCTGTCCTCTCCCCGACTGAAGACAGCTCAGGACTGACGACTCCCCTCACCCTTACCCTTGAGCTCCTCTCCGAGATGAAGGACGAAGAGGTGGTCCAACCGAGCTCACCTGTGGACCCGCAGAGCCCCATCTTTGTCCCCAAGGCGGAGTTCCTCAAGACGATGCTCGGGTTGCCAGACGAAGGTATAGGGATAGGGTACGTAATGGAGGGTTACAGGAAGCTCGACGTGGAGCTCAGGTTAACGGAGGAGGTACTGAGGCATCACGTACTGGTCGTGGGTACAACGGGGGCTGGAAAGACCAACCTACTGAAGACAATGATAAAGAAGTCCAAGACCCCCCTGATGGTGTTTGACATCCAGGGGGACTACGTGAGGATGATAGCTAAGGAAGGGGGGACTGTGGTGATACCTGTACCGAGGAAGTACTCGCAATCGGTGGTGAAGTTCGTGTGGGAGTTCCTGAGGAGGAGCAACCTACCCGACCACGAGATCAAGAAGGTGGACGGGAACCTACTGGAGCTTGGGTCAGGTCAGGGTAGCTTCAGGGTAGTGCTGATGGGGTTTGAATTCAGCAAGACGTACAAGATATTCGCCGAGGTCTCGCCGTTCTTCTCACCCCAGGGGAGGCAATTCTTTAAGATTATCACGGAAGGATGCGAACCCCCCATAGACAACTGGGAGGAGGAGTGCTCAGGGATCATGGAGGATATCTCCCCCCACAAGTTCACCAAGGAGAATATCCTGAGGTCTGTGTTCCTCCTAAGGGAGTCTGGGATCATTGACGTAAAGATGAAGGGCAACAATGAGATAACGTTGGGAGAACCTGAGTACGAGGACCTGCTCTCTCAGAAGAGCGTGTTGGACCTGAGGTGGGCCACTGAGGTCAGCACTAGCTCAGCCACAATGTCGGCGTTCGTTGTCGTGGACAGGATTTTCCAGATCGTTGACAAGAGGTACAGGGAACAGGGGGTATCCACGCCATACCTGTTGGTCTTTGACGAGGCCCACGAGTACTTCCCTCAAGGGGGGAAGGAGGAGGGGGAGAAGGAGTCCCTGGAGAGGTTGATAAACAGGGTCCTGAGGCTTGGGAGGGTAAGGGGGCTTGGCACCGTGTTGGCTACGCACAGGCCCACTGACCTCAACGACCTGATACTCACTCTCACCAACTCCAAGATAGCGTTGAGGGCTGACCAGGAGGCGCTGAAGAGGATAGACATGGAGGAGTACTCCAAGATGCTACAGGCGTCCCCCGCGGGCTACGGTATCCTGAGGACTTTCTCCCTCAAGGTCAACGACCTAGTGTTCAGGTCAGACAAGGTAGAGTCCTAGGAATTCCACCGCATCTTCCCCCTAGGGGTTTCGTCAATCATGGAGTTACCCTTGCCCTCTGGGGTCAGGTCCCACTTTTTGCATGAGAGGAGCTTACGTCCCTCGGCTAACGTGCGTTAGCCACGTCCCAGTACCCCTTCTTATCTAGACCCGGAGGAGGTCATTTGAGTTGGACACCACGTCATCTAAGCTTAAGCCTCCTCAGGACCAGGAAGTAGGACAGGGCAGAGGAGAAACCGAAGAGCGATATTACCCCCCACAGGTCTAACGGGGAGTATAGATAGTAGCTCATGAGCTCACTTGAGATTGAAGACCCAGCGACCCTTCCCAGACCTGTGACCATGCTGTAGACTCCCATCTGTTTACCCCTAGAGCCCGGGTCGGCGAGGGTGCTCGCGAGTGCCTGTGAGATGGGCGTCACTATCATCTCAGCTAACGTTATGAACACCACGTCAAGGGCTGCCGTGAGGAGGTCACTCACCAGGGCGACGCACAGGTAAGCTAACCCGTACATTGCAGCGCCCAAGGTGATCAGCCTCAGCCTACCCTCTATGAACTTCCCAATTAGGTCCTGCATTGCCACGATCAAGACACCGTTTATGGTGAAAAGGGCCCCGACCTCGAACTCCGTGAAGTGCAAAACTGAATTGTAATATGTTAAGAGGGGGAACCCCAACTGGCCCACTATCACGAAAGTCAGGAATGTAGGTACTAAGAAGGTGATGAACTCCTTACTCAACTTGAAGTCGGTGAGTCCACTACTACCCCTGAAGTCAGGTAGTAGCCTCACTAGGGGGATTATGGTCAAGACGACCAAGGAGGAGACTAGCAACAAAACCCTGAAGCCGTAAAAGTTAAACACGTATCCGCCTATGAGGGGACCAAGGGCCCACCCAGCGTTAATGCCGACCCTCTGCCTGCTGTAAGCCTTGACTAGGTCTCCCGTCCCCTTGTAGAGGTCTCCCACAATCGTCGTGGACGAGACGTTGTATACCGTGTTTAGGAAGGTCTGAACCAAGGTGAACGCCATAACGTAAATGGGTAAATTTAGGACGTAGGCTAGCAACAGGGCGAGGGATGAGAACGAGATCGAGATGGTCATACTCCTCTTCCTTCCTAGGTAGTCCGTGATCACTCCCCCTGAGATCGACGCGATCACACTTATCACCCCCTGTACCAAGTAGAACAACGATACTAGGGTAAGGGGAAACCCGTAGACCTTGTAAAGGGCGAAACCAATAAAAGGCCAGATTATGGATCCGCTGAAGGCCCTGAAACCACCGATCAAGGCTACCTTGTTTATGTGATCCATTGCTTTTCCTGTTCTACATTTGTAATAAAGTTGCTTACCTCGAATGGGTCTTTTTGGGTTATAAGAGCCTTATTAACCCTTATCGTCTGTGCTCCACGTGCGTTCACGAAGAACTCGTCACATCCCCCGTCCCATTTGCCTGGTGACCCACCTAGAAGGAGGATTGCCCAGGTATGGTGATGAACGTCTTAACCTAGATGTTCAGGCAAGCGTTAAACTGTGTACCTGGTCTAAATCTACATCTCGGGCACGTGATGGTCTTCTAGCCTTTCTGGATGAGGACCTGAGGAAAGGGCTTGAGGTAGGGAGGGGGTTGACCTAAACCACGTGAGGATCATGAAGGGTAGCCTTACGCTTGAGCACGTGATGAAGATTTCCAGATGGTCCTGGTGTTTCAGACAGCGGGTCTTTAGAACCACAACGTTTCCAGCTACCTTAGTACTTCAAGGGGTAAGTGGAAAGTGGTGTGAGCTCAAGGACGCGTTAACGAACTTGTGTACGGAGTCCGTAACCTTGCACCCTCTGTGGGTACACTCCCTAAGATCTAGTCAATGCACCTACATGTAGGAGTTCCTTAAGCCGCGAGTGTCCTCCACAAGCAAATCTTATCTTTCCGCCGTGTTTAAGTCCGAACGTTTAGACCCTAGCGATCTGCTTAACCGTTCCTTATCTCAGTGATCTACATTTAACCCCTTGGTTCCCTATGCACTTCTTCGCTGGTAGAGTTTTCACTTTTCTACGACTCCCTCTCTCATCTGCCGCTGTCAGTAATTTTACTGGCTCACGGAGCTTGCATAACTTCATATAAGGTTAAATACGCTACCAAGACCTAAGGAGGTCCACGAGGTCAGCGTTCCTACGCTACGACCGGAACTACATCAAGGGTAAGATAGCTCCATTGGAGGAGAGCTACAGGTGAGGGTTCAGGAGCATGTCGAAAGGTTCGGTCGTGGTTAATAAGGGGAGGGCAGTGCATTGCGCTAAGCTCTCCCAGCTCCCACTTCCTGCACAGCCCTCAATTTCACTAACCTTCTTGAGAACTCCTCTATCTCCCTCGGTACCTTTACGTTGGGAGAGCTCAGCTGGAAGAGCTCCTCAATGAAGGGTAAAATGAACCCGTCCCTCAATTCAAGTTCAGATATCACTGAGTCAAGGTGTTTCTTGCTGGCCTTTATACTATCTTCAAAGGGAGGTACCAGGTTTATTATAAACGCGTATGGTTCCCCTGCTGGCTTTAAGCTCTCCAGCTTCTTGAAGTAGTCCTCAGTTACTCGCAGACTATACTCAGAGGGATCGCTTATGTAAACTCTGAGCACCTTCTCCTTTGGTCTTAGCCTGAGGAACGTGTTGAACTCTAGGCTGACCAACGGTTCCTGGGGCATAACAAAAGAGGCGTTGTCCACGATAAAGAACGAGTAGTCCCCAGAAAGGACCTCCTCACACTTCCGCTGCATTTTAAGGCTTAACTCAGGAGTCTTCATAACGGTCTCGAGGTCTAGTAGGTATCTAGGTCCCTGACCGAAGCACTTAACCACTGTAATGTTACCCGAGCTCAAGGTGAAGCCTGTAGGTTCCCTCCCTTGAGCGAGGCTCTCCACTAAGCCCTCCCTACGCGCTCCCAAGAGCATAGATATGGAGGCTACTGGGTCCCTATCCATGATCATGACCCTTTCACCGAGCTCAGCTAAGGACTTGGCTAGGAGTAGGGAAATGGTGGACTTACCCACACCCCCTTTGGCGCTGAGGATTGATAGTCTCATGAGACGACTTAAGACTTCAAATATTTAAACTGAAGTTAAAAAGGGTTTATGTGGTGTAGGGAACACGTATTCCTTAAGAAGATATAAAATCATTAAAGTAAAAAGTTTTGACCCAATCGAGGGAAAATTATAACAAGGATAAGGGAATCGAGGTGTATCGAGGCCTGGAAAATGTCTAGACTCCAGGGAACCTGCATACGTATTATCTATGTCCTGCATTCCTGACCTCCTCACCCTGCGAGGCTTGCCGTTGCCCCAGATCTTTAAGGGATTAAGGCAAGCGATTGGGGAAATTCTTATACCACTCTTGCAACTGAAGTTCCACACCGGTTCCGAACCGGGTAGAACGAGGACGGACATGAGAAGAGATTTTATCTGTCCCGGTTACTTCCCGGTATGAGGTGCAGGTCTGAACAGTGTAGGGAGATCAGCTCCTTCCTTGAGAGGAGGGATGGGACTCTAGATGTGGTCTACGAGGCTCCCAGGTCAAACCCTAGTTTCAGGAGGTATGTTAGGAAAATAATAACCGACCAGGAGGGTCTCCTGAAGGGGGTGGTGTTGGGTGAGGACATTTCAAACTCCATGTGGACCGGGTACAAGAACGCCACCCTAGGCTTCTTAAGGTCAGCGGAGGAGAGCAACAGGTTCATCATAGAGAGGGCATGCCTCTCCGTCCTAGTCTCAGAGACCTCAGAGAAATACCTCGAGCTCCTCAAGACCAGGAGATGGCACGTAATGGTGGACTCGGGGTACACCATCAGGAATGAGCGGGATGCCTTAAGGAGTGTCAGGAGATTTCTAGGGAGGGAGGTTAGACTGGACAGGTTCACCATTTACCTGGCTGGGGAACCGACCTGTGAGAGACATCTCATGTTTCCTAGGTACTCAATAAGCGTTAAGGAGTTGGAGAGTTCACTGCACCTCAAGGTTAGGGCAAAGTGTAGGAAGTGTTCTAGGGACGCCAAGTACTTCACGCTGGCAATGCCCAAGGCGAGCGCACTTATGGGTCTGGCTACCCACATTAGGGGTATGAAGGGGGATGTGTTGAAGACGACCTACTCCAACATCTCCAGGATAATCCACCCCTATGGGTTTAACGACCTGGAGAAGGACAGGGTGTTCACCTTATGGGCTAGGGACCTCCTCACAGTCCTGAGGGAGGTTAACAGACTCCTTGTACTTGGTGGTTAAAGGGAACATAGTCACCGTCATGGATACCCTGGAGAACGTGAGGCACAGGATCCTGACGGTATACAAAGGTTCAAAAAGGTTAACTTTGGGGAAAAGAGGTCAACGGCTTACTTCCTATCTACTCTCCACAGCAACAGCGACACTATCACTAGGATTACGTCCAAGACCAACGAGATGTCTACGTAGGGGTTGAAGGGGAGCCTCTTCCCTATGAGCAGAGCTGGGGCTGTCCTAGTCTCGACCAGGAGACCCAGGTCTATAACGTAAAAAAGTGCTGCGGGGAGGTACAGGGACCTGAGTCCTTGAATGAAAGCAGCTGCTGCAACTAAGGCTAAAGAGGCGACGAAACCGAAAAATATCCTGTAGACTAGCGTTGCCGTAGGGTTGGGAAGGACTGCGGTGGTCAGGTCTAGGTGTACCCCTGCCCAGAGGGCTGATAACAACATTGCGACCCATCTTAAACTGGTTTTTCCGAACCCGAGTTTCTCCGACATTGAAGTAAACCATGAGGGAATAGTAAAAAAATATTTTCCCAAATTTACTTTAGTTAAGGAAAGTTAGCTAAACCTCCCTAAATTCGGTTAGATGACCTCCTCGCCATAAAGGGTGGTTTTATGGTCCATAGGTTTATGGTTCGCAACACTCACTTTCGCAGATAGTGGGCGATGACAGACCAAACTACGTTCGTCCGGTAGATTAACGGCTTGGTCTTCAGCCACTTTACCCCTGTTCCTCGGATGGAGTCCCCGGGTCTAAGGGATATGTACTGAGAAGGAGGGACACTTTTCAATTTTGCTCATTTTTAGGCTTCCTTCCATGAACAGTGGTTTGGTATCAGAAGGACCTTTTCTCTGCTCTAAGGGACTAGGCTGCTCTTTCTCTTAGTCAGCGTGACGGTGTTGAAATTGTCTAGGGCACGTCTCGCTCCGTGTAGAAGGGAAAGGATGAACTCTCAACATCTACAGAAGTGTGTAGAGATGAAAACTCGACTAAAACCTAGTCTAGACCCAATGTGACGGAACCCTCCTGACGGGAGAACGACGAACCTTATAACTTAGGGGGACAGGTCGTTATTCTTTACACTCAGTCCTTACCTACTCTCCGGTCTTACACGGAAACGCAAGACCTTCTCCCAGCTCTAGAGGAAGTTACGTTGAGGCCTAGGGCGTTACAACTCACGGGAGTCTCCTTGACTGGAAATCGGTCAATAACCGGAACTCTTTGAGGCATCATTTACGAGAGAGAGCCAGAATCCCTCCTACCAACAGGAGGACAAATGAAATCCCGAAGAAGCCAAAGAACAAGGGCAGAGAAAACAAGGCCGCTAGAATAAGGAGGACGCCCCCTGCTACTCTATCCCCGATCAGGGAACCAATTATTCCCATAACCATTGGGACGAAGAAGAAGACCGGGAAGAAGAACCCTGGCCCCATCATCCCGCCCATCATTCCGAATCCCATATGAAAATAGTAAACCCCGAACCCAAAGGCCATCACTGCGGGGATTATCAAGAGTATTGACCCGATCAGCCCAAGCGTCTGATAGGTCTCCGTTTAGACCACCTCTATCTCCCCATACATCCCCATCTGTGCGTGTCCCGGATACTCGCAGATGTAGTAATAGGTCCCAGGGGTCTGGAAAACTGTGGAGAAGGAGAACTCGTACGCCATACCTACACCGTAGTTCGCTGGAGGTAACATGGGGGTCATACCCAGGACGTCCATCCTAACGTCCATCATGGAGTAGTAGGGATAAGGTGGGGGCACAGGAGTTATAGCCAAGTTGTGGTAGTCCCCCTCGTCCAAATTGATCAAGGTTATGTGGACCTCTGAACCAACTGGGACAATAATAGTCGGGTTGACCAGCCCATAGGTAACGAAGACGTTGTCCTGAGCGTGCGCTCCTCCAGCGTAATGGGTGAGGTTGAATGCCCTCCCATGCCCCATGCTCAGGATAACGAGGTTAACGTTATTCCCCGTGAGTACTACGGTATCATTGGCACGGAAAACCTCCGCTGATGGACTGCTAAAGTTAACGTAGACCTCAGCTTGTTGTATTGGGATTCTCTGGGCGTAAGCCGTAGCGTAACCGTTATAGCTACCCATTCCGTACCCACCCATCATTCCGCCCATCATCCCTGACCCTCCGTAATACCCCATCATGCCCAACTGCTGGTTGTAGTAGTCCACCGACTGCTGGGCGTAATACCTAGGGATGTAAATCTGGGTGTAGGAATAGGTAACTACCAAGCCCAAGGCCACAACTAGGATAAGCATTAGGAGAATTTTATTCATGAGGTTCTCTCGCCTTTCTAGTTTATAAGTATGGTATGTCCCTTCGCGTTTTCTTTTGTTTAATTGTATTTAATTGTAGTTGTTTAGCTGAGTTAATGGAATTCAGACAGGAGATTCTAATGATTAGCTATTTTTATATAAAATTAATAAAAAATAGGTCTTCCCTTCCTCCACGACGTGAAAATTATGGATCTCCGCGAGTCCCCTCAAAACTAGGACCCAGTCACAGTCGTCCAACTTGACCCTTACCCCCTCACATCTACCCAGTCCCTGCACGTCATTTAGGATTGTCCTTACGGGGTTGGAGCTACATATCTCTGCCTTTTTGAACTCACGTTCCCTGATTACATTTATGCTGCGAGCATTAGTCAAGGTTCTTGTCCTCTCTTGACTGGGATACCTACCACGTCGTTCCATTCTGCTGACGTCCCATCGTGTACTCTGACTGCTGGATACCCCAGGAGATACTTGAACACGAACCAGGTGTGGGCTGCCCTTTCCCCAATCCTGCAATAGGTTGTGTGGGTCAACATACACTACCTTGAGACCATGTTTTCTAGCTTGCCATTCAATCCAGTACTGGAGCCTACGGTACTGTATCAAGTAGAGTCTATCCCTAAACTGTACTGATAGCTTCTTCACCCTCTTAATGAGGTTCTTGAGGTCTTCTAGGAATATGACTGAGGCGTTTAGAGAACTAGCTATATCGACTACCTACTTCCCAACCTTCCTAGCTGAGTCCTCCAAGACGTTCCTAGCCTTCCTGTGGTATGACCTTACCCCGTTAAAGGTCCTGTGGTTCTCCTTCCACCTCTTTTCGTGTTTCTTCTGTAGGGACTCAGCTAGCGACCTGTAGTGGTGTGCGTCCTCGAGACGGGTGGGTATCCTGACGAACTGTTTATCGTCTTTACCTACTACGACCTCAGCCATGTTAACGTCAACAGCGACACCGTCCGTGATATCTTGTCCCTTTCATTCCTTGAGGAAAGAGACCTTTAGGTACGCTTTACCTTCCCTGAGCAATAACCTAGCCTCCCTCAGCTCCCAGTCCTTATACTCTGGCAGGTTCCTAGAGTGCCCCGAGATCGGTAGCTCACCGACCCCTGTTATCCTCACTGTCATCTTGTTGAAGTCGATGGATTATGACTGTGTTGGAGTCAACCGGACTGACACGTTGCGTACCCTAGGGTAGGTTTAGGGGAAAGAAATTTGAGAACCATTATTTATATCTCAATGGTTTCCCTAATTAAGACTCGAGATAGACTGTCGTTGGGTGTCCAGAGGTTGGGCGAAAGTGCCTGAGGGTAGGTACCCAAAGTTGGTGTGAGACTCAGTGTCCTAGCCCAGATAGATCCCGTCCTTGATGTCCCTCCACTCTGGAACAGGGGGGACTACCTTGTCTTCGCTCCTAATCAAAACTTCCACAAATTTAGGTAAGTCATCCTTGAAAGTCCTCCCTAAAACCTCCTCTATATCCCCGGTCCTCTCTATCCTGTCATACTCCATATTAAAGGACTTAGCTATCTTGGAGAAGTCGACTTCACCCATACTAGTCCCGTCCAGGACCCTACCATATTTGCTCACCATGGCAGCCCTTATCCAACCGAAAGACTTGTTATTGAACATGAAGACCTTCACGTTAGCCTTCACCCTGCTCAGGGTCTCCAACTCCCCCATCTCGAAGAAGAGATTTCCGTCGGTGGCTAAGGTAATCACTCTCCCGCCTGTGGCGAAGTAGGTACCAATCGAGGCTGGGATGGCATACCCTAGACCGCCAAGAGAATAGTTGTACATTATCCTTCTCCCGTGGAACTTAAGCTTGAGGTAGGCAGAGCTGTAAATGGCCCCGGTCCCTGGTTCCGCTACTACATAAGTCCTCTCGTCCAACGTCCTTGAGAGTAACTGCATAAATTTCACGGGGTTTACCAGGTCTGTCTCAACGGAGCCCAATGAGCTGACGTGGTTCTCATAGTCAGCTTTCCCCTGAACTTCCCTCCATCTCCTGGCCCCCTTAACCATGTCTATCATTCTCCTCAGAGTCAGCTTTGCGTCCCCAAGGAGTGGGTAGACCTTGTAGTTGTTCCCAAGTTCCCTCTCGCTAACGTCCAACTGTATGACCGTGGATGTTGAGCTTGGGAGCCTCCAGTCCCAGGTGTTGGCAGAATCCGTGTTAGTCCCGATGAGGAAAACCACGTCAGCCTCCGCCACGACTCTGTTGGAGAACTTGGTACCACCCCTAGCCCCAATGACCCCTATGGAGAGGGGATGGGTCTCGGGAAACGCCCCTTTCCCCGTTATTGTGGTACCGACAGGGATTCCAAGGATCTCGGCGAGCCTTAAGACCTCATCCTCAGCGTGGGAGAGGAGGACCCCCTGACCGCACACCATCACTGGGTTTGTGGCGTTCTCAAGCATCTTGAGGGCTTGGGAGATCCTTTCGTCTTCAGGTGCGAACCTTAAGGAAGGATAGCTCGAGAACTCCGGTTGGACGTAGACCTCTCCCTCTTCCACTTCTCCGTCCAGTACGTCAGACGGGATCCTCACCGTGACCGGTCCTGTCCTTCCCGTCGTCGCTGTCCTGAAGGCCCTCCTCACCAGCCTAGGTAACGCCGTGGGGCTCATGACGTTCAAGTTCTCCTTTGAGACTGATGCTAAGTAACCCTTGTCGTGCTCAGTAAGGACGTTTCTCTTCTCACTCTGGACGGGGATATCACTCACGAACGTTATGATCGGTATTCCAGATACGTTTGCCTCAGCTAACCCTGGTAATGCATAGGGAGCGCCGACTCCCGGTATTTCGGCTACACCGGGTCTTCCTGAAAACCTAGCGTAGGCGTCAGCCATGATGACGACGTTCCTCTCATCCCTTCCGTGAACATGGTGAATTTGCGGGAAGTCAGAGAACGCCTCGTATAGGGGTAATGAAGTTTCACCGACAAGCCCAAAGACGTGTTTCACCCCATAGCCTTCCAGCATTTTAAGGAGGGCTTCAGAGGCCTTCATATGATAAGGGTGAACTCATACGTTATAAGCCTTCCCTTACCCTGTCCGTGACTACACGCTCTGTCCCCCGTCACTCCTTTGGACGTATTTAATCTCGACAAAGTGAGGACAGGCCTTGCCCTTTAGGGCTAGGAGGAGGTCAGTTCACTAGTCCGTGACTAGTAACGACCTTTCCGTGAGAGGTGTATTTCCTCACTTTAACTACCGACCTAACTAGTCTGTAACAGGCGAGACTGCATGACCTACTCCCCAGTCAAGGGATTAATAGGGGCTCGGACCTTAGCCCTGTAGAGTCCAGTTCCACGTCTTTAGTCTCCTCTACAACGCTAATTCCCCATACTTCTTTCCAGCTAAGGGCGCTTTATCTAACACTATTCAGGGTAAACCTACATATTGTCCTGACAGCTGACCTCCTCCCTGCCTTAAAGGGTGGGGGTTCTGCTGAGGTCTTGGGCGTTACTCCCATTTACGGGATTTATTCCGTTCGACGTTACGAGGGAGTAAAGGAGCTTCTTTAGTGCGTTTGCGGTTTTCTTTACCCCTAGTTTCATAATGTTGAGAGCACCGTTAACGTCGCTGTGGAGTCTGTGACCTATTGGGCTGTTGATGACTCCCATAGGTCCCCTCTCAACGACGTTATAGGGCGCAGACCCTTGAAGCATGTACTCTACAACGAGGAATACCTTTATACCGTACTCGTAGAGGTTGAACATGATCACCTGAATTAACCTGCGGTAAGACCAGGCGTTTGTAGTGGACTTGTTACCCTAGTTCCTAGAGATGAAGTAGGTGTGTAGCCTAAGTAAACTCTTGAGACACCTACCTCACAACGTCTTAGATAGGTGGGAGGATGAAGCCCTGTAGTAGTGGAGGGCCTAGGTAGAGCTTGGGGAAGAGCCTCTCCCTTTCCTTCAGGACCTCTTCCCTAGCCTCAGTTTTTGGACCTTCTCTGCCTCAGCTTTTAGTCTGTCTAGTTCACTATCTTCTTTTCTCTAGTTCACTATCTTCTTTCGGAAGTAGAAGTCACCCTTAACGAGAGAGCTACGGTAGGACAGCACGTTACCCTCGTCTAAGGTAACTGATGCTGACGTGTTGATGCCTAACTCAGTTGAGGCTACCCTGTTACCTTTAGGTGAGGCCAGCTGTACCTCGTCCCTCTCACAGTGGACGATAGGGGCCCTTTATCGGTCTTTCCCTCCTTTAGGGGTAGTCCTACCTACGTCAACAGGGACGTGAGAGTAGGACTTGTTGCCAACGTTTACCTCTAACCTGCCTTGATACCGGACCACTTAAGTCTATTTTTAAAGAGTATCTCCGTCTTCCAGTCCTCAAGAATTAGCACGTACCTTCCCCCGCAACATCATAGCGGTACTGCCTGACCGCTAGGGTTAGCTCACTCTTCCCCCTCCTGTCTTTCCTGTGGCCCGGTGGTGAGACGTGCTGAACAATTTGCGGCAGGCTGCCCTTATCCTCCAGAGAAGAAGACGACCAAGTCACGTTATCATTAAGCAGTACAGCTTGAGCATTGACCCCAAGCACCTCCCTGTACTTCACGTAGTGCTTGTCCCAAGTGACCTTGAAGACTACTCCCTCCTGTTGGAAGGACTGTCTTCACTCGTAATCGGCCTCGTTGTAAAGCCCTGCAGAGATATGAACTCCATTACTTTCCTCCGTTGGTAACTAGGGAATAGTATAACGGCGACTGTGCGGACGTTCTGGTATTGATAGAGATCGGCTCCCGCTCCTCATGTTGTTCAACTCGACAAGAGAGTAGTGCCATAGGGAAAAGTGGGAAAAGGAGTCTAAAACCTTATACCCCACCTTAAAAGGTGAGGCTTGCTGTCCTTTTTATTAATGGCCTACATGACCATTTTTGAACTTATTTGCACGACGATTTTCACAGGACTGGGGAGGGTTAAACTCAATGAGAGAGAGCTTTTTTGAAACTTAATTATATAACGATTCATGGGATATCTGAATTTTAATGATAAAAGTTGAAAGATCTCCCTTGAGCCACAGAAATAAAAGTGCACAAAGATTGACAAAAAAACCTTGTTAAAGTAGTATTCCGTTAATTGTCTTTCGTTGTGGACATTCCATTTTTATTTTATAATTACCAAATAATTAGATGGTGAATGAAAATGACACTGTTCGTAGATGTATTAACCAATCAGTTGATAGTCATGTCGGTCGTCTTCTTGGCGTTAGCTTACGGTCTTCTCAGGATGTACAGGGTTCACAGCACGGCGATGGACTATAGGAACGCCCTTCAGGTCGTTTACGTTCCCCTTCTTCTCTTCGGTAGTCTAATAGCCCTCACGGGGATTTACGGTCTCCTGGTGTGGCCCCTTGTGAGCAGTTACAATATCCTGTTTTACGACCTCTATCCTGTCTTGGGGATTGGAATCGTTGGAATAGCTGTCGCCGTAAAATACGGATATAAGCTGGAGGGCTTAGGGTTCACGTCACTTCTCTTCGGTTTGGTTACCATATATTACGGAGTCCAGGGTTACCTTCACAACATGACTAATGAACCTCTGGCATTGCTGGGGTTGTACTCCCTAGTTGGACTTTCCTCCATATTCTTCTACCCTGTAACCCAGATCCTTGACAACGGTAAAGGGTGGAGGATATTCCTGGTGATCGACGCAGTGCTCTTGATACTCGCAGCCCTGTTGGCAGGTTACATAGGACTGTTAGCAGTACCTGAGCACTTGGTAGGTTTCTCAAAGTGGGTTCCTCCTGCCATCTAACTTTTGGCAGGGAATTTTTTAAGATCCGTTTTGTATTCATCTCCCTAAATCTCTTTTTGTCCCTACACAAATATAAACTGATCCTAGAGCCTTAACCTCAAAGAGCTTTAGTTCTACGTACTTCTCGAAAGTTTTCTTCACCTGAGAATTCACGGGTATTCTCCTATATATATAATATATGTATCTGTAGTCTTCCGGCTTTGCACCAACTAGTTTAGCTAAGTACGGCTGGATGAACCTAAGGTAGATCCCCACGTAGCTCCTCAGGATAGGGTTATCATCCTTTCCCATGGCTATGACCCCTATAACCCCCCTGCTTACCCTAGCCATTTCCCTCACTACCTCCTCAATATCGTCCGCTGCGTGAAGGGCGAAGCTACTGACAACCGCATCGAAAGCTCCGTCCCTAAAGGGGAGGTTATAAAAGGATGCCAAGACCCTTTCCCCCTCAACGAAGGAACTCTTAAGCATGTTGAGGGCGTAATCCAACATGATCGTATCCTTATCCATCAGTTTTTTCACAATGAACGAGAGCTCACCTTTTCCTGACGCTACGTCCAGGACTGACCTAGGTTTCGGTACGTAACTCCTCACGGTAGCTACCAGTTCAGTCCTCCACTTAACGTCCTGAAAGAAGGAGATCAAAGCGTTGGCCCTGTCGTAGAAGCTGGGTATGTCGTTGTAGATCCTCTGCAACTCCTCGTCTGTAGCCCTCGTTAAGTCTCCCATGGAAAGGATTGGGAAGTCCTTTTTAAAAAAATCTCTGATTTAGCCATCCTCTACCAAGCAACGTTTAGGTCTTGAAGTGGATTAGTTTCTGGATTGAGGCCTATCCTTAAAGTGCAGCTCCGAGACCTGCCTTTTCAGTCGTATCAGTTCACTGGTGAAATTGAAATGAGCTCCCTGACTTCCTCCCTATCCTAGCGAAGCTTTGGTAGTGGAAAGTCAATGTAGAGGGGTCAAATCACCGCCTGAATAGGGATTTCACGGTAGAACAGCACTAGTCAGCCAAGAGAGGTTAGGTCACTCTTCAACGAGTGGAACGTTACCGTCCCATCGGCGATGTCAGGGTTCTACGTCCATGAACCCTGAGGCAGGTACCTTAGACGTTCCAGGACCGGCCTCCCCCAGCCCCTGCGGCCAGGGCAGACCATATTCCCTCTTGAGGTCTCTGTAGGACCGGTACAGCTCTAGGTAGTACTCCAATGGTGGTGCCCTGACGTTGTGGATACCAAACCAGGACCTGGGTTCCAACCCCCACGTGTCGAACTTAGGGGTAACGTCCCTGGACATGAGGAACTCCACCCCTTCTGATGTGGACTTCACTGCGTCCTCAACCTTCCTAAAACCGTACGGGAAGTCCTCCGAGTAGGCCATCTCGATTCCAGCCACGAAGTTGGGACTTACGTTTCCGACTCCAAATACCTTTACCGCCTCCAACGTCCTTTTGAGCCACTCTTCTCTCCCTATGTTCCTCTCCTTACCCGGTGAGATGAGCCTGAAGAGGGTTGGGTCCCAGACCTCCAGGTTAGGGTGGTAGTAGTCCACTCCTGCCTCGTAAAACTTCCCCAGGACGTCCACTGGGAGGGCCTGTGTGTTTAACCTGGCTGGGACGTTCCTGCTCAACTTTTCCTCCACCTCCTTCATGTAGCCTAGATAAAATTCAACCTCCTTCCTCCCTTCCTTTATAGCGCCTCCAGTTATTAGGTACCTTTTGGTACTTGAGTACCTGGACGCAACTTCCACCCCTTCAGCGACTAGCTCTTTTGGGACTACAGCCCCAATCCCCTGCCTTAAGTGCCCCCAGGACTTGAAGTTCTCGTTGATATCGCAGAACTTACATTCCTCCCTGGAGTTCCAGTACTCACAGATCCTGTAGACCGTCACATCAACTGTCTCACCCCAATAGATCGCCGGCGCGACTTCCTCAACGTTTAGCCCGTTACTTAACTTGTTCCCATAATACCCGGGCTTGGGTACAAATTCAACCTGGGCAAAAGGTACTCCGTCCCTCTTGAGCGTAAGCTCACCGTCAACCACGTCAATCATATAGGGAGAAGAGTGGGAATGCCTAACTTGGACCACTGTGGGTCTAAGCTGGAGTGGGCCGCCTCTGAACCTTATCTCTTGGGGGACTACCTTTCGTCTAGATTTCACTAAGTTCGGGTCGTCGGGGTCGAAGGTGAAGAGGAAGTAAGCCTTCTCCTGGTACTCCAGTTCCAACGCCCTATCTGAGAAGTTCAACCCCCTAAGTAGTATGTCCTCTTTTACAACTACCTCCCTAGGGAGGTCTGGATACGAGTCTATAAAGTCCTGGAGGATAGTTTTCCGCATGGTAACTACTTTGGGGCATTTTCCTTATAAAGATTACTGGGTTAACAACTTAGTTATGTTACAGACGAAGAACTCCATTACATGACTGGGAGTAAATCGCTAAATGTTAAACGTCAGTGGAGGACGTAATTGTGGAGAGTAATCACTAACCTCAGCGTTCTGAGAGTTTCCACCTCGGACAAGGGCTTGGTTATCTTCAAGGACATGTGTAGGTAGGTCTATTGCCCTAGTCTACCTCCCCATCCACCCTAAAGGTGAGTTTTTCCCCATTTGTTCACAGCCAGATCCCTATTTTCCAAACTGGACGTTCCATTTACCACTGAGACCCAGGAAAGACTTAGCTGTCCCAAGCTGTCTGAGGACCAAGTCGGTTTCCTTTTAGCACGCTCCATTTCGTCAGTCCTGGTCTGGGTACCCATGCCTAGTCCTGGCCTTTGATCTCCGGACCTCGTTGTGTGCATTAATGTATCTTTGGATAGCCTTCGTCCTTGCAGCCTCAACCCTCTTCATAGTCCTCTCGAAGTTCCTGAGTTCCTCCTCTGCGTACTCTACGCCGAGATCCCTAATGATAGAGAGGTCTTCTTGGGTCAGGGCCAACCTTAGGACCATTCCGTGAAGGGCCGCCCTCTGACTAAGGTAGGAAGCAGTCCCGAACGGTGTTGAAACTATCCACTTCACCTCAGAACCGAACTTTACCTCAACCTTTGTGCCCCCTCTTTGGAGGGTTCTCGGAGCAACTCTCTCAAACCCCACAGCCAAAAGGGCCTGGAAGAGGGAGACCATGCAATAAATACATTCTTACACGTATTAAATTTTACCCACGATTAAGATTTAACCTCTCCTCTCCCCAATAAGCTGTCCCTAGTCCTTAGGTACCTCCTATCTCCAGGCCTGACCTTCAGGGCTCGGTCCAACTCCTTCAGGGCCTCCCCAGTCCTCCCAAGCTTCGTGAGACAAAGGGCCTTATTGTAATGGTAGTCCGGTTCGTCAGGTCTCAGTCTAATAGCCTCCTGCAAAACGGCTAGGGCCTCGAGGAAGTTGCCCATCTGATAGAGGGAGACGGCCCTGTTGTTCAGGTACACAGGGTTCTTTGGGTCAAGCCTTGAGGCGGTACGAAACTCCGCCTCAGCCTCAGCGAACCTCCCCATGTTTGCTAGGGCTAAACCCAACTGGAAGTGGTATTTAGGCACGTCTGGGGAAACACGTATGGCCTCCCTAAATTCAGATACGGCCTCCCCGTACCTCCTTGCTTTAGCTAGCTCCATTCCCCTATTGAACCTGACCTCTGGGTCTTCCCTTGAGACGGCCAGAGACTTCATCATGTTCCTATACGTCTCTTCCTCTGGATTGAGGTTAACGGCAACCTCGATTTCCTTCAGGGCCTCGGTAGTCCTCCTTAGTTTCTCTAGGCAAAGTGCCTTATGGTAATGATAGAGCGCTTCCCTCGTCGCCAGCTCTATGGCCTTTTCGAACTCCCCCAAGGCCTCCTCCAAGCGGTTCTGATCCATGTAGATTAGCCCCTTGAGGTCGTGGGCTGAAGCTGATTTTGGGTTCAACTCTAAGGCCGTATTAACCTCCTTCAAGGCGTTTCTGTAATCCCCTAGGGCATAGAGGGACCTAGCCTTGTTCATGTGGAATATAGGTTCCTTGACGTCAAGGGCTATAGCAAAGTCATAGGCCTTTACGGCCTCCTCATGTCTCTCCAGTCCGCTTAAGGCGTTACCTTTTCCGTTATAGTATTCAGCGACCCTTGAGTTGGTAGCTATGGCCTTATCGAACTCCTCCACGGCTTTCTCTGGCCTTTTCATGGCGAGGAACACCATACCTCTTAAGTAGTGGTAGTTGGACTCATCCCTTGATATCTCAAAGGCAATGTTCAGGTCCCTGAGGGCTTCCTCGAACCTATTCAGGTATAGGTAGGTTATCGCCCTGTTCACGTGGTATGTTGGGTTATCTGGGTTCAGGTCTATTGCCCTACTGTACTCTGCAATGGACTCTGAATACCTCTCTGTTAGGTAGAGCATGAGCCCTCTCATGTTGTGGTACTCGGGGTTAGAGGGGTCGAGACTCATGGCCTTGTTTATATAGTAGAGCCCCTCCTCGTACCTGTTTAGGGAGTACAGAGTCAAGGCGATGTAGTACAGGAGCTCAGAGTTCTTAGGGTTCCCGCCCAACTCCCTCATGAACACCTGGAGGGCAGTCTCATAGTCTCCAGAGTCGTAGAGATCTATACCCCTTGAGAGGTTGTCCTTGACCATAGGGAATATTTGGAGAAATAATTTATAAAAGAATATGGCACTACTTTCTGGTCAAATTCGAAGCCATGCGGAGCGGGAGCCGGTCTTCCTCAATACCGGATGGGAGCGTCCGCACAATCGCTGTTTGGCTCTCTCCTAATGGGGCACAACAGAGAAAAATAAGGGAGTCAGCAGACGCTTCAGCGAGGCTATACAACGTGGTCAACTACGAGAGGAGGCAATAGTCCTTATAACAAAGGAGAGTAAACTTCAAGGTCACTTGGGACAAGTACTACGAGAAGTACAAGGGGGTATTAGACCATGTTAATCCGCTAGCCGTTCTATAGAAGGACAATGAGGCTTGGTCGTCTTTCTCCTTGGTACTGAAGCAAAAGACAGACTCTTTCCTCCTCCCTAAAGGGCGAGGCTTGCCGTTGTTTTGTCACACTTGAGCTAAGCTAGTTGAAGTTTTATCGGCATCTTCACGAGAAGAACTAGACCTTCCTTCCTCAGCTGAGTCTAAGTAGAAAAGACGGGGCGTCCTCCTCTGAGATTATGGTGACCCCTCTAGGGTAGCCCCTGTGCGCCCTTCTGCCCTTGACTTCTACCCTGTAATCCCCGGAGACCACATCTACCTCGTAGGAGTCCTTAAGGAAGTAAACTTCCCCAAACTTCCTAAACAGGTGCTCCTGGATTATGTTCTCAAGGAGGGCACTCTCGTCAAACTCCCTCCCCACCCACTCCGAGATGGAGTGCAATATGAAGGGGTCCCTGAAAAATACCTTCTTCTCCCTCCTCGTTACCACTCTCTCTCCTTCCTTCAAGTAAGCTATACCCACAACAAGTAAATCGGAGAGGAACTCAAGGTACTCCCTCACGGTGTTGTGTGAGATACCCAACTCGCTAGCTACCGAGTTGTAGGATAACGCTGAGGTTATTTTTCCCATTAACGAGTACAAGATGTCTTGTACAAGTCTAGGGCTCCTTCCGTGTTTGTATATCTCAGATAAGACTCCGTCTATGAGGGCTTCTCTCGCGTCCCTGTTCTCATTTATTGACTTCGGGAATCCCCCTTTTGCCTTATACTCTTCAAAGGTGGCTTGGGCTTTAGCGCTATCGTAAAGCAAGTCCTCCTTCTTGGAACCTGTAACCTCTACAAACTCAGGGAAGGACAGGGGGAGTACCTTGACCTCCTTACCTTTACCCCTCCTCCCGGGGGACCTTTCAGGTGTCTTGACTAGGCCTATAGTTGAAGAACCGCTGACCACTATGACGTCGTCCTTGAACTCTCCTCTGTCTATAAAGAACTTCAACACCTTCCACCAATCGTCAATTGAAGTGACCTCGTCTATCACGAGTAAGTTCCTTTTTTCGCGCCTCCTCTCCCTCTCTTTTATAACGCCCTCAAGGATCCTCCTGAACTCTGCAAGTGATGTCACAAAGTCTAGATCCATGTAGTAGGTACCCATGGGTGAGGAATTACCGCCCTGTATCGCTCCCTTTATTAAGAGCTTCAGTCCAGTAGTTTTTCCTGATTGTCTAGTGCCGTAAACGAAGTTTAAGCTGAAGGGTTCAAGGGATATTTCCCTTATCCATTTAGGTACCCATCTGTACTTCTGGGAGCTCCAATCAGCCAGGTGCTTGTCCTTGGTCTCCCAGTTGTCGTAGAACCACCACGGGTTCACTCTATTTAAAGCTTCCATATTTGTCAGTGAACTGACAATACATTTATAAACTTTTGTCAGCGAAAAGACAAGATTGACGTGGAATTAAACTTATTATTTGAGGTGTTATTACACTTGTGACGCTCTTTAATGAAAAGAAAACGGTCGCCGAACCACCCCACGCCCTGGAGTACAGCGGTTCCTTCTGTAGGAAGACAACGTTTAAGAGGGGTTCGGGTTTCATCGGGTCTCATACTTGATATCAACCCTCAACCCTTGTCACGGGAGTCAGGTGGGTGATTCGCTCTCATCCCCTCCGCCCCAAGGGAGACCTCGACCCATCTAGGGTGAGGGAACTTGCAGACCTTGGACTGTTTATATGTCTTGCAGGTCTTTGGGGGTACAGGCACACACCTGGGGCAAGACTTCTTTGAGGTGTATAAAGCCGTAAACAACCCAGATTGTGTAGACAGAACGGTCTCGTGGAAACTGTTTTATTAAAGCCTAATATGTGAACTGAGAAGGGGCTTTAAAGCTTAACAACAATGTTCTAATTAAGTGTTATTTTGGGCATCTGCCCACCTATAGATAGGGGATCTCTTTCGGTATCCTGACCCCTCGACAAGGTGTTTCCAACAAATTACTGAAAAAGGTTGTTACGACAATAAAAACCAGGCCAGTTATTTCTTTTCAATTTCTTTTATAGTTATCTTGTTTGCAATAATGTCGAAGTACTCCTTGAACTTCCCCCTCTCGTAATAGCTCCAAGTCATTGAGGCCAGATAATCCGCTACTTCCAAACCTGCCAGGGACTTTTTAAAACTTACTTTGACTGGAATGCCCTTTACTTTAGCAGAGATGATTTTAGCAGAGGATCTCTTTAACTCTTCTTCAGTATTTCTTCTCAACTTTTGATTTGTTAAATAGTCGTCGACGTATATATGGAGGGTACCTTTCGAAGGAATTTCAACGTTTTTTATCAGTTCCTCAAAGCACTCTTTCCGGCTTATCCTTCGGAACTTCTTTATGACAAGTAATGTAACTTTTATGTCCATCTCCTTTATAACACCTATAAACTCCCTTTTCACCAGATCATTATCGTCCCTAAAATGGAACTTTCTAACAGGTTTATACTTAGATCCTACGAGTTCAATTGCTTCATCTCTTTTCCTTGAAATATCACTATTATTTCTCGACAAGACACCAGCCATCACGAAATAAGCCGTCTCGTCTGCTAAATCCCCGGCTTCGTCCACATAAAGGTATGACACAGTACCTTTATTAACATTAGGTACGAATTATTATTGTTACTCCTAAAAGTCGTTTAGTCAACAAGAATATTTCTGGAGTCATGACGGCCGGGCTCCCCTCGGCCGCTCGTCCAACACTCACTCGGATTTAAATAAGTATAGGATTGCATATTATTTAAACTTTACTGCGCCAAACTGACTCCCCCAAGGGAGATCTACCCACCAATCTAGGTATTCGTGTCTCATTTGAGAGGGGCTTGGGTTTCATCGGGTCTCATACTTGATATCAACCCTCAACCCTTGTCACGGGAGTCAGGTGGGTGATTCGCTCTCATCCCCTCCGCCCCAAGGGAGACCTCGACCCATCTAGGGTGAGGGAACTTGCAGACCTTGGGCTGTTTATGTGTCTTGCAAGCCTTTGGGGGTTACAGGCACACACCTGGGGCAAGACTTCTTTGAGGTGTATAAAGCCGTAAACAACCCAGATTGTGTAGACAGAACGGTCTCGTGGAAACTGTTGACTACGGCGTTTTATGTCCTAGAACCTTTACCAAGCCTTGAAAAGTGAGGTTTACTGTTTCTATTAAACTTGAAATCGACACTAACACGTGACCCAGGTCGAGAACAGTTTTCTACTCGTAAAGATTTCCAGGTCTTGGGAGCCATTGGACTGGTAGGGCTCGTCCCTTCCGTTGTGTTCAGTAGGACGTTTCAGATACCATCATGAGGGAAAGGGTGTTGGCGACCTCCCTTATGGAGACCACACCAACCGGCTTCCCTCTGTCCGTGACCAGGAGATGCCTTATCTTCTTTTCACCCATTAACTCTAGAGCCTCAATCAGTGGTCTGTTCTTTTCTATGGAGATTACAGGTCCTTTACCCAACTTCTTAGCTGGTGTTGAGTAGTCCAGTCCCTCGGCGACTGCCCTAGTGACGTCCCTTTCAGTCACAATGGTTACCTCTCCTCCTTCCCCTAGTAGGATCACTGAACTAACGTCGTTGTCCCTCATGGCTTTAGCTACATCCCTCATGGTTGAGGAAGAGGGAAGACTTACCAAATCTTTACTTATTAATTGACCAACATTCATATTATAATATAATAACCTAGAAAGTTAAAAGGATATCCCACATCGAGCTTATAAAAGGAGGGCAGACCTCGCCTTTTAATGTCGCGTTTTATGCCTTGACGTAACAATGGTTTATGGCACTCCCATTTGGTCAACCTAAAGACCATGAGGAGCGGGAGCCAATTTCTCCCGCAATACGTGAGGGGAGAGTACTTACCGTCATCGTGGGCTATTTTCAAATGGAGCACAATAGAAAAAGCTGGAACTTGTCGTTGATGTGTACCTATAGTCTGCCTTGAGTATCATACCAACTAAGTCTATCTGTAAGGGATATTTCCATCTTCCAGTCCTTAAGGATTAGCGAGCGTCTTTACTCATCAACTTCGTAGCGGTCTTGCTTAACTACTAGGCTTAGCTTCCTCTTCCCCCTCTCATATTTCCAGTAACCTGGTGACGATCGTGAAAAATGAAGGGTTGTAGGTCTTCCCTTCGCTTTAGTGACTAGAAAAAAGACCATGATTCATCGTTATTTTGTACAGCTTGTGAATCAACTCCAATCTCCTTGATACTCCTCATAGTACTTGTCCCAAGTACCCTTGGAGTCTGCTCCCTTCTGTTGGAAGAACCTTCTTCTCTCGTAGTTGACCTCGTTGTATAGCCTGGTATCTACAAACTTCCTCATCCATATACCGGTTGACGTAGGTAGAATTGCAACAAAGAAGTCCGGTAAGCCCATGAAGGAATCCCTCATAGTTCACGGTGAGAGGGACAAGGTACAGCTAGCCTCACCTAAAGGGGACAAGGTAGCATAAATTGACATGGGCATTAGCATGTTAGCAACAGTTATAGGCACGTTGGAAAAAACCTCTTTCCTTTTTAGTCTCTTCTAATCGAGTAACTCCCTTAAAGGAGAGTGACACCCAGGACCTCGGTGGAACCCTCCTTTAGGACGGCAGGAGGTTAGCTGAAGTGGGACAACCACCTTAACTTTACCATGACCAAGGAGAGTATTACTCCGGGGGTATCTCCTTGAAGGAGTACTTTATGTCTACTCCCTCTTTCCTTAACCTGTACCACCGCATTACGTAATATATTACTATTCCAGCTATGAAGGGGGATGCAACAATTAGCCAAGTTATGGGGTTCATCGTTATTCCCAGATAAACTGTAGAGTTACCAAACCAATAATATCCGTAAAGGCTCATAACGATCAGGTCTGCAACCGAGACCCCTAAGATTAAGTACTTATTTCCCGGTAGCTCGTTCCCTCTACTCAGATTGGCAAAGACTGAAGCTAGGATCACAACCACGAACCCAAACAACAGTGCCATCGCGTCTGCAGTGTCCATACCGTAGAAGAACGCCGAGCTCAGCGGAGTCACAGTTATGACGGTCAGACTACCTATGGTAATCACCTCGTCTATGAGGTGTGCCACTACCGGAGAGTGGAACCTCTCGCTTACGTAGGACACAACGGTGGGAAGCGCCTTATCAAAGGCCACAGCCATGAAGTACCTGGAGACGAATAGAGCCACAGCAAACATTATAGCTAAGTACCAGAAGTATGAACCTACAACCAATAGTAAGTCTAGTGGAAGACTTCTAAATGAGACAACCACATCGAAGACAGGGTTTAGGAGGTTGGAATACCCCTTCACTCCAGCTCCTACAAAGAAGGCTGAGGACAGGGAGCTCACGGAGGACCAAATGAAGAAGGTTATTAGAACTCCAGATACCACCAACGCAGCTAGGACTCCAAGCTTGAAGGATCTACTGCCGCCCCTGATCTCCCCAGCGACAGATGTAGCCCCATTAACGAACGGAAGGAAACTCGCAGTGAACACCATTAGACCTATTGTCGCCAAGACCGTATTAGTGAACAGAGGAGTCGCCGAGGAGCTGGCGCTCACAACGGAAGCGTAACTGACCCCTGATGAGGTGATGGAGGAGGGAGTAACAAAGTGCATAAGAACTCCCGTGATAACAAACGTTAGTAAGGCGACTACAGTAATTCCTCCCATTATCTGATTGGTGTACTTGGGAAGAAAGATATTTATCAATATGACAACGGTAAAAGTCAAGGCCCCTATGGTTAGAACAGAGATGGGATCAGATAAGAACGAGGCTAATGACGAGAACACGCCTCCGAAGTTCACTGCCATTCCAGCGAATCCGGTCTGTAACTGCCCTACTCCATCGTACACGATGGCAGCGTCAAATATCATCTGAGATATACCAAATACAAGACCCGTTCCAACCCCAACTGCAGGGTGGAGGACTCTGCTAGCGAAGACGTAATCGGCGGCTGTCCTCTGATACTTCTCGCTTATCTTAGTCCAGAGGTAACCGTGGGGGAGCAAAACTATCCAGCTGAGCAGAGCCCCTATGACAACCAACCCGTTTGGGGATATGGAGAGTCCAGACAGGTAGGATATTGGTAAGACGTAGAACGCTATGAAACCCATGCTAATGAACATAGCCGTTATCCAATTGATCTCCCTCACGAGGCCTGATGACTCCCTGGCAAAAAGAGGGGAGGACGGAAAACCGATCTGGTTTTTTCCGGTTTTACCTTTATCTTTAGCCATGGACGTTTGTGCACGGAGGTTTCATAAATGTTTTATCATAATTATCATCTTAACTTTCCAATTCTTAAAGTAAGAAAATAAACACTCATATCAAGAGCAGGGAATTTCCCTAATTAGAACATTAAAACCTTTTAATGATACCTCAGACCCTCCCCTTTTCAACCCGGATCAGACCTAGATTTGATCAAGAATATCTAATTATAAAATGCCCTGAAATACGTTGATAATTATCTAGAACTTTACGTTAAGAAATAATTATTATCTAAGATAAATGGTCCTCATAGACTAGAAAATTATGTAATTATTCAAACACTTAATCAGAATTTATATTAGGGAAGGTACTGAGTGACAATCCATGCTAAACGTAAAAGCGGAGTACAGTCCGCTCAGAAAAGTAGCTGTGGCTACTCCTGGGAAAGAAAAAAGTAGGTTATCACCGAAAACCCTATACCAACTTCAGTACTCTGAGATTCCGGACCCTGTGGAACTGAAGGATGAGCACGACAAGTTCGTCAGTAAGCTTAAGGAGGTTGGGACTGAAGTGGTAAACCTAAGGGAAGAAGTCATGAAGCTTGGAAGGGAAGACCTAGAAGATATGGTCATGAAATACAGCGAATGTTCCATAGACTTGGAGTCCCTAAGCAAGGAAACCTTAGCGGACATTTTAATATCAGGTCTTACCGCCTCGGAGGCCAAGAGTATTGGCACAGTATTACTCCCAGAGGACGAGGAGTTCTGTTTGAAGCCGTTGGTGAACATTATGTTCACAAGGGATCCTGGGATGGTCATTGGCAAGACATACGTGAAGGGAAGGATGAGGTGGGAGTCCAGGAAGATGGAACCGGAAGTCTTCTCTAAGATCCTGAGACCTGAGAACGTTTTGGAAGTTAAGGCTGGATTCTTCGAAGGAGGGGACTTCTTCCCATTGGAGGGAAGACTACTAATGGGCTTTGGTACTAGGAGTAGCGCTATTGGATTGAGTTATGCCCTACCGAAATTGAGGGAAATAGGTGAGATAGATGAGGCCATCCTAGTAAAGCTGGAAACCCCAGAGTTAAGTCCCAATAAGGGCATAGGACATCTGGATACGGTCATGGGTATTCCAGATAAGGATGTGATCATCTATTATAAGTCTCTCCTGGACAGGTCGAAGGTTTACATCTACAAGGGGAGAGAAGTCGAGAAGGATCCCAGACCCCTGAAGGAAGTGTTAAGGGAGTACTTGACCCCTGACCTCAGGGTGGTAAACATAGGGAACGGTGAGTACTACGACGAGGAGAGGGAACACTGGCTTCTCGCAAGTAACGTCATAGTTGTGGACAAGGGCAAGATAATAGCCTACGACCACAACAGGATTACTAACTCTTTAGTGGAAGAAGCAGGGATCAAGGTTATAACCTTCAAGGGGAACGAAATAATAAAGGAAGGAGGAGAGAGGAGCGGACCTAGGTGTATGACCCTGCCCCTGATCAAAAGCTGAGATAAGTTATAACTATTTCAAGTGATGGGCTAGCGTCCCAAGTGCACTTTTTACAAAGTGAGGTAAGCCTCGCCATTTATGGCGTGAGGGAGTCCGCAGCTGAGAATTAGCTTGAAGGTCAAATGCGTGAGCACAATTAGCTTTGATCTTCACCGTACGATTATCCACTATTTTAATAACAACCCCCTATTTTGATAAATATTTATCAGTACCCCCAGATATTCTCCATTATATTTTCAATTTTTTTAAGGGAATGCTCAGAAAGCTTATATACATGTTGAATAATTCTGAGATTATGCCCCACGAAATCAAGATACTGTTTACCTCAGATATCCACGGATCTGAAAGAGTTTTCAAGAAGGCATTTAACGCTGCAAAAATGTTCAACGTGGACCACTTAATATTCGGGGGGGACATGTTCTCAAAGGACTTCCTAATTATCTTTAGGAGGAACGAGACCGGTAAATATTTCCTTGAGAACAAGGAGGTTAACTGGAAGACAATCGAAGAGGAGTCCCTTATTAGCGGAAAGTTACCGATTGTGGTAGAGCAAAGAGAGGCTGAGGAACTTGGAAACAGGGAGGTTATGAAAAAGATCATCCTTGAACGAATAGAGTGGCAAGCTGAGAGGTGGCTCAAGATTCAGGAGGAGAAGCTTAGGGATGCCCAATTAAAGGTTCATTGGAATTTAGGTAATGATGATCCCTTGGAGATAGATCCGTGGCTAAGGGAAAGGGGTATTGATCTCACTGAAGGAAAGGTCGTAGAGATCGACGACATCAACCTGGTGAGTACAGGTTACGTGAATCCCACACCCTTCAACACCTACAGGGAGTCACCAGAATCCACTATTTACATGAGGCTAGAAGGTCTTCTAGAGAAGGTAAACCCTAGGGAGACTATCCTAAACGTACATGCCCCACCAATCAATACGAAGTTAGATATGGCCAAAACTAAAAGGGGTAGGGAGCACGTTGGTTCTGCCTCGGTAAGGGAGCTCATTGAGAAGTTCAGTCCACTGGTGGGACTCCACGGCCACGTCCACGAGTCCTGGGGGATTGACAAGATTGGAGATACTAAACTGATTAACCCTGGAAGTCAATATTACGAGGGTGTGTTTAGGGGTGCCTTGCTTGTGTTGGAGAGACAATTGGAGAAAGGGCTTATCAAGACATACAAGGTAAGGACATTGGATCTAATTACTGGGTAAAGTTGTTTTCCTTAGACGTATTTCACATTGAGGTTCGCTTCAACCCCAGAAGACCCTATGGGGGTAATCGACCCGCAAGAAGTTCATTCTAAGCTCGGAATGTACCGTTGCAGCTAAGCTAAACTTAACGTTGGACTGCACATGTAGTTATTGAGGTTGAACTTTACCGTAGGAATAATTTAATTAGCACCCTCCCAAAGAAACTTATTGAGGATACATATTCTCTTGGCGACTGACCTCCTCCCTGCCCTAAAGGGCGAGGTTTGACGTTCTTTTTATCATCCTTCAAGTTTGATCAGTAAATAAGGGGAGAAGCCTAGAGCTATG
Source organism: Metallosphaera tengchongensis (assembly GCF_013343295.1). Taxonomy (NCBI): domain Archaea; kingdom Thermoproteati; phylum Thermoproteota; class Thermoprotei; order Sulfolobales; family Sulfolobaceae; genus Metallosphaera; species Metallosphaera tengchongensis. Next base: position 1,882,676 of record NZ_CP049074.1, on the reverse strand, counting down.
AAAATTGTTCATATTTACCCACATCCCGAAAAGAAATCTAGATAAACCAAGAAACATTTTGACTCTTCTATGTGGAACGATAAAAAGTAATGAAAATTTAAAGGTATCATTCCTAGGAGTATAAAAGAACTTAAACAGAATTCTATTAAATCATATATGCCAATAAACCTCGCTTCGGGCTCTCCTGATCCCAGGACGGTTCCCCTAGAAGATATGGGGAGGCTTGTCGACGAAATTCTCGTCAGGAGAGGGAGAGAGGCCCTCGACTATTCTGAGACCTCAGGAGATTCAGATGTGAGAGGGAGGATAGCTCAATTTCTCATGGAGAGAGGGATAAAGGCTGAATACGATGACGTTCTCCTTACCAATGGTGCAAAGGAAGCCATATTCCTAGTTTCTGAACTCTTCTCTCCCAATACGGTCTCCTCTGAAGAGCCAACATTCCAGGGGTTCATATCTACCTTAAGTTATAGGGGAATTAGGGCGTATCCCATCCCTTGGGACGAGCAAGGACCGATGCTTCACATAATGGAAAGGAGACTGAAGGCACTGAAGATGTGGGCGGACCCAGTGAAGTACTTTTACGTTATACCCGTCCACAATCCCACTGGGTGGGTCATGAGCCTAGAGAGAAAGAAGTACCTCATGGAGCTGGCGCAGGATTTCGACTTTAAGATAGTCGAGGATGACATTTATGGGGTGTTTACCTACGATAGCCCACCACAATCGACCCTGAAGTCCCTGGACTCCGAGGAGAGAGTAATATACATTTCTAGCTTCAGCAAAATCTTGTCTCCTGGACTAAGAGTAGGTTTCATAGCTTACGAGGGAGAGGAGATAGAAAAGTTCAGGAGGCTGAAGAGAGAGGTAAACCATCAGGTTTCTACCTTGGATCAGCTTATAGTAGGGGAGATGCTGAAGAAGGGGATAATTGAGCAATTACTTGAGAGTTCTAGGTCGCTCTACAGGAGGAAGAGGGACTTAATGATGCAAAGTATTGAAGAGTTTTTCCCATCCTCAGTGGGGTGCACTTTCTCCAGGGGAGGGTTTTTCACCCTATGTAGGGGAGAGGGAATTATCTCCAACGCACTTGTGACAGAGTCAGCCAAGAGGGGGGTTAGGGTAATGCCTGGAGAGCTTTTCTTTTACTCGGAGGAAAGTGGAAGAAACTCCTTCAGACTGAGTTTTAGTTACTCCAGTGAACAGGAGGTTAAGGAAGGTGTAAAGATACTTGGACAATTGCTTAGGGAGAGGAGATAGGATTAGCACCTTAACATGGAGATTTGATCTCCGACCCTATACTTGAAAGGGAAATTTCCGCCTCATTTTGTCATATCCTCATGTCTTCAGCTGATCTCCTCCCAGCACTAAAGGGCGAGATTTGCCGTTCTTCTATCAATTGTCTAGGGTTTTGGGATACGGAGAGTTTCTATAACCTTTTTAGTTATAGACCGTAATAGATTAAAATACTTCAAAACTATACTGGTATCTTCACGTAATATTAGCTAATTTTTTAAAAAGAAAAAGAGAATATTTAAAAGCCATATACAGCTTCATATGCTATGGGACTCTTCAGAAGGAGGAACAACAACGAAAGCGTAGGGGGAAGGAAAACCAAAATCCTCTTCACCTCAGATATACATGGGTCAGAGACAGCCTTTAGAAAATTCTTGAACGCTGGCCAAATGTACGGTGTGGATGCACTGATTATAGGTGGCGACATTGCGGGGAAGAACCTTGTACCCATAGTCCATAGGGGAGAGACATATCTCTTGAACGGGAAGGAAATACATAACTTAAACAGGGCTATCGAGGAGTTTAGGAAGTCCGGTACCTATTACTCAGTGATGTCCCAAAAGGAATATGAGGAAGTAGCCTCTGACAAGAGAAAACAGAGGGCCCTCTTCGATGAGCTCATGAAGGATTCCTTAAGGAGGTGGAGCGAAATAGCTGAAGAAAAGCTCGGGAAAAAGATACCGCTCTACGTCAACCTTGGAAACGACGATCCTGAGTTCCTCTTCCAAGTAATGGGAGAGACGGAGACCATGAGGAGGTGTGAGGGAAACATAATAGAGTTAGGGGGAAGCGAGATGATTTCCTTAGGATACGTTAACCCCACACCGTGGAAGACACCGAGGGAACTAACTGAGGAACAGATTGAGAGTACCCTAGTAAAGGAGGTAGAAAAATTAGGGAACGTGGAGAGGGCAATATTCAACCTTCATGCTCCTCCCTATGGAACCTCATTGGATAACGCACCGATGTTGAACGGTGAGCTTAAGCCTGTGGTTAAAGGAATGGACGTGGTCCTGACCCATGTCGGATCAAGTGCCGTGAGGAGAGTAATTCACAGGTATCAACCCATGTTAGGACTCCATGGCCACATTCATGAGTCTAGGGGATTTGATAAGGTAGGGAGAACCGTGATCATAAACCCTGGTAGTGAGTTCAGTCGGGGGATATTGCACGCTGCCCTTATTTTACTTGAGGAGAGTAAGGTATCGGGGTACCAGCTCATTACCGGTTGATATTCTGTACCCCAGAGGAAGAGTTTATATTTCTAAACTTCCGATGGCTACATGTTCATATGGTACAGTGATAAAGGTGTGAGTTCTGGGAGCAGTAGCGCCTAATACATGGTCGCATAGTTAAGCGTATCTAAACCTCCGTAGCTGAAGCGATCGTGTCCTAGTTTGAATCCTTAGTTTACCATTAGCTTGTCTAGGGACGAGGCTTACGTCTGCAACTTCTATATTTCCTCCTATTCCTATAAAGGGTTTGGGTTTCATCGGATTTCATTCTGTTTGATATCAACTCTCGATACTTGGGCTTTACGGTAATCATGGGGACTCCCTCTCTCGTCTCCGCCCCTTTAGTGGAGTGACCCGGACCCATCTACTAGGTGTGGAAATCGACATATCTCTGGTCTAAGCTTACCCCTCTGAGAATATGAACCCAAATTAAGACAGGTCTCTACGCCTAGGTCTTATCAAGGCGGAGAAGAAGGTTAGAATGTTCTTCACTAGTCCCACTTGGTCTAGGGATAGTTCACTGAGGCTATTCATGCTTGATGCCTTGGCCACATAGACTGGGTAGAGGATTGAGGTGAACATGGTTGGGGCGGAGATCAGGACCGTAGTCTCGATTGTAGAAAACATGTTAACGGTCTTCAAGACGGCGCCAGGTAGACAATTAGGGTGAAGAAACAAAGAGGGAGAACCGAAACCTCTTCCGGCTTAACCTATCGCATAGACAGAATAAGTCCTGAGACCAGGACAAGCAGGGGAACAAAAGTCCCTGGATAGATGCCGGAGAACTAAATGAAAACGGAGGAAGTACCAAAGGGAAACCAATTAAAACCTGGGGGAACTCCTTCCGCCGTCTTGAACCATCGAGGTGAGAATCCTCTCGCAAGGGAAGCCCTATTGGTTAACACGAATTAAGGGATGGCACGTTTACTCACGTAAGTACCTTCCTCTATGGATGCTGGGTCTTTAGGACTTAGGAGCCCTATCGCCGTCAGACCTAGACCTGAGGATTGGTTCGACCACGGAACGTAGCCCTGTACTTTCGGCTGCCAGTAACCTATTTAATTACGCCCTCAATATTTCAGTTATGGCAATTGACGAGAATACGGTTAGAGAGATAGTCAGAAAGGAGCTGGAGTCCCTCCTAATAAGCTCCTTGACCTCAGCTGTTAGAGAGCTACAACTATTGATAGGCGACGTCAAAGAAAGACAAAAGGCTTACGAGCAGTGGGTGGAAGAACAGAAAAGGGAAATCAGTGAGCTGAGAGAAGTCACGGCGAAGCTAGTTGAGGGTTTTGCGTCACTCTCGAGTGTAACTACCGAGAACACTAACGCAATCACGGAGTTGAGGAAAGTTATGGAGGTTCTGGTGAAGCAGACGGAGGAGAACACTAAGGCGATAACGGAGTTGAGGAAGCAGACGGAGGAGAACACTAAGGCGATAACGGAGTTGAGGAAGCAGACGGAGGAGAACACTAAGGCGATAACGGAGTTGAGGAAGCAGACGGAGGAGAACACTAAGGCGATAACGGAGTTGAGGAAGCAGACGGAGGAGAACACTAAGGCGATAACGGAGTTGAGGAAGCAGACGGAGGAGAACACTAAGGCGATAACGGAGTTGAGGAAGCAGACGGAGGAGAACACTAAGGCGATAACGGAGTTGAGGAAAATGGTGGAGGCGCTAGCGAAGCAGACGGAGGAGAACACGAAAGCAATAGCTGAGCTAAGGAGGATAGTCGCAAAGTTGGTGAAGGCAGTTGAGGGGCTTAACAGGAGGGTGGGCGGGCTAGAGAACACCTTTGGCCTGATCGTAGAGGACTACATAAGGAAGGACTTGATCCTCTGGTTCCAGTCTAAGGGAACGGAGGTGAAGGACGTGAGACCAAAAACGGTGAAGGTTGGCAGCGAGGTCATGGAGTTTGATGCCTACATTGAGGTGGGGAACATGGTATACGTGGGTGAAATCAAGGCAACATTGAGGAAGAGGGACATGTTCAAGCTTAAGACTAAGGTGGACATCCTAAGGAACTACCTGAAAGACAAGGAAGTAGTCCCCTTCATCGTCTACAGGCTCAAGAGGGGCAAACCGGAGGAGCTCGGCAAGATGCTAAACATCACGGTGGTAAAGTACATGAAGGGAGGTTACTTCGAGGAGAGGTGAACTGCGTCCTCTTCACAACAAGAACGTGAGGAGACTATATAATTAAGTAGATGGAGAAATAGGAGATGGGCGTGGAGGAACCAATACCTGTTAATCCCTTATTTTTCAATCCTTGTATAAACTTAAGTTCTTTAGATGCCTCTTTTCCTCAAACTTAGGCAATACACGTTGAGTGTACTTGGAAAGAAACAGACTGAAAAATCTAAAACTCCTAAAATCTAGTTGTTCTACACAGTGTACTTACTATCGGCTCTAAAGTCCATATCTTGGTTCAGGCCCACTACTCTTTCTCTTGGAGTAGACTGTCCCAGAACGCAAGTTCGTAAGCCTGTATTGTCCTCGCTATCTCCATGTACTGCCCCTGATACCTAGAGATGATCCTCTCGGCTAGTCCCTCGTCCACCTCTACGCCCGCGAACAGCTCCAAGAACTTTGTGTCTAACTTGCCCTTAAACGCCTTGGCTAACCTCCTACAGTTTTCGCTCCACACGGGCAAGTTAACGACCAAGGCTAGGACCTGTTCTCCTGGGTTCGCGTAGTTTGCCAACCAAGACATGTAGTGAGTGTAGACCACGGCACTGGGTATAGGCTTTACGTCTTTCCTTGCTACAACGTTTAGGATCCTAAGCCCTTGGTAGTCACCCTGTATTACCCCAAAAAAGAAGTCGAGCTCGTCGGGCTCCCTCGCCCTACTCAACATCAACGCTAAAGACCTGACGTCGTAGTTGACTATGTACCACTGTTGGGAATAGAAGAGCTCCATCCTTTCCATCGGAAGCTTCCCCTCCTCCGCTAGTTTCACAAACTCATGGTTTAGAACCCTCACGTTGACATCCCTGAGCTCTTTCCTTATCTCAGAGAGCATATGATAACTAGGTTGGGGGAATTATAAAACAAGATAGAAAAACGTGTTGAGGAGAGCGTCGCATGTGCCTCTCGGTAGCCGGACTACTCCCAAATCTACAAGCCTATTGTAGCCAAGTTATGCCTCATGAACCTGATGCGTATGCCCCTTCCTGCTGCCACTGAGCGCATAGCCCTATATGTATGCAACAACTAGAGGGCTTCCATAAGTCTCCTTCCTCCTCCACCCTGGTAATCTCCTCATTCACTGAGGAGGATACTGGCCCAGTAAGTCACCTCCCATCTACGACCACCCTAAGTATTTTCATCTCTGTCAGGACTCTTATTATCTTGTTTTCCTCAGTCTACAGTGCACAGCTGAAGCAGTTTTCCCTCATCCATGGCATCCTCAGTGAAAAACCCCTTGTTACGTTGCTGAGTTTTTATTGACAGACCTCTCCTTGATAAAATACTAAGATATACTCAAAAAATTTCGCCTCTAACCTTACCTATGGTTTACCCTAGGGCCTTACCTAATGCAATCTGACCCCTCCCTGCCCTAAAGGGCGAGGTTTGCTGTTCCTTTTATAAATCTAACTCGTTGAAAGGGAAAATCATTCTAGGGTTTCCATGCCCGAGATGACTCTGCCAGGGAATTAATCCCTCGTCGTCCAGTTAAGGAACAGCGTAAGAAGGGTAGAGTCCCACAGTTAAATGAGATATGGTTCGAATTGACTCTCTACTACTCTCCTGGTCTCTCATCTGTAGAAGGAGCGACTAACTCTCCTATACCTCAGATTATGGAGCCTCTCCTACGGGTTCAATGCAGGAGGGGATTGAGTTTCGTCGGATTTCATGATGTTTGATATCAATCCCCAACCCTGGGGCTTCAAGGGGATCAAGCTAATCCTTCGCTCTCACCCTCTCCGTCTCAAGGGATGACCCAGATTCAACTGGACGATGGGGAACCCGCACACCTTGAAGTGTCTATATGTCTTACCAGCCTTTCGGGATACACACCACGCCTGGGGCAAGACTTCCTTGCGGTGCATAAAGTCCTCAACAGTCCAGATTGTATAAACTTAATGGTCTCACGGAAACTGCTGACTATGGCTGTGAGGAAATTTAGCCCCGGTTACTCTTATTTCATCTCTGCCCTAAAGGGCAGGGTTTTCATTTTCAATTTATAAACGAGTATGGGCTAAATAGGGAAAAGTATAAAACCCTTATTACCGACTAAACGTTATATGGCTAGCGAAAGCGACGAGATAACTAAAAAACTACTAGAAGACCCAAAATTTATTTCAGTATTAGCTGATAAAATTTATGATAAACTTAAGGATGAGGTTGTGATTAAGAAATTAGAGGAAAATACAGAAGCTATTAGAAAATTACAAGGAGAGGTTAAGGGACTGCAGGAGGCAGTGAAGCAACAAGGGGACTCGATTAAGGCACTCCAGGAGGCAGTGAAGCAACAGGGAGAAATACTGAAAGAGCACAGCGAGGCGGTTAAGGGACTGCAGGAGGCAGTGAAGCAACAAGGGGACTCGATTAAGGCACTCCAGGAGGCAGTGAAGCAACAGGGAGAAATACTGAAAGAGCACAGCGAGGCGGTTAAGGGACTGCAGGAGGCAGTAAAGCAGCTGACCAGTGAGGTAAAAGAGCTTGACAAGCTTATGATCAAGCTCTCGACGGAGGTCGGCAGTTTTACCAATAGGGCTGGTAAGGGTCTAGAGAAGACCATCATGATGATCTATAAGGAGGCTTTAGAGCTACACGGGGTGGACCCAGACAAGGTTAAACACGGTAACATTATAGATACCCTAGGGATAATAGACAAGGGTAGGATATTCGAAGTGGACTTCTATGAAACCAACGACTACGTCTACGTTTTCGAGATAAAGAACTTTGCAGATGAGGGAGCACTGGAACAGATGGTGGTGAGGAAGAAGTTGATCCCGCAGCTCTTCAATAAACCTGTTAAACTTTTCCTGGTGGCGAACTACATTGACATGAAAGTAAAGAAAGAGCTAGAGAAAGAGGGTGTCACAATAATTTCGTCCATGACAGTGGAGTAAAGTCCAATTTTAAACACTTTTCAGTAACACAGTTCTTGTATTAGAGTAATAAAAATTACAACTCCTAACTGACTTCCTCCCCGCCCTAAAGGGCGAGGGTTCCCCTCATCGATTCGTGTTTACATCTCTCATATGAGGGACAGTCGAGAGGCTCAGAGAACCCCTCCCATAAATATTCATAATTGCGATAACATCACGGTCGTTCTCATAACCGCAGTTTATGCAACGAAAATACCTACGTCCCACTTCCTCCATCTTACTACCGCACTTAGGACATGAAGTAGAGGAGTAGTGTGGATCTACATACACTACCTTTAACCCATGCTTCTTAGCTTGCCATTCAATCCAGTACTGGAGCCTACGATACTGCATCAAATACAATTTATCCCTAAACTGTCCCGGTAGCTTCTTCACCCTCTTGATAAGGTTGTTTAAGTCCTCTAAGAAGATGGCAGAGACGTTCAATAAGTTAGCAACTTCGACTATCCACTTACCCACTTTCCTAGCCGAGTCCTCTAAGATATTCCTAGCCTTTCTGTGGTACGACCTTATCCTGTTAAGGACCCTTTTATTCTCCTTCCACCTCTTCTCGTACTTCTTCTGTAGTGACTCAGCTAGTGACTTGTAATGGTGGGCGTCATCTAATCTGGTCGTTATCCTAACGTACTTTTCATCGTCTTTACCTACAACGAGTTCAGCCATGTTGATGTCGACTGCGACACCGTCCTTAACTTCTGGTTCCTTCCAGTCCTTCAGAAGAGTGACCTTTAGGTACGCCTTACCGTCCTTTAATACCAGCCTAGCTTCCTTTACTTCCCAATCCTTGTACTCAGGCAAGTCCCTTGGATAACCTTCTATTAGTAACTCACCGACTCCAGCTATCCTCACGACCATTTTATCGAAATCAATGGAGTAGGACAGTCCTGGCGTTAACCAGACAGAGACGTTGCGTACAGTAGGGTACCTACCGCGTTCAGGGTTGTTTAACCACGACTTGTACTTTGCTATGGCGTCCCTATAACAGTCTTGAGCGACTTTAGACGGTAGATAAAACTTCTCTCTTAGAGTCTCGTAAGTCCCCTTGTGTGTGTCTTTTAAGAATTTTTTTGGTTTATTCTCTCTCAACCATTCAAGGACGAAGCGTAGACCTTTTTCATAGTTTGAGACAAGGGAAAGCAGAGGGGCGGTGGGGGAAATCCTCATAGAGAGTGTAGCTCTGATTTCTTTCCCACTCTTTTTAGCCCCTCTGCCCATAATAAAGAGGTAGAGAAAAGTGTTTAAAAACCTTTCACATCCCCGCCCTGAAGGGCGAGGCTTTCCTCATCTTGTAAAATATTATAAAAAGAGGACGTCTCGCCCTTTAGGAGGGACAGGCGACCATAATTTCGCTTCCTCGATAATGGAGTTAGCGTTCCTTAAATTAAGTTAAACACATTTAATAATATAATTTCTATGGATGACCAAGACGTTGCTTCACTAAATCTCCCCTACTGGAAACGAAGAATGCTAAAACCAGAGTCCTGTAATTTCTGACCACCTCCTAAATACGCCCCTATGATCAATTAACTCCCTGCTCACCTGGTGTTCGCTGTCCTCAACCTGGAAAAAGGATACCAAGCATTTATTTCCCATGACGTTTGGGTTGAGATAGTCGTCGTCCTTGACCTTGAAAACGTCGTAAACTATCAACTTTCCTCTACTATATATCCTGGTTACAGCCTTCACGTCTCCCCTAACGAAGTTCTCGCCCATTCCTCTCCTACCTGGGACGAACACCTCCATAATTTCAGCCTTATCAACCACGTGGAACTCTCCCTCAATGGTAATACCAGCACCATTGTAGAGAATGATAGGGTGAGGCAGATATTTGGAGTTCTCTAAGGTCGCCCTTATGACCACATGTACCCTTGAGTTGGTGAGGACCTTGTTATACGCCTGATCCGTCACGACCTTATTCTTCACAGCTATCTCGTAATGGAAATTGTCGTAGTTGGCCATGACCTCCGAGGGATTTGTAAATATAACCGTGTTGTCAATTAAGATAGCGTTGAGGGATCCCTCCCTTTCCACTAAAATCCCTCCCTCTATATCCCTAACCCTTAGGAGATGTCTCAAGCCCCAACTCCTCATTCAATACCTTTAGCAGGTCATCAATTCCCTCACCGCTCTTCAAGCTCACGAAAATCGTGGGTTTCCCCTTTCTGACCTTCATAGAGCCCTTCCTCATCTTTTCAAGGTCGGCGTTCACGTAAGGTGCTAGGTCTACCTTGTTTATGACCAGTAGATCGCTCTCGCTTATCCCAAGCCCTCCCTTTTCAGGGTACTTATCTCCTGCAGAGGTGTCAAGGACGAATATTGTGTAGTCAGCCAGTGCAGTACTGAAGGTGGACATGACGTTGTCGCCCCCACTCTCTATGAAGACTAAGTCAGGTTTGACCCTAGCCTCTAGGGTTTCCAGGGCCCTCAGGTTTAGGGATGGGTCTTCTCTGATTGCAGTGTGAGGACATCCTCCTGTGACTATACCCAGCAGATTATCCTTTGGTAATATACCGTCCTTCCTAACCAAGTTCTCGTAAATCCTCATTGCGTCATAGGAGGAGACCACGTCATTAGTCAAGATTGCTACCCTAAATTTCTTGGCGTAATATCTTGTGAGGAACTCTATTAGGCTAGTCTTTCCTGAGCCTACAGGACCCAAAACTCCTACCCTAATCATGACATGAACACCTTGGGCTCTCTCCTCTCATGATTAATGGAGAGAACATCAAGTACTGGACAGAAAGGCTCAAAATCTTCGCTCAAACTAACGTCGCTTATGGTCTCCTCGATTAGGTTTTGCCCCTCCACGAAGTTTATGGCTCCTAACCTAACCGCTGAGTACACCATCTGAGAGAGCTCAGAGTACAAGAGCCCTGCTAAGCACACCTCCTCATCAATTCTCATGGAGACACAACATCTAGCCACAACCACAGGATAGGCGCCTTGACTGAGCCCGTCCCTAACTCTAGTTACAAAGGTATCTTTACACAGTCCAAGCTTAGCTAGGGACCTACCCATGTTCAGGCTAGATTCACGGAGCTCCTTGGTAACCTTAGAGGCTATCGCCAGCTCATTGGCCCTTTCCGGATCCTTGAATGCCATCCTCGCCAAGGGTACGTCTCCCCTCTCCACGACGTTCCTGATCACAGTTCTTATGAAACCCTTCACGTCATACCCTTGATAGTAAGCCTCCTCAATTCCAAACGAATAGTTGAACGAACCTAAGGGAAGGGAACTGTCGAAGAGGTGAAAGGCCTTAATGATCCACAAAGTCTATTACCTCCCCCCTTATTGGTATTTCCAGGTTTGGGAAGAACTTAGTCTCCACAACTTCAGGTTTAAAGTCCGAGAAGGCTTCCTGCAGGACCTTGTTCTCTTCTATGGAAAGGTAAACGAAGTTGTCCTGAACCATGACTCTTTGATGTAAGTTTCCGATGGCGAATCCTAACTTGAAGGCCTCCCAAGAGTCCTTTAATGTGAACTTAAGGACTCTCTCTTTACTTTGCATTAACCGATAAACTGAGTTCCTCCACATGAAGTAGTCCCCGTCCCTTAACCCACGGAGGTTTAGGACGTGTTCACCGTCCTCGCACCTAATCCTCACCCTTCCCTTGCTTAGGGAGATCCTATCCACCTCGAGATCTTTGACTTGTGCCCCTACTGGAGCTACATCTAGTCTTTTTACGTTCTCCATCGGCACCGCCTCAGAACATGAAGAATAGGTTAGTCAAAGGTAGCCTCTCTGAAGGGGGTACTCTTGGAACTACTCCGTTGACCTTGACCTCATATTTATCAGGATCTACCTCGATCTTTGGTAGGGAATCGTTTCTTCTCATATTTGACTTACCCAAACCCCTAGTGTTCTTAACCGGAACCACCTTTCTCTTTACCTCCTTCTCCGCCCTTTCAACACCGTCCAGGGAAGAAAATAGAAGAGACAGGGAACGATCGGCGTATCCAAACATTGGTTTGTAGACTACTGGCTGTGCGTAGGCTATGGATGCATTTGTGTCCCCCATCAATGCCCAGGCTACCGCACCGCCTTTTATTACCATGTAGGGCTTAGCTGGGAAGAACCTAGGGTCCCAGAGCACTACGTCAGCTAGCAAACCTGGAGTAAGGGAACCTACGTAATCCGATATTCCATGGGTTATGGCAGGGTTTATAGTTATCTTAGCTAGGTAGCGCAGTGCCCTCTCGTTGTCTCCCATGGGGACTAGGTTTAGGGACTTCATCTTATGGGCCAATTGAAAGGTTCTAATCCCAGTCTCACCAACTCTCCCCATGGCTTGGGAATCTGAGGACATCATACTGATAGCCCCTATGTCGTGTAGGTAATCCTCTGCGGCCATGGTCTCCTCCCTTATCCTGGACTCAGCGTAGGACACGTCCTCAGGCACCTTGGGGTTGAGATGGTGCACCGCCATAAGCATATCCAAGTGCTCCTCATACGTGTGAACTGTATATGGCTTTGTTGGGTTGGTGGATGACGGTAAAACGTTGGGTTCACCAGCAATTCTTATGATATCGGGAGCATGTCCGCCTCCAGCTCCTTCCACGTGATAAGCGTGTATGGTTCTCCCGTCTATGGCCCTTAACGTGTCCTCAAAGAAACCGCTCTCGTTTGAGGTATCAGTGTGTATAGTAACCTGCACGTCACGGAGGTCCGCTAAGGTCAAGGTCTCGTCCACTACTCTAGGCATGGCTCCCCAGTCCTCGTGGATCTTGAAACCGCACGCTCCCTGATCCAATACCTGCTCCATCGCCAATGAGGAGGAAGATCCTTTTGCTGTTAAACCATAGTTAATTGGGTAGAGGTCTAAAGCCCTAAACATCATTCTAAGGTTCCATGACCCTGGGGTGACTGTGGTAGCCTTTGTTCCCTCTGCCGGACCTGTCCCCCCTCCTATCAAGGTGGTGAAACCTGCCGATAATGCGTCCATTACTTGCTGTGGGGATATCCAGTGGATATGTGTGTCCACGAATCCTGGAGTGGCTATCAATCCCTCAGCCGAAACTACCTCAGTGGAGGAGCCAAGAACGAAGTCTACCCCATCCATGGTGAAGGGATTTCCCCCATGTCCAATACTCACGATTACCCCGTCCTTAATCCCTATATCAGCCTTAACCACTCCTAAAACTGGATCGAACACTACAGCGTTTGTTATAATTAAGTCCATGACGTTCTCCTCTCTGGAGTTGGGCAGGAGTCCGAGCCCGTCCCTAGCTGTCTTTCCTGCACCGAATACCAGTTCCTCGCCTTTAGCTATCATGTCCCTCTCCACAGTCAACCAAAGGTCGGTATCACCCAACCTAACCGAATCTCCCTCTGTGGGACCGTAAAGCTCCACGTAACGTTCTCTTTCAATTTTCATATAAATTTCTCCTCCTTAGCTCTTCTCATAGCCTCGTCCTTACCAACGTTTAGGGAGCCCTCAGTCAACCCGTTAAGTCCCGTAACTCTCCTTAAACCACCCATGCTTCTGAGCTTCACAGTCCTTGTCTGCCCAGGCTCAAATCTGACGGACGTTCCTGAGGGTATCGAAAGCCGCATCCCGAACGCCTTCTCTCTGTCGAACTTAAGCGCCCTATTGACCTCAAAGAAATGGTAGTGAGACCCTACCTGGATTGGCCTGTCTCCTGTATTGGTGACCTCTATCTCGATCTCCTCCGGAACCTCTACCCATCCCTCCTGGACCTTGACATGATTAACGCGCTCAGCCTTTATTGGGTTCCTAACAGTGACTAGCTTTGTCCCGTCTGGAAAGGTCGCCTCAACTTGGACCACATCTAGCATGGAGGGAACCATCTCCATAACGTCATCCGCAGTGAGCAGTTCCTGAGCCTCTTTCACTATTCTTGAAATTGGCTTACCCTCCCTGGCGCTTTCGATAATGAAGTCCGTAATTATGGCCACTGTCTCAGGGTAATTTAACTTAAGTCCCTTCTCCCTTCTCCTCCTAGCCACATCCGCAGCAACTGATATGAGCAGTTTTTCCTGCTCCTTTGGAGTTAGAAACATAGTTTCACTGATTTAGGGAATCTCATTTACTTAAAATAAATTTTTAGACTAATTTTTAAAAACTTGTTAATCTAAGATGCCATTTCTTAAACGCTATAAAGAGTGCATCTAGGGTTAAACAAAGGGAAAGTTGTTCATCTTTTAGACATTGGGTAACTCACATCCTCAGAGCCCTAAGAGGTTTGCTGTTCTTTTTACCACCTACTTCCCGTATAACTTCTCAGCCCCTCAACTTGGAGGGAATAGTTATCCCATACCTTTTATTACCGTACTTATCTGTACCGTATCTCGGCGTAACTTCTTAGATTGGGTTAAAACACTAGGGAATGCGTAGACCCTAGATCGAAGAGGCCCCCTTTAACCCTGAGCTAGACGCACGTATAGGTGACGGACGGGTCATCTTCACTTAACCAACCCATCGAAACCTCTAGACTGGGTCGGGTTTCCTGATTATCCCTAACACAGCTAGGACACCTCCAATTATCATCAGGGCTGTCCCTAACAGGGAAAAGACCCCGTAAAGGACGGTCTGAGATGTGTCAGCCACCTCTAACGTTAGGTCCACAGGGAAGGTGTTGTTATTGACTATGACCAACTCTTCATCCCTACCACTCACTAGGAGTATAAATCTCCCTTGAAACACGAGGCTAGTCAGGACCGAGCCGCCCTTCACGGAAATATCAACTGGGACGCTAGTCTTGTCGGTGTAAAGGATAGCCGCTTGAGGAAAGTTAAAGCTTAATGTCGTCACTCCACCTGATGGGATCACCCCGTTCCCGGTGATGGTGCCCAGGGAGGACCCAAGGTTGCCCGCTGCGAAGAGAACGACCCCGGCTAGAAGGATGTACAGACCTGCCAGAACGTAGTTCCTTTTCATTGTATATAAAAGGGTTTATTCTTATTAAAGCTAATTCGTAGGAAAAAAGAGACATAACTTTGTAAAAAGTCAGATTGCCTTCACAGCCACCTTGGACTCCTTCCTCCTGCTCTGTATCTTCCTCTCTTCTGCTATTCTTACCTTTTCGTAGCACATAGCAATAATTAATTTATTTTCCAAGGTTATAAACTTTTGTTATAATATTCTGGAGTGGTATTACTTCGAGTCTATGGGTCAGAAATCCTTAAAAACCTGATATGGCCCCTTTACCTATGGCAAAACTGATAGCTACCCTGGGGACCTCTCCAGGAGGTGTGTTTGAGACATACGTGAATTTAACGTCTGGAAACTACGAAGGAGAAAATGCGGTGCCCGCTGACATAACCGAAGTGTACGTAATAAGAACCACAGATAAGTCAGTAGAGTTCGCGTGGAAGCTGGTTAAAGCCATCTTTGCGTGCTGTAAAGGGGAGGGAGTTAACCTGGCTGACATTCCCATACCTATCCAGGATATCAACAGTACGCAGGACTTCAAGGTGTTTAAGAGTGGCGTCTTATCCAGGATATCCGTTGGAGATTACGTTGATTTTACTGGGGGAAGGAAAGCCATGGGCGTAGCCGCTGCGCTCTCAGCGAGGGAGAGGGGTGCCCACGTATTGACCACAATAATCCCTCAAGGTGAGTACAATAGGATATCAGAGGAAATAAAGGGTCTTACTTCTAAGGAGAACCTAGTGGAGATGGCAGGTAAAGGTAACTGCAGTGAAGTGAAGGACGTTATTTGCAGGTTGGTGTCAAAGAACGCAAGGACTGTATTACTCTATTAAATGAGGAGAATAGGGCATGTGAAAGAATGGAGACATCTACCTCTCTCGAAGGGAGATATGCCCCAAGGTCGATAGTTCGGTCACAGGCTTCGGAGGAACCCCTATGGACTTGAAGGGTCTGGTAGAATTTCAGAGTACCCTGAAGGTAAAGGTTTCCTTACAAACACTTTTTATCACATCCGGAGCAACACCATCGTGAAAGTAGGATACGTCTCGACTAACTACTCCATAGGTTGCGACGCTGACAAGACCTTGAGGTTAAGCTCCCTCCTTCCAGATAAAGTCCTTAAGGTTTCCTTGTCCAACCTTGAGTGTCTAAGGAAGATACTGGCATGGAACCTTGAACATGGAATAACCTTTTTCCGGATCAGCTCCAACACTGTACCCTTCGCGTCCCATCCCAAGTTAAACCTGGACTGGAGGAGAGAACTTCAGCACGTCCTAGGGGAAATAGGTGATTTCGTGAGGGAGCATTCAATGAGGATATCCATGCACCCTGGTCAGTTCGTGGTCATAAACTCCCATAGGGATGACGTGGTGAGATCGAGCTTGGAGGAACTTATGTACCACGCAGACCTCCTTGACTTAATGGGATTAAGGGACGCCCACGTACAGATACACGTCGGGAGCTCTAAGGGAGGGAAGGCCCAGTCGTTGGACAGGTTTATACACACTTACCAACAACTACCCGAAAACGTCAAGTCCAAGTTAGTGATAGAGAACGATGACAGGATATTTAACGTCAAAGACTGTCTTGAGCTCAGCTCGAGGATTAAGATCCCAGTAGTCCTGGACAATCTCCACCATTCCCTCAACAATAGTGGTGAGAGCTTTATTGAGGCATTCGAGAAGGTTAGGCTGACCTGGACGGAGAGGCCGATGTTGGACTACAGCGAACAGGAGAGGGGTGCTAAGCCTGGGGTACATGCGTCGACCTTAAGTGAGGACAACTTTGCAAAGTTCGCTGAGGGACTAGACGGTGTTGACGTAATGTTAGAGGTAAAGGATAAAGAGAAGAGTGCCTTAAAGGCTGTGAGGATATTAAGGGAAATGGGTAAACTTGAGTAAAGAAGACGTCCATGGTCAAAATCCTCCCTTTTCTAGTTAGCATTTATCCTGGACTGGAGAGCTAAGCTCTTACTCAAACTGACCCAGTCGTCCTGAAGGACGAGGATCCCCATAAGACATTCCACAGATTTATGGACTGGTCATAGGACCTCACAGCATTTAGTCATCAACTAATCCTTTCCCTTTCCTACTGTCAGTCCCTGGAACGGTTCACAAATCCAAATAGACCTCAAGGACGAGTAACCACGCGTCGGCCACAACCAGCCTAAGCAGATCCCGTGAGCAGAGCAAGCTAATAGATATATCGAAAATAATTTAAGTGTAGCCATTCTATATACCCCATGGACAGAAAGGCAAGGGAAACCCTTCTAATACTCATCTCTGTGTCCCTCCTCATAAACTACGTTGAGACTATGGTCGTCCCAGCAGTCCCCAAGATACAGCAAGACTTCAGCACCACCGAGACCCTAGTGGCTTGGGTGACCTCGGCTTTCACCATCGTGGGGGCCGTAGTTTCCCCAGTCTTCGGCAAGTTGGGGGACATCTTCGGAAAGAGGAGAGTCTACCTTCTATCCATGACCTTTTACAGCATAGCAGTAGTGATGGCTGGCTTTTCGCCCAACATCTACTTCCTCATAGGGGCTAGGGCAGTACAGGGCCTAGGCTTCGCCGCCTTCCCTCTCTCCTTGGCCATAATTACAGACATTCTACCTCCAGAGATGATAGCCACGGCCCAGGGGATAATAAGCGGGACCATGGGTATAGGGACTGCCCTCGGTCTTGTGGTAGGTGCGTATATTGACCAGGACCTTGGGTGGCAGTACGCCTTCCACATAGCCTTCGTTATATCACTCCTGCTCCTGATCCTGGCGTTTAAGCTCGTCCCTGAGACAGGCGTAAGGAAGAAGACGACCATTGACTACATAGGACTTGGGAGCTTAAGCGCTGGAGTTACCTTAATCCTAGTGTACCTAACCCAGGAGTCCAGCTGGGGATGGTTATCCGCCAGTTCCCTCTCGCTGTTAGTCCCAGGGTTAGCCTTCATCGCTTTCTTTGCCTGGTACGAGCAGAGGGCTAAGAGCCCAGTCATAGAGTTAAAGCTGATGAAGATAAGGAACGTCATGGTAGCCAACGTAGCTGGTCTAATATCTGGGATAATGATCCTCGCCCTATTTTACGGGGTGATATATTACACCCAACTCCCACATCCCTTTGGGCTCGACCTTGACGTGATCTCAGCGGGGCTGACCTTAGCTCCAGCGACTCTAGTAATGTTCGTGGTAGGGCCGGTCCTAGGGAGGTTGATAAATAGGACAGGGCCTAAGCCGATCCTAGCGTTAGGCTCCCTAGTGATGATGTTGGGTTTCTACATGATGATAATAAATAGGTCTACTCCCTTAGACGTAACCGTTGATACAGTGGTCGGGATGGTAGGGCTCCTGTGCTTGATGATACCCATTGTCAACATGATATCTGTCTCCCTTCCTCCAGAGGACAGGGGTGTTGGAATAGGCATGAACACCTTGATCAGGAACATAGGTAGCTCCGTTGGCCCAGTCATTACCACGTCCATAATGTCGTCATACCAAGGAGCGTATGTGTTACCCTTCGACGGGACCTACATGGTGGAGATCCTCCCTAGTTCCACAGCCTTCGACCTAATCTTCACTGTAGGGATATTTATGGCTGTCCTAAACTTGATCCTCTCCGTGACGGTGAAAAACTACAGGTTCAGCGCAAAACCTAAGAAAGAGGTAATTGTGGAGTCAAAGTGAAGGTTAAACCTCTGGTGGTTTTTCCCCTTCCCTAGCCACTCAGCGAACTCCTTAAAATGTCCTTCAGCGGTAATTAGTTCAAGCTAACAGTAAAAATTTTGGAGTCTTCATAGAGGCTTGGGCTGTTTTATCTTCGTACGTTCCTCGGCTTACTAGGACATCTAGGCATTTTTGCGAAAGGATACACAGATGCTCTGAAACGTTATCCTTATAACTAGATATATAACTAAGTTATATATGACTCAAATCTCGAGTGCAAGGATGGGCCAAGTCACCGAGGAAATCAAAAGAATATCTGAGGTTGAGGGCACGTTACCGGAGAAAATTAGGGACGGAGTAGCGAGTGGGAGAGTCGTGATCCTCAAGAATGAGGGGAGATCCCTAAGGAGGTACACCGCCTTAGGGGAGGGGCTCCTCACTAAGGTGAACGTGAACCTGGGGGCGTCCACTGACCACTACAACGTAGAGGATGAGATGAGGAAGGTAGAAGTAGCCAATAGGTATGGAGCGGACGCAGTTATGGATCTGACTGACGGAGGTGACATAGACCTGGTCAGGAGGCAGGTCTTGGAGAGGGCCGACATGCCAGTAGGGACTGTACCCATATATCAAGTGTACTATGAAATGGTCGCTAGGAAGAAGTATGTCATAGACTTCTCAGAGGACGACCTGTTCAATGTGATCAGGAAACACCTTAAAGACGGTGTTGACTTCATTACAGTCCACACTGGTATTACCTTGGATCTGGCTAGGAAGCTCTCCGAGAGGAGGAGGGTTGCGGGTGTGGTGAGTAGGGGCGGGACTATCATGGCAGCCTGGTCGCTACACAACCAGAAGGAGAACCCGCTCTTCTCAGAGTTTGATTACCTTCTAGAGATAGCGAAGGAGTTTGACGTAACTTTGAGCCTAGGGGATGCCCTCCGCCCAGGGGGGATAGCTGATGCCCACGACGAGTTTCAAGTGGCCGAGCTAATAAACAACGCTAGGCTTGCTAAAAGGGCAAACGAATCCGGAGTCCAAGTGATGATTGAGGGACCAGGCCACATGCCCTTGGATCAGATAGAGATGGACGTGAAGTTGGAGAAGGAGCTTACTGGGGGTAAACCCTACTACGTCTTAGGGATACTTCCGACAGACATAGCAGCGGGTTACGACCACATCGCTGGAGCCATCGGGGGAGCCGTTGCTGCCTCGGCTGGAGCTGACATGTTGTGTTACCTCACGCCGGCCGAACACCTATCCCTCCCGACCCCTGACCAGGTTAAGGAGGGGTTAATCGCTTTCAAGATAGCTGCCCACGTAGGGGACTTAGTAAAGCTAGGTGAGAAGGTGAGGTCTGTGGATAGGGAAATGAGCGAAGCGAGGTCATCGTTAAACTGGATGAAGATGTTTTCCCTCACGTTTGACAGGGAGAGGGCAATCCAAATCTACTCACAGTACAAGGATAGGCCATTGGGGTCTTGCACCATGTGCGGAGACCTTTGCGTCTACCTTGTCCTGCCTAGAGTTACTGAGAAATTGAGAGGACGGGATAAAACTTGATTAACTTTCCAGGTTTTTAACCCTTGTTTAAGTAGAGTACTTCCACGAGAATAACTCTGTCCCTAACATGTGGCGTTGTAGTTCAATACACCGAGTGCCCAAATCTACCGCTATAGGTCTCGGGTAATAGGGAAGTTTTTCAAGACTGACACCCTTGGAATTCATCTCAAGGAAGAGTTTAACAGGGTTAGACAAACAAGGGGAATCTCAGGAAGGGAGAACAAGGTCTGTACCCGACGTTTCTCAAAAGAGTGACACAGAAACTCTGGACAGAGAGCCTTGCTTCATTAAGTCTAGGCCAGCCACGACGTGGACTTTAACCAACTAAATCTTCACTGCCTTAAACGTTACGTTTTTTATGACGTCTACCACCAATGAGAAGACCAACGTAATCAGTAGCACCTCAACTATGTAAAGGGGAGGCAATGGAGTAACCAGTATCCCAAACCAGGAAATTAAAATGACGAAAAGTAGGTCTAACCCACTGGCCAAGAGGAGGAACTTGCTTGGAAGGGAAGACCACATATGTCTCCTCTCCCTGACCACGTATACTGTGAACTGCCCGCTCATGACTAACATGTCGAAGACGAGGGTGTGTATCTCACCCTGGCTTAACCCCTGTCTTAAGCCTATCCAGAGCACTAGGAACGACTCGATCAGGATCAGGGAGGCGAGGACAAGTGACGCTGTGACGAGCTTCCGCACGTTCCATCTCTCCGGGCTCTTGGAATACCTCACGTTATCAGTGGCTATTGACATGGTCACGAAATCATTCAGGAAGAGGAGGAGGACTATATCGAAGGGCGTCGTCACAAAGAACCTCACCGCGAAGAAGGAGATGGTCAGAAAGAGCACAACTTGGAGCGTCTTTATGACTTTATTCATGGTGTAGGTCAACATCCTTTGGTAGATCCTCCTCCCACTCTTTATTGCCTCCACCACGTCTATGAGACCCTCATGGGTGAGGACCATGCTAGCTGAAGCCTTAGCTACGTCAGTCGCGTTTGCTACAGCTATCCCTACCTCGGCCTGCTTGAGCGCAGGGGCGTCATTGACTCCGTCCCCTGTCATACCCACGTAATGTCCAGCCTCCTGTAGACTCTTGACGATGAAGTACTTATCCTCAGGGTAAACCTCTGAGAAGACATCGCATTCCTCTATCCTGCTTCCTCCCTTCTCCTTGACCTCCCTAATGTCGCAAATAACTTGGCCTATGTTGACTTCCCTCGCGATCTCCTTTGCTATCAACCTGTTGTCCCCTGTGACCATCTTTGGTTTAACTCCCAGGGACTTTATCTCCTCAACGAACGCCCTGCTGTCAGGTCTGGGTCTGTCGTAGAGTGGTAAGATCCCGACTACCCTCAACTTCTCCTCGCCCACTGCTACCGATATCGTCCGAAACCCCCTTGAGGAGAGGTCCTCCAGAGTCTTGTTGTAGCTTTCCAGGTCGTCCACCTGAGCTATGGAGGCTATAACTTGAGGGGCCCCCTTGAGTACCCTAAGGATCCTACCTTGGTGTCTGACCTGAGCCTCAGTCCTCTTGGTGGATGGATCGAAGGGCTTGAAGTTCAGCCTCTCAAACCCCTCCATGGATATCCCTCTCTCACTCAAGCAGGAGATCACGGCGTTGTCTATGGGATCTTGGCTGGCCTCGTCAGACGCCATGTAAGCGTACCTGACTACGTCGTCCTTCTGGAATCCGTTTAGGGGGACTGGGTCCCCAACCCTCATCCTGTTCTCCGTAATAGTCCCAGTCTTATCTAGGTTGAGGACGTCCATGGAGGCCGCGTCCTCGACTGCCGTTAGCCGAGTTACCAGGACTCCCCTTTTGGATAGCTCAAGGGTCTCGAGTGCCATGGCTATTGTAAAGGTCGCAGGTAATGCGGCAGGCACAGAGGCAATTAGGACAATCAAGGCAAAGGGGAGCACGTCGGAGAGGCTTACTTTTGATGCTACTGAGAACAGTCCTAGGGCAACGACTAGGGCAACGTCTACCACCACGAGATATTTCACGATGTTAAGTATTAACTTCTCTAGGTGGGACTCCGCCCGCGCTGCGCTCACCAGTTCAGTGGTCTTTCCGTAATACGTCCTCCCTCCTGTGAGTACCACAATCCCCGTGGCTTCTCCCCTTCTTATCACTGAACCGGAATACAAAACGGAACCCACCCCCCTTTCAACTGGCATTGACTCCCCGGTTAAAGCTGACTGGTCAACAGATAGTTCCCCCTCAAACAACTTGATGTCTGCAGGTACGATGTCACCCATCCTAACGTGAACCACGTCCCCTGGAACTAGGAATTTAGCTGGAATAAGCTTCCATTTACCGTCCCTCAGAACCCTGGACTGCACGTTGAGCCTGCTCTTGAGCATCTCCACAGCGTTTTCTGCCCTGTTCTCCTGGATGAACCCGACCACGGAGTTGAAAACCAGTAGGAAAGCTATGATGTACATGTCCAGGTACTTACCTAGGACGAAAGTGAGCACTACAGCAACCTCCAGCATCCAGGGGACTGGAGCCCAAAACTTCCTCAGGAACTTGAGGACTGGACTCTCCTTCCTTTCTCTTATCTCGTTGAGGCCGTACTGCTGGAGTCTCCTTGTGGCCTCTTCCTCCGAGAGCCCTGACTTCTGGGTGGACAACTGTCTAAGGACTTCATCAACTGTGGCTTTTTCGTATTCCATGTCTATGAATCGGTTTCTTACTTTATATTTTCGGAGCGGAGGCTGTCCTCATATCCGCAGAGGGGATATAAGTGGATGCAAGACCGAGTTAGACAACACATGACAAAACCGACGACAACCTTTTTACGCCCTCCCCATAACTTGACCCATGTCCCTGGGAGTCCTCGAAGTTGACGGTTACCCTGTGATGGTATACAGGAAGGGAGGAATTGAATATATGTGGCTGGCAGGATGTCCACACAAGAAAAGGCCTATCTTAGCTGACGGACATAAGATCTTTGACGACAAGATAGAGTGTCCTTTCCATAGGGCGGTGTTTAGCCTAGTGACGGGGGAGATGGTTATCCCTCCAGACTCGAAGACCCCCTGTAGCATGTGCAGGCTCATCAAGGTGGAGCTAAAGGAAGGGAGGGCAACCTACTACGGAGAGCCCTTTTTCCCCGAGTTGCCGAAGGGGAAGTAAGATATGGCTGTATGGATACAACTCTATCCGAGGCCTCGATGAAAGGGGAGTTAGAAGTAAGGTCTCCGCGGAGTGGATCCCAGTCTAACCTAGGTTTCAAAGGTCAAGTTTTTATGTTAAACTTCCTCATATCTAACATGGATTATTACATATCTAACGTGTCTAAAGTCGAGAAGAAGGAGGTCCAGATTAACGGGTCTAGGGGAGCGTACATACAGTGGTTGGTGACAAAGGACCACGGGGCAAACTACGCTGTCAGGAAGTTCACCCTGGAACCTAAGGGGGTGATCCCAATGCATGTGCACAAGTACCAGGAGACCGTGGTCATCACAAAGGGGGAGTGTAAGGTGTGCGTGGGGGATCAGTCGAGGGTGCTTAAGGAAGGGGACTTCATATTCATAGACTCAGATGTGAAGCATGCGATAGTGAACGGTGAGTCTAAACTGGAGTTCTTCTGCATCATAGACCTGCCAGAGGACATGAGCATAAAGGCCTTGGGAGAGGGCTGCGAGTGAACTAGTTGACAGTACCCCCCAGCCATCACGGACCTGAAGGAGGTCCATCTCTGGTGGGTCGTTATAGCTTTTCACGAGTCAGACTCCCTTCTCTTGGTCTCAAACTGGATGGTGACGTGCGTTATTGAGAACTTCTCCCTGAGCACTCTCTCAGCCTCCTCCCTCTTCCTATCCATCTCCTCCAACGTGATTTCAGGGTTATCCTCAGCGTGCAAAGTCGCCACCCTCATGTGGGGGCAAATGCTCCATACGTGGACGTGGTGGACGTTTCCTAGGACCGGCTGGAGTGAGGATTCGACTTCCCCTACATTGACCGGTGACCTCTCCATAAGCGTGTAAACGCTCTCCCTTAAGTTGGGCTCACTCAATAACGCAACAATCGCCAGCATTAATAGTGACGACAGTGGATCCAGCTGGAAGACATGAGTTAAGGCAACAGCAATACCCACGAGAGATCCTCCTAGGTATACTGCGGAGTCCAGAAGTGCGTGCACCCTGACTCCCCTCTCAAGTTCCCCCTTCACCTCTTCTGTAGAAGCGAAGAGCGAGAGAAGAAAGGCAAGTAGGGAAGAGATGATGAGGAGCTCAGGGTTATCCTCCACGTTCAGGAGTAGGAATATCACTGATGTAAAAGCACCTACCACTACACCCACGACTACGACCAATACGTTGAGGAGGGAGTATAGGACTTCCAGTCTATGCATACCGTAAGTGTAGAGGGAGTCCCTCCTGTTCAACCTCTTGGAGGCACTTATGGTCAGGTATACCACTATGAGGTCAAAGAACGCGTGGATGGACTCTGAAGCCAATGTGGCGCTCCTGGACAGGACACTAAAGGTTAGCAGAAGGACGAAAGCTGAGAGGAAGCCCAGAAAAGCCCTCATTAACTTTATTTCGTCTTCTAGAATAAATCCTTTCGTTAAGTTTCTAGGACTGAAAGGATGCGATCCCCTTACACTTGGTAGGGACTGGAAAGCGGATGCGCGGAAAGGGTTCCCTCCTAGCTAGGTACTCAAGCTTAAGTCCATGCCCCCTTCGTCGTCAGTCCTTCACAGTTGTGCTGCCCTCTTCATTGTCGTTACTCTCCTGGTTAAATCTACCTGCTTCAAGCGGCACCTCTTTCAAGACCTTGCTCGCAATTTCGTCCGGTATAATGATTAGCACGCCGTTACCCTTTATGATCATGTGTATAAGCCCAGGTTTGAAGAACAGGGACTCCTCCGAAGATTTGTCGTGGTCCGGGGAAACGGAACCATGAGTATCTCCCGTTAAACGCTGTACATCAGACCTGATAGACCCTCCAGGACTTTCCTGCTCCCGTGACGCTCAAGAGTTAACGGTCCATAACATGTACTAAAAACCCATGGAGCGGGGACTTACACTGTCCCGAACTATGACAATAGCACCCAGAGGGAAGTAGCCTTAACTTTTAGGAAAGACCATTCCTGCTTGACTAGCGTACCTCTCTCCAACCCATAAAGATTTATTAGTAATTGGTTAAAAATCTCACCATGTACTCAAATTGGCTTTATCTTCGGGATTCCTTTAAGTTCTTAGAGGAGCCTGAGGCGATAAGAAAGTACGTTGAGGGAAATATGATGTACCCCTGCGTCTTTAGGGGCAGCCTTGAGTCCCCTTTCCACCTCAACGGCGCCATCCTATACTCGATAGTAGGAGAAACTGGTTACACCCTCTGGGGGGACAATAGAGGGTCGATAAGACTTAAGGAGGAACCTGTAGGTTACCCGTTCCCCGCCCTTTTTAGGAGGTACTTTGAGTCCTACCTTGCAGTGTCTGATTCAAAGGTGGAGATGAGACCTCAACCTAACAAAGTCCTAATAGGTTTCCTCTACGCACCAGGTGTCAAGTACGTTGGGGCTGGAGTTGTAACTGACCTGGACATCGATGCCACTAGGAACTTTAAGTTCTGGAAGGAAGACCAGAGGTATTGGATCCTAAGGTTTAGGCTCAAGGTTATCTGGCTGTCCAACTCCCTCAGAAAGAGGATAGAAGAACGTAAAGAGGAGATATTGAAGTGGGCTAAGGAAGGAGGAGATCCACCGAACGTTTTAGAAGGTGTCCAAGGCGAGGACATACCTGGGGTTGATCCACAACAGGCAAATAACTGTTACGAGAACCAAGAGTACCTGGAGGGGGCTAAAACGTTCCTCCAGAAGAAGTTCGACGGGGAAGTAAAGGAGACGCTAGAGTTTTACGAGCAGATAAACATGTGGCATGGATCCCAAGGTAAGATCTCCCTGCGGAGGGCCACCTGTAGGCCCTTAGATGAGGCTCTGAAGCTGGCTGAAGGAAGGATCAAGGAGGAAGTATACTTGCCAGAACCCAAGACATTAAACCTCATACTAAGCTCGCTAAGGACTGGGAACATCCTCCTTGTGGGTCCACCTGGGGTAGGGAAGACCGAGATAGCTACCATACTCGCCGACTCCCTGTGCGACGATAACGAAAAAGCTACAGCCAACGCCCTCTGGACCAGGAGGGATCTCATTGGAGGAGAGAGCATAAGGAACGGGAACGTTGTCTGGAAGATGGGTATACTAATGCGCGCATATCTTAAGACCTCTGACTCCCTATTCCCTGTTGTACTGGAGGAGATAAATAGGGCGGACATAGACAAAGCCTTTGGGGAGTTCTTCACGATGTTCTCCTCTGCAGACCCGATGAAGTGGAGGGTGCCCCAATCACTAATTGAGGAGATCAGGTCCTACTCGTCAGTTCAGGGGGAGCTCAAGGAACTCCTGAACGCCTTGGAGAGGGATAGTCAGGAGAGACGTCTTAGTAGGATGAGGATAATTGCTACAATGAACTTGAAAGACGTTAGAAACCTGTACCAAATAGGGGACGCCTTGACCAGGAGGTTCTCCACCTTTTTCCTGGACTGTCCAAAGGGGGACGGAGATGTAGACTTCCTAGTCCAGAGGATGAAGATGAATGGAACTCAACTACCCGATGGTACCATCAAGGTGCTCAAGGAGACTGTTTCGTCCATTAGGGAAAGGCTAGGGAAAAGGTTCTGTCTGTCCACGGCTACAGTCTCCAAGGTCTTGAACCAGTTGGCCTTAGGGACTGCGAAGGAAGGAGATATAGATGAACTCATAAAGATTTACTTAGGGACTGTAGATCGCACTGTACACAAGAAAATAAGCGAGCTATCAAGGAGAGGCAAATCCCCTGGAGTGCGGAGCTGAACGCCATGGAACTGACCTCCTAAAGGGCCATGGTTGTAACCATTCCGTCAGGCTGGGTTCCAGTCCTAGAGGGATCTCGGTAAAGACTGAACCCCTCGCCATTTACAGTGGCTTTCCCTGGACACCCAGCTGATCCCTCAGGGGGAACCTAGAAAGAGAGGGCCCAATAACAGGAGGAACTGGATTTCGCCCACGGATAAAAAGGTTTTTTACTGGATTTTCTAACTTTATATGTTGAAGGCCCTTAAGCTAAGCGACAGGGACCGAGCCCTGATACTTAAGACTTCACGCTACTACCTCCAATATAGGAGGGCTAACACAATATCCAAGTTGAAATCCCTCCTTGACGAGGTGGAGAAGGTTAACCTTGAAAACGCTCAGGGGACTCTGTCGTCCTACCTCTCCTATTCAGCTACTAAGACGATAAACCAGTCCATAAAGACAGCCCTGAGAGACATGTGGGTAAAAAGGGAATTCGTACCTGAACTGGGTGAGGACACCTCAGGGGTCCTTGACGTGGGGAGGACAATTCCATTTTACCCCTTCTATTACTACTCCCTATTACCTAACATCAGGACGGATGAGCTCTCCACACTGTCTTGGATAGCGAGGAGGACTCTTAAGCTCTCTGAGGAGAGGGTAGAGGAATCAAGACATGCCCCTTTTCCTTTCTTCAAGGAGATGAAGAGGGAGATGAAAAAGCTCAGACAAAACTTGAGGTTCCTTCCATCACCTTCCCCTGGGTGGGTGGAGAACTCATCGCCTCAGTGGCTTAAGGACTCCTTCCTAGCTTATACCATAGCCAAGAGGGCAACGGCTGGGGTCAGGTCCCCAGGGAGGAAAGTCAATGTCAAGTTAGTCCTTAGCAAGCTGTACGAGCTCTTCGTGTATATGGTCATCGTCACCGCGTTGGAGAGAATGGGTCTCTCGGTTAGGGGCAAGGAGGGGGTAGTTGACGTGGACCAGAGGGGACTTGTAATTTTATTCAACGTCCCTGCGACCAAGACTGACCTAATAGAGAGGGTGGACGACCTCAGTGAGGACTTCAACAGGAAAGTTATGGGAAGACCGGACATCTCCATATTTTACGATCGCTCAGACTTGGTACTAGTAGAGTGCAAGTACTCTGATAGCCCAGGTTACATCACCGAGGGGAGGTTCAAAGCCATGGCTTACACATACGAGTTCAACTCCAAAGCGACCCTCCTAGTCTTCCCTAAGATGAAGACGAGGAAGAGAGGCTCAGAGGAAGAAGGTACCCTTGAACTCTATCGGAATATGGGAGAGAGGGGATGGATTGACATAAGGCTCAGGGACGGCAGGAAGGTCTACATGGTTAAGATGGACCCTGTAGAGCAGTTCGAGACCCTTGTTGAGAGAGTGAAACCCATAATGGCGGAACTTATCTGATCCCCTCCCCTACTCAAAGGGGGAGGTCGTTAGTCCTATGGAAAGTTGAGAGATAAAATTGCAAGGGAAACCTCAAGGGATATACCTATCTCCGCCATGGAGCAGCCTAGGACCAAGGGTAAGACCATGGTCACGGAACTTATGAATATTCTCGCTCTTTTAAGTGACAACGCGACCAACAGCAGCAACAACTGCGATATTAGCGTAGTAAGGTCAATCTCGTGAAGAGCAATCCCCTCAAGTAACAAGACCGGTAATGTGATCAATAGGAAACTTTTCATGTCTGGAAATACCATTGGGATATTAATTGGTTTCTGTATAGAAACTCTATAATATATATAGATTAAAGTAGGCTAAGGGAGAGCCATATGCAAAGACATTCCGATCGTTAGGAATAAATGAGAAAATAACGTGAGTTAACATACCTAGCTGACCTCCTCCCCGCCCTAAAGGTCGAGGCTTGTCCTTCCCTTGTCACCCTCTAACTCCCATTGTACCCTTAAAAATGTCCCTGAATCTGGAGATTAGTATACCTAATAACATCACCAAGATCCCGACTACCTGGAAAGGATAAACTGGGTCTCCGCTCAGTGCGTCTACTAAGGTAGCGAGCATTGGAACGGAGAAGCTGAGGACAGTTATCCTACTCACCTTCTCCAGTTTAACCATCATGTTCCAGAGCAGGAAGCTCAAGGCTCCTCCCAGGATTGAAGTATAACCTAGGTCCTCAAGTAGAGAGGAGTTCAAGCTAATCCTTGGATTCAAGGGTAACAGGGCCAAAAGTATGACTGACCCTAGGGCGAACTGACTGGCGTTCACTAAGACGGGGTCTAGGTCCTTAAGCTTCCTATAATAGATCGAGAAAAGTGCCCAAAATACGGCATTAAGGACGGTTAATGCTCCACCGAACAAGCTAAAGTGGTGCAATAATGCAAACCCATATAACGTCACTCCAGCAAACCCTATCAGTACTCCGGCTACCTCCAAC
The DNA here is from genome assembly GCF_013343295.1 of Metallosphaera tengchongensis. Lineage (NCBI taxonomy): Archaea > Thermoproteati > Thermoproteota > Thermoprotei > Sulfolobales > Sulfolobaceae > Metallosphaera > Metallosphaera tengchongensis. Next base: position 1,853,646 of record NZ_CP049074.1, on the reverse strand, counting down.
AATGTGGGCCTCTCAGAGATGACTAACATGGCTAAGGGTATTGAGAAGAGGGGCATGGTATAACTCAACACAGCAGATTCAGATGGAGAGACGAACTCCAAACCCAAAGCCCAAAGAACGGAGCTGGTCACTGTGAAGATGGAGAGTAGGAGTATGTCTTTGCTCACTACTATCTTCCTCGCCAATAACACGAAGATTGACGTAGAGATTAGATATCTCACCAAGTTAAATGAAATGGGAGAAGCGTAGCTCATAGCGTCCTTAGCAAAGTGATACTGAAATGTGCCTATAATCACGTAGGGGACTATGAACTTTAGAACCTTCACAGTTTCGTTGAAGATTTTCAAAATTTAAATTTATTTAACGTCTCCTGATTAAGTACTTGTTCTTTAACTGTCACCCGAATGGTTCAGTTAAACGGGACACAGCCAACTCTAAGTCTAGAATGAGGGTGAACCGTATCTCTTTTTAAAGAAAGCGGGTAGGGGTCTCCATAGTGATTGGTCAGGAAATAGAACGGTAGAGCTCCTCTATGGGAACCCAAAGACCTAGCAGTGCTTTCGAAAGACGCGATCTTCTGTCAGCCCATCGGGAACTTTAGGATTAAATTTTAAACTTATCCAGCTAGATCTATACACTATTTAGTTTTTACCATTAAATACTTTTGGTCCTAATCTTGGATACGAATAGTAGAAGAAACTTGATAAATATCAAACCTTAGTAACTAAACAGTTTGTAACTATTATTAATGACAATATAGAAGATTTGGGGTAAATCTTCGATAAACTGATTTTAAGAAAAGAATATAAATTCTTACAAATTATACCTATTGATAAGGTTTGATAGAACAGCACCAAGAGGAGAGGATTTTCAAGACAAGTAAGTCGGCGATATTCTCTGCGCTTTCTGATCCATACATATTCGCAGGAATGTCAGGGCACATAGCTTTATACAAGGTCTTTGATGAGGGCAAGGGAGATTACGTCCCTCAAGGATCTGCAATAAAACCTACCAATAAGTTCAAGGCCGCCCTACTTTTCCAAGATCCTGACGGAGACCTACATACTGTTGACGGTTATTTGGACGGTCCTAAGATATTGCCCAACAGTGTGAGTTACGTAGGGCAGAGCGACGATGGGAAGATGAGAGGGGAGTTCGACTTTGTGGTGAAGGAGGTTAGCGAAGGCGTGTCTGTGAACGCGTCAGTTAGGTTAGATTACGAGAGCGGTTTCTTTTCAGTGTTCTCTAGAGGATATAACAAGAAGGCTAAGTGGTACGGAAATATGGCTGAGCACTTTATAAAACAACACTTCTTCTTCTATTTGGACGGGATAGGTCCTAAGATCGACTTCGAACTTAAGGAAGTGAGCAGGGTGTCTGGGGATATGAGAGAAATGATAATGAGGCTCAGGGAACTGCCTAAAATAGCTTCAGGTTACCTGTTACTCAGAGGAGAGAACTTTAACTTGGTTGGAAAGGTAGTGAACGGTATGTTGGTTTCCCCGGAGCTGAACTTGGGAAATACTAAGCTGGTGGAGTCGGAGGCTTTAGCTAGACTGTTCCTGCTTAACGGTAACGCCGAGCTAACCATTTACGTAGCTGATGTGGATCAGGTTGTCCTTGAAAAATTAAAGAAAACCCGATAATTTTTTGCTCACATGGATATATTGTCTGTGTACCATAAATCGTATTCACGCTCCGAAGCGAGTGGAGATAAATACACTCTCGTACTTAAGGGTTCCCTTGGGGACCTCATGGGTTTATGGTTTACAGGTTTATCCAAGTTACACGTAATAAAATAATGGCCTGTTAACGTAAACCACACTTTACCCCTGGTTCCCCTTGAGCCGTTTCCTGAGACGTCACGTCAGAAAGGAGGTAGGGTCAGCCCACGCGAACTTGTTCCAAGTTTCTTACGTCACTCTTAATCCAGTAGTCGTATACCAACATAACCTGAGCCTCTGGATCCGTCCCCCTGACCACGTCAGTTATAGACTTAGCGGTCCTAATTGAGCCGACAAAACTTACGTCTATACCTGAGCCTTGGCCTGGGATAGAGATTATCGAGAACTTCCCGGTAACCCTCTTGACCTCCTCCAGTCTCCTCGTGAATATCGCCAATAGAATTGAGTCTGCCTTGATCAAGTCCACCTCAGGCAACACAGCGAAGCCCCGTAACTCTGTAATCTCGTTGACCAACTTCCTCACCTTTGAGACCTTATAGTTCAACCTGTGTGCTATATCTCCTAAGTCAGCCCTTGGGTTTTCCATCAAGACCTTGAGAAGAAGCAGGTAATGCGTCTTGAGCATGGTCGGACTTTGCGCAGGCACGTACTCCATTACTGGATCCCCCAATTCTGACGCAATTCCCTTTACTATCCTACTAATCTCCTCGAGGGAGTTCCCTTGAAATCCGTACACGTTGAAGTCCTCAAGGCAGTTGAACTTAACGAACATCCCTTCGGAGTACACGTCCTTGGTGTTGGCAAAGGCATAATACGCGAAGTACTTATTCAAGTAGTTGGGGTTCATCAGGACCTTAAAACCCCTAATCACCCCCTCCTCCAACAACTTTCTGAACCTTAGGTTCAGTGATGGAGGAGTCAAGTTCAGCCTTTTGGCGAGCATGTGTTGTGACATCCTTCCGTCCTTCAGTAGGTTGAAGATGATCTGACGATCAATATCGTCCATATATGAAATAGGCGGTGAGGAGTTTAAAATCCGACTCTACCTTTCGCGTTAGGTGAAAACTAAAATGAAGTTATATTATAACCCTATTAACTTCGGCCATGGGAAAAGTATTAACGACCTTAGCCTTGACAGCTTTCCTTGATTCAGTGGGTTTCGGGATCATAATACCGGTCCTACCGTACTACACGCTCAAACTCGGTGCTACCCCCTTCCAGTTCAGCCTTCTCACTGTAGCCTACTCAGTAGCTCAACTGCTCTTCTCTCCCTATGTTAGCGGGTTGTCCGATGTGAGGGGTAGGAAGAACATACTACGTCTAGGGATAGGGTCGGAAGTCCTAGGCTACTTGATCATAGGTCTTTCCCCGTCCTTTTACCCTCTCCTTTTGGCGAGGTTCCTGACAGGAGCGCTTACTAGCAACCTCCCTATACTACTCTCCTACGTTACTGAGATGGACCAGGAGGAGAGGTCAAGGAACATAGGCATGCTATCAGGTTTCTACGGTGTAGGGTTCGTTGCGGGACCAGTTCTAGGAGGTGTCTTCTCTCCCCTGGGGTATAGGAACACCTTCTTGATAGTAGCTGGGCTGGCCTTACTCAACTTCCTCCTAGTCTCAGTCAATATCAGGGAGGACGTAGAGAAAGTGAAGGTATCTAGGCCGTCCCTGTTGGAGACCCTGAGAGGTGCAGGACCCCAATTCGCCTTAATCCTAGCCCTGAGCCTGAGCTTTGCAATACTTCAGGGGACCTTAGCGTTTTACGGTGACCGTTTTTACCGATGGGGTCCTGAGCAGATTGGGGTTTCCTTGGGGGTTGTGGGGGTTGTACAGGCTATCGCACAGTTCACCCTGGTATACAGGATAGTAAAGAAAGTCGGGGAGAAGGCTTCTGCCCTCCTTGGTCTGTCCCTTTCATTGATCTCTTACCTTCTTCTATCTTTCCCGACAGGACAAGTTGAGGCATACGGTTCCCTGGTGCTATTGGCTTTGGGGTACGGCGTAGCGCAAAACTCAGTTCTGACCCTCTTGAGTAAGACTGTACCTAAAGGTGGACTAGGGGGAGCTTTCGGCTTTGCACAGTCGTCAACCGCCTTGGGATCTCTGATCGGCTTCCCTGTGGGAGACTCGATGTTTCAGTATGTGTCCCCTACCTCAGAGTACCTCCTGTCGTCCTTCGTCGTCTTGGGGAGTATTGCCTACCTCGCGTTTGGGATCAGGGAATTTAAGACGTCATAGAGATACAAGCTTAACTTATCACGGCGGAAGGGGGTAAGCCCACCACAGTCCGATCAGTCTGAGACCAAGTTGAGGAACTGCCATGGAAACTCTTAAACAACTTAGACTCTAAACCCTCTGTTAATCCTCTTAGATTTGCTGTAATTTTGAAATATGAAAATATTTAAATATTACTCTAGGTATCAATTATTATGGCTCATTACGCTCCCTACACTCTGAAGCCCGGGATGACACCCTGGCAAATAGTCTTGGGGTATTTCATAGCGGCTGGAGTCGTAGCTGTCATCCTTCTTGTTAGAAAGAGGGATAAGTTGACGGCTCTGGACCTAGTTTACTCAGCCATAGGTGGAGCCCTAGTGGCCGTGGCTGACCACGTAGTGGGGGACTTGATCTTCCTACCTTCGCCCATTTTCCCTATCGTAAATCCTCCTGTTTGGTTCAGGATACTAGCTTTCTTCTTGACTATAGGCTTAGTCAGGAAGGTCGGGTCTGGGATGTTCACTATGGCCGTGTTTGACCTAGTTGGAGACCTCCTCCACTTTGACTTCGCCGGGGAACCTCTGTGGCTCGTGGAGGACGTGCTAACATACGGTCTATTCGCTGACCTAACCATTTTTCTTACTAGAAATAAGATATTTGGGATAGGGAGCTCGAGGTTTAACTTCCTCTTGGCTGTAGCGGAAGGGGCGTTATTGGGCTTCGTTTTCTCGTTTGTCCACCCCTTCTTCACGTACGGTTTTATTGCACCGTTTGTCTTTGGGTTCGCCCCTAATGACGCAAGGGTAATTTACCTCCTCCTAACGTATATCCCTGGGGATATAGTCATAGGTGTTGTTTCAGCTATTTTGGCTAATAGGGTTAGCAGGGTAGTCCTCTGACGCGGAAATTTCAGGGAAAGATGTGACGCTTAGATCCAGTCTATTGGAGGGAGAGAGTTATTAGTCACCAATTACAAGTTAACCTATGTGGATTCGTGACCCCATAGACCTCCTCCTTTTCGAACATTGCGTACTCAGGGTCCGGTACTCAATTTCGCTCTCGCTCTTGGAAAGTTGCGAGGAGAAGGCGTTGGAGCTATTGAAGGAGACCCACGAGTTCGTGGTCCACTGGCACGCTAGGATTGAGGATAAATACGTGTTCCCCATGTACGGAGAGAAGGCAAAGGCCATGAGCAACGATCATCTCCTCATAGAGAAGTACGGATACTCAGCCATTAACCAGAGGAGGAAGGACTGGATCTCTAGGTACGTGAAGATAGTCCTAGACCACAACCTCAGTGAGGAGGAGACATTGTTCAAGGATAGGGTAGCCACTGGAGGTGATGTAATGAGGTCAATACTGGACGAAATGGTCAAGTTCAGTGGGTACTTTAACGTGACGGGACTTAGGGTGACCTAATCCAGGACACGTGAATATTACCCAGGAACTAAGTGATATGGATTAGTAGAGGGCGTCATCACGGTCTCTGTCTCATAGCCGTGAGGTGCAGTATTATGGTGGAAGGGCCTAGACTTAACAGCAAACTTTGGAAGACCTTAACTTGTTCTGGGTCAGAGGAGCTTCTCATCACTCCCTAATCCCGTTCTGTCTTGGCGTAAGATAGGTCAGAGAACCCTATCTGATAGTGACATAACGGTTTTATCAAATGCTCTATCTAGACTTCTCACTTTTTAGTAATTTGGAGTTCCTAAGTCATACTATACCATACAATTGACGTAGGCCTAATCCACTGGGGTGGGTAATAGTTCAAACTAGTTACTATGACGCTGTTAAGATGACCGTGACGTCCTTTCTTCGCTTTTGTGTCCAGTTCATTTTCTCAGCGAGCCCAAGACCTTCTCAGACACCAGCATTGATGAGATGGTAACCATAGGAACCCCTATCCCCGGTTGCGTGTACTGGCCTACGAAAAACAGGTTATCGAGCTTCCGGTGTCTCATCGGTAACCTGAAAGGTCCCGTCTGGTCTAGGGTGTGGGATATGCCGAATGCAGTGCCTTTGAATGCGTTGTAGTCCCTCTTGAAGTCAGAAGGTCCATACATCCTTTCATACTTAATCGTGAATTTGCTCCCAGTTTTCGCCTTAAAGTCGCTTACAACAGCGTCAATGTACTTCTTTAGGTTCAGGCTCTCAAGACCTGCCGAAACGGGTATCAAGAACACTAGGTCTTGCCCCCTTAATGAGTCGTCTGAGGCTTTCCTGTAGCTAACGTAGTATGATAGGTTCTCCAGGTCTGGCTCGTTTCCCTTGGTGATGGAGTCAAAGTGGTACCTCCAGTCCCCGTTCACAAAAATGGAGTGGTGTGGGACCTTCACCTCCCCCTCCACCCCAAGGTACCCCAACACAGCTGAGGGGGAGAGCTTCTTCTTTTTCCAATAAGATTCTCCCAAGGAGTAGTCGTAGGGTAGCATGGAATCTGCACGCTCATAGTCCATGTTGAACACGAAGACGTCGCCCTCTACCCTCTCTCTTCCCCACACAGCGACTACCTTATCCCTAACCTCGACCTTGTTCACCTCCTCGTTGAACCTGAACTCCACACCTGCCCTCTTGCAAAGGTCGTACAACCTGTTCACTAGACCTTGAAAACCTCCCTTAGGGTAGTACACTCCCCCTCCCAGGATGGCGTAGTTGACCATAGCGTAGATAGCAGGAGTATTGAATGGAGAGCCCCCTAGAAACACGGAGGAGAACCCCAGGGACTTTAGCGAGAAGTCTTCCGAGAAGTACCTCCTGTTAAAGGAGTCTAAACTGGTGAATAGAGGGAACCTGCCCAAGTTCTTAATTATTGTAGGGTCAAGGAAATCATAGACCCTCATCTCCTTGAACAGGAACCTCTCCATCGCCATCTTGTACATGAACTCCGTGTCCTGCAGGTACCCCTCGAGGTCTCCTCTCACCGGGTACTCGTCCTTCCAGAAGGTCCTCGACGTCCCTTCCTTACCCATGTCCCCGACGTATAGGGAGAAAAGGGGGTCAACCTCCTTCACCTCCGGAGTTCCTTCCCCCAATTCCCTGTAGAACCTCTGGAAGACCTCCGGCATCAGGTACCAGGACGGGCCCATGTCAAAGGAGTAGACTGCATCCGAAAAACCCCTTGCCCTACCTCCCGGGACGTCCAGTTTCTCGAGCACTGTTACTTCCAATCCTTTCTTCTGGAGTAGGAGAGCGGTGGACAGACCCCCTATGCCAGCCCCTACCACTACCGCCCTCATGACCTATACCTCGCCTCTTCCGGGACCTTGTCCAGTCCTCTAATTATGAAGAGAAAGCCCCAGTTACCTTCCCCTTCCTGGTGGTGCACATCGTGAACTAGGATCAGTTCCCTGAAGGGGCTGTGTCTCATCCCCCAGGCCCTCAAGTGGAGGTGTCTATCGTGGATTATCATGTCGTGGACGAAAGCGTATGCGATCCCGTAACCTGTCATGCCCATGGCTATAGCCAGGAGGATCGGGTCACCTCCCCTCAACCACTCTATGACTAAGAAAATAGCTACCCCGGCGAACAGGGCACCGAAAGCGTCGTTCTTTTCCACTTCTCCGTGTTTTTCCCTATGATGGTCACTGTGTACTGACCACAGGACTCCATGCATCACGTACTTGTGCATCAACCTTGCCAAGAACTCCATCCCTACGAAGACTCCTACCCCTATAGCGACCAACTGTATTATCAAGTAAACTGCCATGGGAGTCACTCTCTGGAGGATTTAAAAGATTCTATTAGTGTAGTTTTAATGGCAGTATAAAAAAGGTCTGAAGAATTTAATTTACACAATTACTTTTGCTAAACCTAGCTGAAAAACATAGTTATGAAAAGTTCCATTAACGCCCTTGAATCAATCTTTAGAAAGGGTAGCACAACGTATTATAATAGTACTCTACTCTTCCCTAGGGCGGTCAGGGAAGATGTAACTAGACTTTACGCTTTCGTTAGGGTCTTCGATGACTTAGTCGACAGCGTCCCACAAAGGGCAAAGGAGTTTTACGAGATGAGGGACAAGTTCGAGTTGACCCTTGACGGGAAGTCCACTGACGACGTGGTGTTGACCAACTTCGTGGGTCTCATGAGGGAGAGGGAGTTTAAGAAGGAGTGGGTTGACGCTTTTCTGGACGCAATGGAGAGCGACCTTAAGAAGAAGGTATACTATACCATTGATGAGACCCTAAGTTACATGTACGGGTCAGCCGAGGTGGTAGGTCTCATGATGATGAAGGTACTACACCTGCGGGAGGAGTCAGCGCACTACGCCAGGATGCTGGGTAGGGCAATGCAGTACCTAAACTTCATTAGGGACTTAAGGGAGGACTTAAACATGGGGAGGCAGTACCTACCAGTAAACGAGATGGAGGAGTTCGGTCTGAAGGACTTTGAGGAATGTAACGACAGGTTCAGGGAGTTCATGAGGTTCCAGTTGGACAGGTTCATGTCATACCAGAGGGAGGCTGAAAAGGGGTACAGAATGATCCCCTCAAGGTACTTGATACCCATAAAGACTGCAGCGGACATGTACAAGTGGACAGGTATGAGGATCTTTCTAGACCCCTGCGTCGTGAACAAGGTGAAGGTGAAGCCCAAGAGGAGGAGGATACTCGCTAGGGGTCTATTCAACTTTATCGGTGTGCCTATATGGAGTTTAGTCTCTTCCTACCGCATCTAGCCTACCTGGAGATAGACTCCATGATATTCTTCCCGACCTTGGTTATATCCCTTGCGTTTCACGTCAAAAGGATGTATAAGTCATTAATCACTGCAATAGGGACGATCTCTCCCATTTACATAGTGTGGGATTTCCTGGCTACGCTCAAGGGTTCTTGGGGGTTCAACCCTAAGTGGGTCTTGGGAATTTACGTGGTGAACCTCCCGGTGGAGGAGGTCCTCTTCTTCGTGGTGACTCCTTTCGCTACGCTTTTGATCTACGACTTCCTCTTCAACAAGTTTAGGGACAAGGAACTCCGGTTCGTGACGAGCAGAAAGGTAGTGGGCACAGCGTTGGTCATCCTTTTATTGGACTTCCTGTTCTTGAGTTACTCTTACACTTTTGTGGACTTGGTCTACCTCTCTGCCTCCCTGTTGACTGCCCAATTCTTAGACGGGGAAATGCTGAGGTCTAGGAACTATTGGGTTTTCGTATTGCTCACCTTCATACCGTTCCTGGTGTTCGACTACTTCCTCACGTCCTTACCAGTCGTAGTGTACGGAACGCACTCTATCCTCGGGATACGGATCCTCACGATCCCAGTTGAGGACGCTATTTACTCCCTCTCAATGATGAACTTTTACACTTCCATATATAGGGTAGGTGCCAAGGTTTGGAGCTCCACATAGAGGAACTATTCTCCAGTCAGGACCCCGTTCAGGTGGAGAGGCTCTACTCCCTAGGCAGGGAAAGGATACTGGACTGGATGAAGGGGAGACCGAGGGCTGACTTGAGGATAGTGGAGGTGGAGGGGGATCAGGAGGTCGTCGTGGTAATACCAACAGCCGACTCCAAGGGAAGGAGGTCGAGGGAAGCGTCAAGGATATTTCACCCGCTCCACGTTGTCCTGGTTGAGAGCTCTGGTAACTTTTTCAACTACGCTAGTAGCGTAAATGCAGGGATAAGGAGGGCTATGGACCTCTCTCCGAGGTGGGTGGTGGTGTCCAACGATGACGTGCATAAGGTGGATGGAGTGAAGACACTTGTAGACGAGTTGAGCGTCGCTACGAGGGGATTGGTCATGGCCTCCCCCTCTTCTTACCACAGCTATAGGGTCAGCCTAGTCAAGATGAGCCCCTCGTTCTTAAGGGGAATGAACGTGTTCGGGAAGGTCATGAGGTTACCCCCTGCCGAGGTCTACAGCTACCTTACCCTGAAGTACGGAGCCCAACTTGGCGTCAAGACCCTTGTGGTCATAGACTCGATGCTAGGCCCCATGAAGAGGGTAGCTGGGGAAGTAAAGGACTCGTTCATAAACGCTGGGAGCTTCATGGTCCTCAACAGGAGAATCCTCCACGAGAGAGTCCTCGACGAGACCTTCATAAACGGATACGAAGACGTCTTACTCTCCATGAAGATGAGAGGGGACAGCGAGTTCATAAAGTTCAGGATCGCTGAGGAGAGAGGGGGAAGCCTGGGTTTCGGTGAGCTTAGGTTCCTTAAGTCTTACGTGAATGAGGTTTACCTTAACTACCTGTTGTGGGGTTCTCGAACCTGACCGCTAGGTTGAAATGGGCCTATTCCGAGTAATCCAGATGATAAACGGACAGTAAACCTAGCCCTTTAGGGCAAGGGGGAGGTCAGCTCGTTCACTAGGTAACCCAGGACGATGAGGAGGAGGTTGACCAGGTGAATCCCCCTCAACTTCAGCCTCCTGATGTACTCTCCATTTGTAACAGCGTTCTTGTAAAGGACGTAGTCTAAAATCCGTCCGAGTCTCAGGTTAGCGACTCTCCTGTTGTGTACCCAGCTCCTGTACAGGACCTCGTAGTACCTCTGAGAGGTAGGGAGGGGGATGATAATACTCTTGAACTGGGCGAACTCGGGAACCCTCTCCTCATGTACGTAGACCATGGGGTATATGAAGTTCCTATTGAGCTCTCCCATGACCTTCATGTCCAACTCCCCTATCGTGCACGACCCTTTACCCTCGGAGAGGACTGGGGACCTCCAGTCCTTAGGGTTTAGGCCTAGAACCTCCCTTACCTTCCCCAGGTCGACCTCTGACGAGGACTGAAGAGTTATCTGTGAGAACAGTACCTTCCCATACTTCTTACCAAGGGACAGTAAAGGGATTAGCCCCTCACCGTAAGAGAAAAGGTCATCGGAAATGAGGTTGACCATCCCCTGCGTCGACTGGACCTTCATTTCCTCCTCGACCACCTCAAGGGGTACCTTCCTGTCCTTTCGCTTAACCTCCACTTCAGCCATCGCCGAAGGTGCCTTAATTGGAAAGAACTTATGGGTCTTCTCCCCGAAGAAGACTCCTCTAGACTCTTCCGTCAATATCTTAGGTAACGTTAACTCAGCCTCTCCGACCAAAAGAACGTCTATCCAGTCTGGCGAATTAAGCGATAGCTCCCAACTCCCTGGACCTCCAACCACCACCTTCAAGTTAAACCTCCCCTTTAACGTCCTGACCTTTTCCGAGAACTCCCGGAATGAGGCGACGTGTCCAGGGGGTTCCCCGAATACGGTCTCTAAACCTTTAGATACCTCAGACATCCCAAGAGGGTCGTTGGCGTAAACCCCTAGGAGGGTTCCGTCCTTTACGTGTAACTCCAGTTTTTCTGGAGGGATTATGATACCTCCAGTCAGACTTTCTATCTTCCTCAATCCGTAGGGAGGGTACTTCCTCCCCTTCACGAAGTTGGGCAACAGCCTCTTGGGTAAAGGAGGTAAGGAGTGGAACGTGGAAGGGTCTGAGGTTAAGATCACCTGATCTAGTCTGAAATGTTGGTTAAAACTGTTTTTCAGACGTACCCCTGGAGCGAGATCATGGGTAAGACTCAAGACATACCCGATCAGGTCGTAAAGGCCGTGATAAGCAGTTTCAGTGAGAGAATTAGGTTTACATAACTCCATAAGGAAACCGGGTGGTCAACTTCTAACCGAGAAGTCCAAATTCTGGACAACGTATATTTTCCCCATTCACAACATTAACGTGGGGAAATAATTGACATTTTCGGTAGTAGTATATGATCCGGAGGAGGAAGCCTGGGGAGTAGGAGTAGCTAGTAAGTTTCTGGCCGTGGGGGCTTTCGTCCCATGGCTTAGACCCGGTGCAGGGGCTTTGGCCACTCAAGCTCTGGCTAACCTAGAGTACGGGCCCAAGGGACTGGAGCTCCTTGAGAGGGGCACTAGCGCTAGCGACGTAGTTAGGATCTTGACTGGGTCTGACCCCATGCGCGAAAGGAGACAGTTGGGGGTTGTGGACTCTAAGGGAAACTCCCACTCTTTCACTGGGAGAGAGTGCTACCCATACGCAGGGCACATAGTTGGATCAAACTTCGCCGTGCAAGGGAACATCCTAACAGGTGAAGATGTCCTGGAAGCTATGGCTAAGGAGGTTGAGGGAAAGGGTAAGATATACGAAAGGATAATGAGGGCATTAAAAGCTGGTGAGAGGAAAGGAGGGGATAGGAGGGGCAAGCAAAGCGCTGCCATCACTGTTGTCAAGAAGGAAGAAAGGGGCGAGGGAGAAATAGACCCTAGGACCGTGGGAAAGTACGTTGACTTAAGGGTAGATGATAGTCTGGAACCGTTGAAAGAACTGGAGAGGGTTTTGGAGCTCTGGGCCGCCACCTTTATGGAGGAGGAAATGGTGAGAGTGGAGGATTTCCCGGAGGTAGAACAGGCCCTAAGGAAGTTGGGATACCAAGACCTGAAGACGTGGGTCGAGGTCAACAACTTCGAGGCTAAGTTCACAGGGGACAGGTTAGGGAAGAGTGTAGTTAAGATTCTGCTGAGGCAGGCAGGTCTAAGCTAGGTGAGGTTAAGGTAAAAAGTTGATGGAGAATAACGGGGGCTTCATAGACTGAAAACCGACGGAGACCCTCCCGCTCAGAGAATATGGGTCTTAAGAACTCGGTGTAGATCCTCTAAAGAAGCCAGCTAAACTTGAGCTTGTTACAGGGTGGAGCGAAACCTTGTCCTTCAGGGCTGGGAGGAAGTAGGGATCCTAGTATTGACCTTTTTAGCCACCTCTTTTCTCCTGACCCTCATCCTTTAACCTTAGCGTTTGCTCAGTAAAGTTTTAAGGCTATGGTGTGAATATTATTATAATGAGACTGAAAGTAAAAGTCGAGGGCGATAAGTTAGTAATCGAGAACACTGCTGACGAACCGGTATTCCTACTACAGTTGGAAGTCAAGTATAGGTTACACGTCTCGTCCATAGAGGACGGTACTGTGATCAAGTATGTATCCCATAGCATCCCAGTTAACGAGGAAGTCGTAGCTAGGAAAGAAATTCCACTAGACGTCCCTGACGTCTCGGAAGTGACCGTCACGTATAGGCTTGGAAATGAAAAGTTTCAAGAGACTCACGAGACCTGATGGAGACCTACCCAGCAAGATCCTACGGTTATTCCTGGTCTCAGGTTTGACTTCGGGACCTGACCACTCCTCAAGTCACGACCGGAGCTGAGATGGCTCTACTAAAAGAGTTGAATCCCAGCTCATAGGGTTACCCTGTCTGTTATAGTCTTGGGGATCTCCACTGACTTCCACACCTTTGGGTTAATCGCTACTTGGACAAGGTATCCTTCAGTGGTAGTATCTCCATCCCTCAGTATCTTCAGTTTGAACTTTAGAACCTTCTCAGATACCTTCTCAGGTTCCATTAAAACCGTTAACCTCTCTCCTAGCCTCACAGGCTTCAGGTATTTAGCCTCAGATTCCACGATCACGAACCAAAGGTTCTCGTCAACAATCGGATAAGGGACACCTACTCTCTCTTGAAAGAACTTTTCTATGGTATTGGTGAAAAACCTATAATACGCTGCGTAGTGGGCTATACCCTGGGCGTCAGTGTCATAAACCCTGACTATATCTTGGAAAACGTATTGGGAGACCATGAAAACCCTTCGTGTTTTAAATCTTAAAACTTTGCGAAGGGTAAGACGGTTCCCCCCGACTTCCTCCCAACATGACGAGGTTTGCTACTCTTTTTATCATTTTCATCATAGTGGTGACTCCTCCTTTCCACTATCAGATAACGCTAATGCGTTGTCCACTCGATAGCCTGGAGTCCGTAGCGGCAGAGGAAAACCCAGAGGACTTTCCACACCTCTGATGGAGTCGGATAAGTCTAGCGTTGAGAGGATCTCCGTGTTAATAGGTTCAAGACCTCCCCGCCCTTTAAAAAGTTTAAAACCTTTCTTTCTAAACTTCTATGCTCGGATGGAGCATGAGGTTGAGGTTAGCTTTTGACGTGTTTGGGACTATCCTGGACTTGTCGACGCTGCCCTACGAGTTTAGGAGGAAGCAGTTGGAGTACACTTGGCTGTTGACCGTTATGGGGAAGTTTGTCCCTTTTCATGAAGTAACAGAGAAGGCCATGACGTACTACCTGGAGGCAGAGGGCAAGCTTGGGGACTACCATACCATGATGGAGAAATGGAGAGACCTGAAGGCTTTCACGGACGTGTCTTACCTCAATGAAATCTCTTCACTCGCTGACATCTTTGCTTTAAGCAACGGGTCAGTAGAGGAGGTCAAGGATCGCTTGAGGAGGGAAGGTATCCTAAACCTTTTCAAGGGGATTTTCAGCGCGGAGGAGGTTAAGGCCTACAAACCCTCGCCCAAGGTGTATAGACACTTCGTTGAGAACGTAGGGGAGCCTGCCTTTCTCGTTTCCTCAAATCCCTTCGACCTGATGGGCGCTAAAAACGCTGGGATGGGAGCCATATATCTGAATAGAAGGGGGGTTAAACTGGACCCGTTGGGGTTTGAGGTCGATCTCCTTGTTAAGGACCTAAAAGGGCTCTTCCTTTGGTTACGGGAGAAGGCCTGAGCTAACGTTATCCAGACCAAGGAGGCTCATGTTATCTCCTCCCTCCATATGGGAGAAACCCGCCGTAGTCAACAGTTTCCGTGAGACCGTCATGTCCATATAATCTGGGTGTTGAGAGCTTTATATACCGCTAAAGGTCTTGCCTTAGGTGTGGGTCTGAGTCCAGAAAGGTAGGTAAGAGATACGGACAGTCCAAGATGTGCGTTCCCCTACCGTCAAGTGGGCTGGGGTCACCCCTTGGAACTGAAGGGATGAGAGCAAAGGGTCTGCTTGATCCCCGTGTCAAGGGTTGAGGATAGATATCAAACGACATGAAATCCGGTGAGACACAAGCTCCGTCTCTCGTGACTACGTCGCCTCTTTCCTCAACTTCTCAGTCCACTATAGACCTTCAGGAACTTTATTTGATTTTTAGTAAAAAATTAGTGAAAAAATATTTAAGTACAATATTCGAAAGTATCTTATGAATGTCGAAATTTTCTCTCTAGATAAGATAAGGAGGCTCGCTGAGGAGGCTAAGATAGAGCCTGAGAGGTTCTGGGCCCACAGGGCGTGGTACCTAGAGTGGTTCCGGAAGCCCAAGGTAATCCTTGAGGGGAGACCCCCAAATGACAGTTGGTTCGTGGGGGGTCTGCTCAACATAGCCTACAACGCGGTAGATAGGCATTATAGGGTTAACCCTGATGGAGTTGCTTTTTACTGGATGAGCGAGAGGGGAGACACCAGGACAGTCTCGTATAGGGACCTCTACTGCGAGGTCAACAGGGCCTCTCACGTCCTCAAGGAACTTGGGGTGAAGAGAGGGGACTCTGTCTCACTGATTATGCCAAGTATACCCGAGGCGGTCTACTTCTCCCTTGCTGTACACAGACTAGGAGGAGTGTTGGTAATACACTACCTGGGCTTAAGTGAGGACACTTTGGCTTACAGGCTCAACGACTGCAGGTCTAGGGTCATGGTGATAGCTTCCTCTACCACCAGGAATGGCAAGGAGATAGAGGTGAAGAGGGTCGTTGACAGCCTGTTGGAGAAGTTTAAGACCCCAGTGGAGAAAGTCCTCGTAGTAAAGAGAGGGGAAGTGGACACCACTGAGAGGGATGTGATATACGATGACGTAAAGCCGAGGGGCAGGGTCTTCGTGGACCCCGAGGCAATGGAGTCGAACGAGCCAGCCACTGTGTACTACACCTCTGGTACCACTGGAAGACCCAAGGGGCTTTACCATACAAATGGGGGTTACCTGGTGGCACTGAACTGGTCGTTTGACGCCCTGCTAAAGCCCAGGAAGGGAGACGTCTGGTGGACCATATCAGAGCTCGGATGGCCTGTATGGCCCATGGCAAACCTTTACACCATCCCAGTGATGGGTCTAACAGGGGTCCTCTTTGAGGGTTACGTGGGACATAAGGCTGACCTGTTCTCGAGGGTAGTGGAAAGGTTTGGGGTAAACCTGGTGTGGAGCTCAACAACCACCCTCTACACCCTCAAGAGTTTAGGGGAAGAGTCCATAAACTCAGGAGATGTCTCCTCACTAAGGGCAGTCCTAAACACCGGGGAACCGCTAAATACTGGAGCCAGGAAGTGGCTCAGGGACAGGTTGAGGGACGTTTACATAGCTGACGCCTATTGGATGACAGAACACCTACTACCCATAGCCGCGACCCCCATGGGCCTTGGGGAAGTCCCGTACAAACCTGGGTCAGCAGGGATTACCTTCCCTGGTTCCAGTTTCGCTGTAGTGGACGACGACGGAAACCCACTCCCACCCATGAGGAAGGGGTACATAGTCCTAAATTCCGTAAACCCGGCTATGGCGAAGATGTATAACGACCCTAACCACGAGAGGATGGTCAAGACCTACTGGTCCAGGTTCCCAGGGTACTTCTACACTGGGGACTACGGCTACGTCGACGAAGAGGGTTACCTATACGTGATAGGTAGGGCAGACGATGTAATTACCAAGGAAGGAGAGAGGATAGGGACCATGGAAGTGGAGAGCATAGCAGCAAACCACCCCTCTGTGGCTGAGGCAACGGCCGTGGGATACGAGAGGGACGGCTCAATGAGGATAGTGGTCTTAGTAGTCCCAAGGGCCGGCTTAGAGAGGAGCGAGAGGTTAGAACAGGACGTGAAGGCTTTCCTGAGGAACGCTGGAGTCATCGTGGACAGGGTTGTCCTAGTCTCCAAGTTGCCCAAGACCAAGAGCGGGAAGATAATGAGGAGACTAGTGAGGGCCATACTTCAGAACGATGAGCTCGGTGACACATCCACCCTCGACAGCCCAGACGTCCTTAATGAACTTAGAGACGTGTTGTCCAAGTAAGGTTGAACTGATCCTTAGGACGACCCTGGCGTCCTCCCACAAGCAAGTGGTCAATCTTTTAACTACTTGAACGATTTTACGATCTGGCGTTTACGACCAGGCGTAAAACTTTTATACGTCGGGGAGAATGAGTGGTTGAGCGCCATGATGCAGTTGATTCAGTTGTTTCTGATGTCGTCCCTAGTTGCGTACTCAATTTTAGTTACCTACCCCTTAGCCTTCAGGAAGATGTCAGGCAGGAGGTACCAGCTGTTCAACGGGATAGCATTAGGGATACTTATCTACTTGATCATGGACATATTTTCAGGGACTTATACCCTCCTAGACGATAGCCCTATCCTATCCTTTCTCTTTATAGTCCCCTTTGTACTTTCCTACTTTGGGTTTCATCTTTACTCATCCATGAGAGTCTCAGGGGTTTCAAACGAGAAGTACGCTGAAACCGTTTCCCTCATCATATCCCTAGGTATAGGTCTCCAGAATTTCACCGAAGGCCTCGCCATAGGGGGCTCCCTGCGACTAGGCTTGTCGACAGTTCTGATCCCGTTGGTCGTGGGGCTGACTTTACAGAACGTAACCGAGGGCTTCCCCATAGCCTCACCTTTCCTTAAGACGGGAGTGGAGAAGGAGAGAACTTACCTACTCTACATGTACTTGTTGGGCGGAAGCCCCACACTCCTAGGTTCGCTGCTATCTTACGTTTTAGCCTCAACGCCCCTTGTTGTGGTGTTTAACGCTTTAGCCATGGGAGGAATCCTCTTCGTCGCCTTAGAAATGTACAAGGGGATGGTTAAGCACTCGGACCAGTCCCTAAGGAACGTGGCTGAGGTGGGTATAGCCATTGGGATCGTGATTACTTTCCTTGTGAACTTATTACCTTGAGATCTGACTTCCTCCCCGCCATGGTGGAGGTTTCCCTATCTTGTAAACCTCTCCTCTGCCTGTGCCTCTATTTTACATTGATGTACAACGAGTGTAGGCGTGTTCAGGTCATTATAAGAGAGACAGTCTGGGACTTAAGATTAGTGACAGTCTATAGGAAATGCTTATATGATTCGATTCACAATAATATCTATAATGACAGTCTTCATCGTAATATCCAGTTTGACCGATAAGGGGGCTGAGACAGTTGCCGAAAAACCTGAGAGGATAAAACTCGTGAATGAGGAGCTCGCCAAAGTTGGTGCAAAGGTCAAGGAACAATACTTGGTTTTTGGGGACATAGACTTCATAAACGTTGTGGAGGTGGACGATCCCGAAAAATTCTTGAAGGCGATAATAGAGCTGAACAGTAGGGGCACAGTGAGGACAAGGTCCTATTTGGCCATACCAGTTGATAGGGCAATAGACGTGTTGAAGAGTGCCCCCTCGATAGGTCATCCAAAGGAAAAAGGAAAGTGAGCGTAAGTTTTTGTCTTTTATATTTTTAGATATTTAAAATTCTTCCTGTTAACCTTTAAAATGTGTCAACTTAATCCGTACCTATTTGTCAACTTTTCAATATAACCTCGCGTCATCATTGTTAAATATAGAATTTTCTATAGTTTATTTTAGTAACTCTTATAAAGTAGTTTATTATACTTTCTTCATGTCTCTAAAAAAAGAGTTAACCCTTTTTCAATTGGTTGTAATTGGAGTAGTGGGTGCAGTAGGGACTGGAGTCCTTTTTTCCTCAGCGGGAATGGCTAGCGTAGCCGGTCCAGCCCTAGTGCTCTCATGGGTGGTCGGTGCCATATTCTATACCTTCGTGGGGCTGACCTATTCAGAGCTCTCGGTCAACTATCCGGAGGCAGGAGGACCAGCTAGGTATAGCCTGTACAGCCACGGAAAGCTGACCAACGCCATTGGGGCCTTTGCGAACCTCCTGTGGTACCTCTTTATTCCTCCTATCGAGGCCCTGGCTGTCGTGGAGGGATTGAGCTTCTTCTTCCCCCAACTTTTAACTTCAACCGGGGCTCCGAGTCTTCTAGGGTCTGCGGTAGGTGTCCTCCTCATCCTCTTGTTCATTCCTTTTAATTACTTTGGAGTAAAATTTTTTGGAAAGACTACCTCTGGGCTAGGCCTCGTAAAGCTCGCAATCTATCTGGCGTTAGCCTTCGGTACCCTGGCGGTGGTCTTTAGACCGCAGAACTTCACCGCCTATGGCGGTTTCGCTCCTTATGGATTAGCTGGAATGTTCAGCGCTATCCCAATAGCTATGTTCGCCTTCGGTGGGATAAGGGTAATCCCAGATTACGCAGAGGAGTCGAAGAAAAGCTCCATGTTAGGCAAGGCCATAATGTTTACCATACTGGGACAGAGCCTGATCTACGTTCTGTTTGCCCTCGTATTCGTTGGTGGTCTCGACTGGAAGGGATTGGGTATAAACCCAGGGAACTGGACTGCAATCTCCACTCTTCCAGGAAATCCGTTCGTGGATATAGCAAGCGCCGAGAAAGCGTCAACCCTGATACCTTTGGCTCTCCTCGTAGCAATACTTGGACCCTTCGTAGTTGGCTACATCTATCTAGGGGGAGGGACCAGGGTTTTGCTGGCCATGGGGAGAAGCGACATAGTATCAGACAAGATGAAGCAACTCCATCAGACTTACTCTGTGCCCTACTGGGCCCTCATAGTTTTCGGCATAGTGGGGGCAATAGTTACTTTCCTAGCAGCGCCAGTGCCCACCATATACGGCGACATAACGGACTCTGTGGTAGCTGGCTACATAGCCTTCGCCCTAAACCCGGTCTCAATGCAGGTGTTAAGGAATAGGGGGAAGATAGGGTACAAGTTGCCAGGAGGGGCCCTAACCGCGCCCTTAGCCTTCATCTCCTCCTCGCTCATAGCGTTTTGGAGCGGTTGGCCATCAGTCCCTTATGCTATCCTTCTAATCTTTATAGCTGTACTAATATTTTCTTTAAAATATAAAATAATTGGGAATGTAAGGAACTCCGTATGGTACATCGCCTACATCGCCTTCATAACTCTCATCACTTACATAGGCAGTGACGGGGCTCTGTCCATAATACCTTTCTTGACCGCTTCGTTAATAACAGCTGTAGCTTCCTTAGGGTTCTTCTTCTGGGGGGTTAGGTCAGGACTTAAGGAGACCGAGACAGTTAAGTAAACCTTTTTGATAGGCCCCGAAATTAACGAGAGGTTCATTCGAGGGGTCTCGGCTGGCCCCTCCAGGTAAGGAACGAGTTTTTTCATTAGGGTGAAGGGATCCGAAAACTGTCGTTTATAGTTTAAATAAGGATTGGATCTGTGGGATAGTCTCAGTGAGGATAGTGGATTTTGAATACAATGATACCTACTTCACAACTTCATTTTTGGGGAACCTTAAAGGAGAAGGTAAGGATCGAACATAGCTCAGGATCCCTCCCGGAGAGAGGTTTCCACTTGACCCTCCTAGAGTCCCTAGCGTTGACAACTACTGTATATACACCGCCGGTTAGCTGAAGGGGAAACTTAAGTTCCATTTCCTCTCCCATTTTCCAGGTATACGGTCGAATTGTCCTCAAGTCGCGGAAAAAGAGTCCTGGTGGGAGGACGCCCTCAATAGGCCTTCCTAAGTCGTAGTACCGCCTAGAGACGTAAGAGGGATTAGGCTCGTCCTGAAATATTATAACTGATTCAGGGCTCATTACCCTCACCCTTCCCTTAGCGTAGAAGACTGAGTCCCTTATGGATGGATTAACCCCCCAGTTAACCCACGCAGATATCATGGTGATCACAAGGAAGACCCTCCTTGAGTCCCAGGCTACAGAGACGTCTGAATAGTTGGCGCAGGGGTTGAGCAGTGTGTCCCTGTGACCCCAGTTACTCTCCTGATCGTCATAAACCATTTGGTGAATGAGGTCCTTGGAGACGTTTACGACTGAAACGCCGTCCTTGAACCGGGGAAAGATGCTAAAGGTGTAGCCTATTGCTTCTTCCATCCCGAAATAGTTCCCAGCCCTTGTGAAATAGTAGACTGGGTTCACCCCCTCCTTGTCATAATGACTGAAAATGTTCTCCTTGAGCATGTAATTGGCCCTGAAGTTGGAAGCTCCCGAGTTAGCGTACTTCACAGGTTGTATTCCGTGATCACTCCTGATCTTGTTAATGTAATCCACAAGGGTCCTTACCAAGGACATAGTTATCTTCTATGAAGATGGTCTAATAACTGCTCTCATACCCGTGGGACACTCTAAGTAGTAAAGGTGAGAATGATAGCAACAAATAGGAGCTAAATCCCGCATCTTAACGATACTGACTTCCTCCCTGCCCTAAAGGGTGAGGCTTCCCTTGTCTTTTTTGATCTTGTTAGCTAACTAGTTGTGTCTGAATCCTTGCTTCTCTCCAGAAGTTTCTAACTCGAGTCTTACTTCGATGGGGCACATTCCCTACTGAGACTAAGTCCAACTCCGTCCCTTCAGCTGTCATCCTCTACGCAGGATCACGATAATCTAATTCCATTGAAAACCCTTTTCTACGCAAATCCTTGTGGGAAAAAGGGTAAAAGTGGAGAATCAACGTAGTACCTCTACTCTTAAAGCTGGTGACACGACCACATTCGTTGTGTTCTAAGAGTTCTATGAACCTTGCCCTGAAACCATGTGAGCAGCTGAGGACCGAGTCCTCACACTTGACCCGGAACACCATTGCGGTGCCAGTATGAACGTATGGATAGACAATTTTACCTACAACTCTCTGAAGGTCTCTATGTCCGCTTCATCATTGAACTTCACGTAAAACTTGTACTCCTTGCCCTCCCTTCTGGCTACGCATGTCCTACCGGTATAATAGTTGCCCTTAAGCTCCAGCTGATCCAGGTGATCCCACCCCGTCCTCTTTTTAACCTCGTTCACTGTGTTGATGAATGCCTTTGCACAGAGGTCGCAACAGAAGAACATGCTTTGGTCTTCAACATCTTCATAGTAAGACCCCCAAGTGCCACCGCAGAGGGCACATCCTGTCTCTTTCTTACCAGTCTCCCTTCCGTTAGTTATTACCTTCATGTTACCGCCTCCACGAACTTAATGAGGTTAGGGTCGAACTCCATGGCCCTCTCAAGCCTCGCCATAAGGTACTTGGAGAGGGCGTCCAAGGACCTTAGGAATGAAACTTGTACGTCTTCAACGACCCCAAGCTCTTGGGAGTACTTCTCCACGAGTTCGAGGGCCTTCCAAGCGTGGTATTCGTCAGCGTTATAGCCCTCGGCCAGGAACTTCTTCACCGCGTCTGGGTAATCCTGGTCTGTGAGGATTGACGGGTTGAAGTAGTGCATTTTACTACCGTAGTTCCTCAGACTCTTGTCAGCGATTAACTCCATACTGTGCATGGAGGCCATGGTCTCCACCCAACTTCTGGTTTCGGCTATGTTCCTCCACACCTTAATGGAGGAGGAGGTTGAAGGTAATGGGTCGTAGGACATGATCTCGTCTCTGGTGAGCCCCAGACTCTCCCCCATCCTTATGAGTAGTTCGTAGTGCGGTGGAGACCCGTTCCCTAAGAACTCCTGGCTTATGTTCTCCAGCTCATATCTCGCCACGTCGTCCTTGTCGGTCTTGTAGACTATCATTGAGAGCACCCTTATCCAGTTCCTAAGGAAGTGCCTGTGTTCTATCACGTACCCTAGAAGGACCGCCCTGTTTGGTTTCTGCATGGCCAGTATGAAGGGGTGAGGTCTCTCCCCGTAAATCTTCTCTATTACCTTCCCCCTTATCCAGGAAGATAGGCCCCCTTTCAGGGAGAAGTAATCCTCCAAAGTCCCAGCCAGTTCCTGGGATGAGACCTCCCTAGAGGAGAGGTTCCTGTTCAACCACATGACGTGAGGGGGATCGCTCCTTGACGTCATGTCGTGGATGTGAGAGGCCACATCTCCCCAGTTGTTGGATCTAAACCTACAGACCGGACAGATTGACATAAGATGGAGTTTACGTGCAACTTTAAATCTTTTTGCAAATAAACCAAGTAATCGAATTTTCAGTGAGCCAAAGGTATGAGAAGATAAAGCGATAATTAGACTAAGTATACAGTTAATTATATCTTAAAAACACATGTATCCTAAAACTGCAATAATTCGATTTTTTTACTCAACGAATCGATCTTTTCGGAAATCAGTCCTTTATTAACTACCCATTTACCATGCTTGTCATAGTGTTCATAAGGTATTGAAGCAGTTAGCAAGTATTTGAACCTCGGAAGAAACGCATGAACTGAAACGTCTATATTATGTTTATGCTTCCACATAGTGTAAGAGATGTAATCCAACACATCCCCTAGGAAGTAGTCATCGCAATACACATTAGCAATAACCTTGTTATCCGACGTTTCGAAAGCGTAAGATAAAGTCAGGATTTTAGACAAATCTTTAATAACTTCTTCATTTTTACCAAACGTCAATATTACCCTTATATTTTGTAAGTCTTTGATTCTGAATGCGTTTCCTCTTACGAGACCTTTTCCTATTACATGTTTTTGGTAATGATAGAGAGCATTTCTATAGGGAACACCGGCTAATTTTGCTATTTCTTTTAGTGAAATTGTATTTATTTCTTGTTTTTTGCCTATTATAAATAAATCTAACCAGTCCGGCTTGAAACCATCGGAAATATTTGGAAGTTCTAATGGATCTCTTGGATAATCCACAATGCTCTTCTTAAACCTCAATGACACGAAATCGAGCTCAGAAAAATCCATCGCATAGTACATTATCTTTTTCATTTTATGGATTGAATATTCAGATATAATATAGTTATCCACCATTTTTTCGAATAAAGACTGAAATTCAATACCTGTTGGAAAATAAAATAGCGACTTTATCCTTTCGGGATAACGGTCGTTCCTAGCTATTAAAACCAGATGACCATCCATAACGTTATATAAATCCAGTAAAGAAATCTTAGGATTTGCTTTCATCTCTATATAAAAATAATCGAGCCCAAGGGCTTCCCATCTCGCTAGTGGATTGAGCCCATACAAATTTCTTAAATTTCCCAGTATTTCTTCAGCATTTCTGACCCCAGATAACGCACCTATAATTCTAGGGTTTAAATCACCCAGATGCTGAACGTACTGAAGAACCCTTGCTATAACCCTAGAATCGTATTTAGCCATCAATCTAACAATTTACTCTTATTCGCATCTATTAAAGGATTTCCCTAATCATCCCAACAAGGAAAACACGAATAAATCTAAATTCAAGAATAAAAATTATTTTATTTTAAGAAAAAGTAATCCCAGCTGGTAAAAAATTTA
Source organism: Metallosphaera tengchongensis (assembly GCF_013343295.1). Classification (NCBI taxonomy): domain Archaea; kingdom Thermoproteati; phylum Thermoproteota; class Thermoprotei; order Sulfolobales; family Sulfolobaceae; genus Metallosphaera; species Metallosphaera tengchongensis. Next base: position 1,829,681 of record NZ_CP049074.1, on the reverse strand, counting down.
TCCTGAGCCTACAGGATTATCTGCAACCCCTGCGTGTATAATTATCCCATGAGCTGCCAATAACAAAAGCGTGGCGCTCCCCACCAGCGCAACTACCTTCCCAATGTTATAGATTTGGATTGGATTTAACCTCATTTTTCTCAATTTTCTTTTCTATTAAAAGTTCATTTTTAATATTTCATCTGTAATACACAGTATATGTCCTTTTCTATATTTGCAGATGGGGGTTATTGCTTAAAAGTATTAAATACTTCAGCGATGAGAATGTTATGTTTTAATTTCACTAGCAGGATAACAGTTTGTATTACGGACTAAGGTTTTTTAAAAGCATGTATTTTTGATAATTAAGCTTTTAAATATTTACAATGTCGTGCAGACTCTTACTAAGTCGTGACAACTCTTAAGAAGGGTATATAGCGGGTTAGACAACAAAGTTAAAAGAAGAACCGCACCTAAATGTCCTCCAACGATCCTAACCATGCCGGTGGGCTTAACTCACAAGCATCCACGAACAACTCACTAATTCCTCCCGTCTAGATGGTAAGCTAGGGCTGTCAAGTACGCTAAGACCTTTCCTTCCGAGTTCTTAACCAAAATTCTATACAAAGAGGTTGTCTTCCCTGAGCTCTCTAGGTAGGCCTCAGCGGTTACCCTCTCTCCTTTAAACGCTGGTCTCCTAAAGTCCACGTCCATGTGGAGGGCTACGGAGTCCCTCGAGAAGTTGCTCACGTATTCGAAGGCAGTGTCAGCCAAGGCGAAAAGGAAGGAACCGTGGGCGCTCCCGTGAGTGTTGAGGTGAACCTCTGAGACAATGGAGGAAACTCTTGCATATCCATCCCTAACTTCCTCCACGTTAATGTTTAGATGCTCCACGAAGGGGCTTCTCTTCTGCATTGTTTAGAAGAGCTCGATTCCTCAATTAAAGCTAATTCTAACCTATTACGTGTCCCTCACAACTGACTTCCTCCCCAAAGGCGAGGCTTCCTTTGTGAAGTCATCAAATTGTCCTCAGTCCTAGGGAAACCTTTTGATCTTCCTAACTCTCACATCCACATGGAAAGTTTCGTTAACAGGTTAGTCTCCTGTAGAAAGTGCCACAGGCTAGTCCAGTATAGGGAGTCCTTTCCCCAAGGTTATTGGAGAAGACCTGTTCCCCCTAACGGTGATCCATTCTCCAGGATAGCTCTAGTCGGTCTAGCTCCGGCAGGACACGGAGGGAACAGGACTGGGAGGATGTTCACTGGAGATAGGAGCGCCAACAACTTGACGAGGGCCCTGCATGATACTGGCTTAGCCAACAAACCGACATCAGAGTCGAGAGATGACGGGCTGGTGCTTAAGGTATACATTACCTCTGCTGTGAAGTGTGCCCCTCCTGAGAACAGACCAACAAGGCAGGAGATTGAGAACTGTTTGGAATACCTGAAGGAGGAGATAACTTTACTTAAAAACGTTAGAGTCTACGTAGCCTTGGGCAAGCTAGCGTGGGACTCTCTCCTGGATGCCTTTCGAGGCCTAGGTTACGTTGTTCCATCCGCTAAGTTCTCCCATGGAGCTCAAGTCCTAATAAACGGAGTCTGGGTTTTAGGCTCCTACCACCCCAGTCCCAGGAACGTAAACACAGGGAGGTTGACCAATGAAATGTTAGTTAAGGTGCTAGAGAGGGCTAAGGAATTAGCTTACGGGAGCTAGAGTTACAGGATCTCTGCCCCTCGACGGAACTCTAAGACCAACCTCGGTAATTTCCGTTTCCTTTTGAGAATAATTTGGATTTTAACAGGTCAATCTTCTGAGAAATCCTTATCCTTGAACGCCATGAGATTGTAATCATTGCCAGGATTTGACACATAACTACAACCACGATTGACCACGAAGGGGTGTGGTAAGTAAAGAAGAAGAACAACCCGGCAATGGCGTATCCGCCGTCTCTCAGTAGCCTATAAACTCCCAGAGCCCTCCCCCTAACAGCGATGTCGGCATCGTCATTAACGAGGGCAATCAGAGTTGGATAAACCATGGCCATCCCAATTCCTGAAATCAAGGCTGATAGGTAATAATTGAGCGGAAAGGACGCTACCCCAATAGACATTAAGGTAAACCCAATTAAGATGATTCCAGTCCTTCCCCTCACATCGCTGATGTGCCCCATTGGTGTCTGAAGGCTAGCCCAACTCATGGAATATATTGTAACTATAGTGGCTATTTCCAGAGGACTCTGTTTCTCTAGATACAGGTAGAGGGGAACCAGAACCCAAAAGAACGCATCAACAAATTTTTCCAGGAGCCCAGCCATTCCAATTAATAGGGGAGATGTGAGGCTGAGCCTAGAGGTAACGCCTTGGCTTGGCTTAGTTTCCCTTACAGAGCTACCTATGGAGAGTGCCAGTAGCGAGGTAAAGAGCAGGAAGAGGTAAGGGGAGATTTCACTTTCGATAAGAATTCCCGCGATGAAGTTTCCAAGGGCAACTCCTAAATATCCGAAAGTCTCGTTAAATCCAGCAGCCAAACCTGCCCTTTTCTTTCCAGTGAGGTCTATCTGTGACGTAACAGTGGTCGTCCAAGTGAGGGCTTGGTTAACCCCCAGAAAAGCTGTAAGTAAAATCAAGACCTCGGAGCTCCTGAACAGACCAAATACTGATATGGGCAATGCTGCCAACCATCCAAGAAGGAGGACTTTCTTTCTTCCAATAAAGTCCGAGAGGTGGCCAGAAACATAGTTCATTATGGACTTAACGACCCCGAACACTATGAGGGAGTAAAGGACATATGAGTAGGAGTTGATCTCAATAACTGGATACGCTAGCCTAAGTACTCCCAAGAATAGTCCAGTGAGAAAGACCATCACCGTGAAAACGTGAAAAGATATTTTCATGTATGATGAATCCTTTTAAGAAATAGATTAGAATTATTCACCATGAGTGGTGAATTGGAGGAGAAACTGGTGAGGATAGGTTTCTCCAATTACGAGAGCAAGGTTTATTCAGCCATAGTTAGCCTCTGTGAAACGAAGATGAAAACCCTCTCTGAGGTGTCTGGTGTTCCTTACCAAAAGACGTATGAAGTAGTATCAAGGCTAGAGAAGAAAGGGTTTGTGAAGGTGATAAACTCTAGGCCGAAGAGAATAAGGTTGGTTGATCCAAACCTAAGCTTTGAAAATTACAAGGAAAGCGTGATTAATCAGGTTGACGAAATAAAGAGCGAGATCCGTAATGCTGTTAAGATAAAAAGAGGGGAGAACCCTGGAGTTATTCAAGGAAGGAGGCAGGTAATGAATTTCATTAAGACCAGAATCTCCGAGTCAAAGACGATTAAGGGAGTCTATCGTGGAATTCCTGGCTGGCTAGTGAAGGCCCTTGAGAGGTTCCAAGGGGACCTGACGCTCGTTGTAGACCAAGGAGACGTTAAGAGAGTGAAAAATTTAAGAGGTGACATCAGGGTAAGCGACACAATTGGAGCTAAATACTTAATATTCGACGATGAGGTAAGCGTCATCTTCACAGATGAGAGTTACCTCACCGTAGAGAGCTGTCCAGGATGTATAGTCCATTCAATAGAACATTTCAAATTTTCGTTTAACTCGTCCAGGTTTATATACGTCCCTAGTGAACCTGAGGTCGTGCAGTAGTCCTGTTGAACAACTGACCTCTATCCCGAAAGGTAGGTAAGGCCTTTGAATGCTAGAGGTGTGGGTCCAGACTAGACAGGCAGTTGAACGCGTCATTGAACATCTACCTGAGAATGTGCAGGTTCCCCCACTTACACGGTACTCCGTCTAAGTGGGTCGGGGTTATCCCGCTAATGGGGCGGAGGAGGATGAAGGAAAACCTGCTCGACTCCCGTGAAGCCCAAGGGTTGAGGGTTGATATCAAGTATGAGATCCGATGAAAGCCAAACCCCTGTGGCATTTTATAGCTCTAAAGTTGTACGACCAACTATATGGAGTAGTTGAACTATATGGAGTAGTTGAACGCAACTTGATGCGCTAACCAAGGTTCATCCTTATATTGTCATCAAACTCCTTTGGTCTGTAGGCCTTAGCGGACCTTAAGTTATTCACGAATTTCTCTTTATCCTCCAACCTAAACAAGGTGTTATATCTCCTCTCAAAGCCTATGGTAGATGAAGGTTTACCGCTAAGGCCGAAACCGCATACAGAACCAGATATATGTGCAGGGTAAACTTCCACGTAGTCCGGTAAGGTCTTCAACCTCTGCAGACTTTCAAAGAGGCGTTCAGCCGCGTTCTCCCCAACAATATCGATCCTTCCTACTGTACCGACGAAAAGGGTATCCCCAGTGAGGACAGCCCAAGGTTCGTCGCCTCTCCTCACATCAGTTATCAAAAGGGAAGCACTGTCAGGGGTATGTCCCGGGGTGTGGATGAACTTAATTTTGGTATTACCAGCAACTATAAGCTCGCCATCTCGTACCTTCTCTGCAAACTTGACTTTCGTAGCCTCATGCATGTACAAGTTAGCCTTGGTGATTTCCGAGAGCTTCTTAGATCCAGAAACGTGATCGGCATGGGTATGCGTATCAATTATATAGGATATCCTCATCTTAAGGCCCTCCGATAGAGCAAGCACTTGGTCCACCATATCTAACTTTGGATCAACGACTATGAGCTCACCAGCCTGAGTACAACCTAGAACGTATGTTACACACCCTCCCGTTTTAGATATGAGCTGTCTGAATATCATCATAAAATAAATCAATTTATTTACCTAAAAGTGTTATTCACTATTAGTGGGGAATTTCAAGGAAAGGATCCTCTTCAAGCTCTGAATTTCAGGATGACAGAGGAAAGCCTAGCTCCTAAGGCATGGATGGAGAGTGAGAGGAATAACCGAGGAGAAGTAGATTCTGAGCTTCCTCTAAAAGTTAAACTCATAACTCCTCCCTTAAGGGGTTTGGGTCTCATCGGATCTCATACTTGATATCAATCCTCAACCCTTGGGCTTCACGGGAGTCGAGCAGGTTTTCCTTCATCCTCCCCCGCCCCATTAGCGGGATAAACCCAGACCCACCTAGACGGTATGTTATCTAAGTGGGGGAACCTGCACATCTTGGACTATTCATATGCCTTGCCAGCCTTTCGGGATACAGGCCCACATCTGGGGCAAGACCCCACGTTTGCCTTTGCAGTATATAAAGTCCTCAACATTCCAGGTTATATAGACTTAATGGTCTCACGGAAACTGCTGACTACGGCTTCGCTACAGTAACCAAGTGGAAATTAGAGAATAGGGGAATCATGGAATAGGGCTTTCAAAAAGATCTAGACTATAATAATAGTCAATAGCTTAACTACGCCGTGTTGTTTACAAAGTAGGGAAAGCCTCGCCCAGCGGGATGGCAAATGGCATAGACTTTTTTTCTATTTCTATTTATGGCGTAAGGGCTAAAAAGAGTGGGAATGGAACCAGAGCCACAGTTCCAATAAAGGTTTCCCCCACCGCCTTTCTGCTCAGCGTTGTCTCAAACTATGGAAAAGGCCTACGTTTCATCCTCAACTGGTTAAGGGAGAACAAGCCAAAGAAGTTGTTAAAAGTAAAAGATACACACAAAGGTAATTACTGAACACCGAGAGAAGTCGTCCTACCGTCTAAAGTCGCCCAAGACTGCCATAGAGATGCAATCGCAAAGTACAAGTCATGGTTAAACAACCCTAAACGCGGTAGGTACCCGAGTGTACTTAACGTCTCTATGTGGTTAACCCCAGTCCTACCGTTTTCAACTAACTTCAACAAGATGAGCTTAAGGGTAGCGGGAGTCGGCGCAATACATATAGAAGGTTATCCAAGGGACTTATCGGAGTACAAGGACTGGGAAGTGATGGAGGCCAGGTCAGCGCTGAGGGATGGTAAAGCGTACTTGAAGGTCACTATCCTGAAGGACTGGAAATGGCCTAAAGCTAGAGACAGTGTCGCAGTCGACATCATGGCTGAACTAGTTGTAGGTAAAGGCGACGAAAAGTACGTCAAGATCCCAACACGTTTGGAGGACGCCCACCACAACAAGTCGCTAGCTGAGTCCCTACAGAAGTACGAGAAGAGTGGAAAGAGGACAGGGTCCTACGCAGGATAAGGTCTCACCACAAGAGAGCTAGGGACGTCTTAGAGGACTCGCTAAAGAAGGTAAGTGGTTAGTAGACACAGCTAACTCATTAACCGTCTCATCCATCTCCCTTGAAGACCTCAACGACCTCATCAAAAATGTGAAGAAGCTTCCGGGAGAGTTTAGGGACAGGCTGTCTTGACCCCCCCCACCGGTATGGAGTCACATCCATCAGTTGTGGTAGTCGAGAGGCTCAGATCCCTCCCATAGAGGTCCATGACTGCGGTGACGTCGCAGCCAACCTCATAACAGTATGGACGGCGGGAATACCTGTGGGCAGCCTCTTTCATCTTTTTACCGCATTTATGGCAGCGAGTAGAGGAGTAGTGTGGGTCAAAGAAGACTACTTAAGTCCGTTTTTTGCCTGTCATCCGACCCAGTACTGCAGTCTACGGTACGGGCCCGCAGACAAGGAGGAATTCAGTTGAAGTTGAAAACATAGTGGTAAAACTATTGCATCCAACTGGCATCTCCTAAGGGCGAGGCTTGTCCTCCCTTTGCCAGTTGTCCCCCTTACCTTTCCACCAACTTCCTGGCGTTACTACTCAGGATCTTGTCTTTAACATCTCCAGGTATGTTTAACTCGTTGAACTCCCTGAGCCATCTCTCGGGGCTAACGAGGGGGAAGTCAGATCCGAAAAGAACCTTATCCTGGAGCCTCTTTACGTTGTCCCATAATACCTTAGGTATGTACTTGGGTGCCCAACCTGACAGATCTAGGTACACGTTGGGCTTGTGGAGCGCAACTGCTATTCCCTCTTCTGTCCACGGCCAGCCGAAGTGCGCCATAACTATCTTAAGATTCGGGAACCTAACAGCTACTTCGTCTAGATAGATTGGTCTCCCGTAGTCGAGCCTGATTCCAGACCTAACCCCTGCACCTATACCTGAAGTACCTGTGTGAAATACTGCGACCGTTCCGAGACTGTCAAGGTATTCGTACAACTTGAGCGCCCTCTCGTCTAATGGGTGAAACCCCTGGAGCTGAGGGTGAAACTTAACTCCTACAGGTTCCATCTCCTTGATGTACCTTTTTAGCTCCTCCAGGGAGTTAGCCTTGAGAGGATCGACGGATATGAACTTGATCACCCTATCATCTCTGATCCTATTTACCAGTTCGTTGGGTATCTTCCTTCCAAGGAAGGAAGTCGAGTCTATGGGAAGGACCACAAACCTCTCCACTCCAAGGGAGTTGAATTGGTCAAGGGTTTCCTTGAGGTCCCTCAGCTCAACCTTGGCGTTGAAGTACCTAATGGCTGACTCGGCATATTCCCCCAAGTATTGGAGGAACTCTTTCACGGGGGCGTGGAAGTGAAAATCTATCATACTTAAACTAATGAGAGGAGTCATAAACACTTTTCGAAGGCCGAAGTAGATCTGATGCAACGGTTTTATTGGGAAGGGTGGAAGGTTTTTCCTTTGCTTCAGCAAGGAAAGAAGGATGACCAGGCCTGGTTGTCCATCAGTAGGACAGCTTGAGTATTAGCTTAGCCTAATACGCCTTTGTACTCCTCGCCGCATTTGTCTCAGGTACCTTTGAACTCTACTCTCTTGTCCTGGAAGGACTACTGCCTCCTCTCGAAGTCCACTTCGCTCCACAGCTTTGGTGTCGTGCGTGCTAACGTCCCAGGTTTCTTCTGTCGGTAGCTGCTTGGGAATAGCCCAGCTACTACCGCTCAGACGCATTCCTCTCGCATTGCATGAGCGATCGCTCCGACCCACATCTTTACTAAGTTGAGCATAGGGGAGTCGTTTTATGAAGCGAGGACTTTTCCGTCATTTAGAGACCTTCACATAACCTTGAAAGTCGGGGTTTATCTTCCCTTTTTCAACCTATTCCGCCTGGCACAGTCCGTCCAGTTGACATTACCTCACAATGCTAACTTCCCTCCACAAAGGGCGAGGCTTGTCCTTCCTTTACCATTATACGGTCGAGAGAGTCAGGTATGGTACTACCCTTCAGAAAAAGTTCATGTTATTACCCATAAGCTCGAAGCTGACCAGGGATGGTTTAGGGATGAAGTACTCCTCCGTTCCGTGCTCTGGATGGGTCAAGGTTACACTCCCTGGCTCCAACACTAGAACAGTGGGACTCATGGAACCCCTAATGTACACTCCCTTCATCCTCACAGAGTGTGGCGTTGTGTAGTGACCCAACATGATGTTCAACCGCTCTTCCTTGGACTTGATGAACTCAACGTACTCCTCCCTGTACCTCTTAACCAGGTCCCTCCTATACATATCTAGACCTCTATTTACGTCTAGGAAGCTAACGTTAGCCATCTTAACGTTTGGGCTATACGCGTCCACGAATATAATTGACCCAAGTCTATTCCCCAGCCATTCTGAATCATTATCCCTGGTAACGTTTTCGATCTCCACTAACGGAAACCCGGAACTGTCCTTCTCCCCGCGATCCTTGGGGCGTCTCCTAGTCCGGACTCTAAGCTTAACCTCCACGGTCGGAAACTCTGAGATCTCGGAAATTCTAGACTCTAGTTCCCTCTTTATGGAGAGAACCTTCCTCAAGGACTCCCTTGGGAGGACTGATCCAGTCAAGAAGTTCATGATCTCCGAGTAAATTGTTACTAACCTTTCCAACCGTACCAGATCAGGCTCCTGATACAGCCTATCCCTAATGAACTGGTTCATCAGCAGGGTAAAGGATGGGAGAAACCATAGGTCGTCGCTCTCAGAGAGCCTAGTGCGTTCAAAGGACCTCTCCACTCTCATCACGAGGTCTCCCTGCAACCTGATGACTATCCCGTCCCTGTACTTGAAGTTCTCGTAGGCATGATAGTCAAAGCCCATCATGGCTCGAAGATCCCTCTCAGTGATCTGTTCCGGCCCCTTGTCAAGGTAGCGAAAGCTGGAGAAGACCTGCATTACGAAGTACTTCCCGGTCGAGGAGTCCCGCCCCATGACGTAGGCATCCCCTCTCCTAGACTGCCCACCTAGGAGGTATAACCTATATTCCCCTATCTCTAGAACCTTCCTTTTCAGCCTCTGAGCTAACCTATACCTCGTGTAGTGTTGGAAATCTAAAAAATCCTCTTCTTTCAACATTCAGTCTAGACCTCTGAGGTTCATATCCCTGAAGTCTATGACTGTCTCCTTTTCCTCTACCCTTTCCTCCCTTTTCTTGAGGACAAGTTTTTGCATAATGTATACTCTCATGTGTAATACTTAAGGATTTCTCAAGATACGTTGTCCATGACAATCATAGTTCCGCGTGATCTATGAGGGTTTTAAAGTACTATGTAATTATGAAGGTCTGTTTGAGCTCTGCCACATACGTTAAAACTCGCTATCCCATTATCTAGATGAAGGACCTCCTCTCCTTAAGACCCAGGAACTACAGGGACTGAAAGATACGAAAGGCTTTCTAATTCCGAAACAAAATTTTTACGGAAAACGTTGAAGATTGACCTGCATCAGCATTTGGGAATTAGGGGAGTGGTTGGAAGAGAGACTAAAGACATTTTTGATCTCGTAGTGCTCAATCCCGCGTACAAGTACTCTTGTCAATGTTGCGTGGACGGTTTTTATCAACAGTATCTATGGAACAAGGGAAAGGACTACCTACAACTAGGCATATATAACCCTAGGTGTAGGGTTCCAGCCAAAGTTGAGCTGGGCAGACAGTTGGACAGGGGGATTGTTGGAATAGTCTTGAACCCCATAAACCACGATTTCCACCTTCAGGACGCAACGGAAGTTTACCAGTTCGCTGAGGATCATGATTTACCTCTATTCGTTTACACTGGTAGAGGAAAGGGAAATCCGAACCACCTTTCGAATGTCCTGAAGGAGTTTAAACTCACTGTTGTTCTCCTAGGTTCAGGGTACCCCAATTACGTTATGGAAGCGAAGGAGCTCATGAGGTTACCTAACGTGTTTGGGGACACCTCATCTCTTCCGGAGGACATGGTTGGGACTTTCCCGAAGGATAAGTTGGTCTTCGGGAGTCATTACCCATACGTGCCTCTGACCGTGACAGCGGATAGTATGATCCTGGAGAACGGGAAAAGGGTTGTCAAAATTTGACTTATTCTACCTTTATGACCTGCTCGGAATTGGAGTAGTTCTTCTTAAAGGTGCAAACTAGTACACCGTTGTTCAGCTTAGCTGACAAGGGTTCCACAGGTCCAGGGAGGTTGACCTCCGTCCTACCACCCTTTGTCTCAACTATGAGCTTGACGTTGTTCTTCAGAGTCGCCTTAACTTGTTCCTTAGAGGAGCCCTGAACCTCCACGGTCGCTATGACCTTATCCCCTGACTCAACGACCTCCACGTCTGGTACTTCAGCGTCCCCTTCCTGCAAAACTTGACCCACTGGAGTGCCATTTACGAATTCCTCGACTCTAGGTTTTCCGTCAGGACCCATTGTCACCCTCCTGGTGTAGGTAGTGAACCCAGAGTTGGGATCCATTACTGTCTTAAACATTTCCTCGGTCAGTCTAGTAAGGTTGTCAAACAGCTCATCGAACTCATGAAACTCGGTGCTATCAGGGTCAACTCTTATTTCTCTAGTGGGCTCGTCGTCCTGGATCTTACGGTTTTCCTTCTCTTTCTTATCTTTCTTTCTCCAGAACATAAGATTTCGTCTGGTTCTGAGTTATTAAACATGTCTTCAATCTAACTCTTGAGAGTTGACTTAAACGAACCTTTTTAACGAGCCTCAGTGACAGCCTTAGTGTGGAAAAGGCGTTTGATTGACACTAAATTTTTACCAGCTGACCTCCTCCCCGCCAGGGCTAGGCTTTCCCTACTTTGTAAACTCTAATGGCAGGAAATCGCCTAAGCTTGGCATCCTGTTGTTCGATACACTGAGGTAAGCCCCAGTCAATCTGGGTAAACCTAAAAACAGCCCTCCACATGATAAGGATGAACACACTTAAAACCGATCCACGGAGTCGTTCAAAGGATCTCGCCTTCTAACTTTAGAAGACTGACTTAGTACCTCCTCATGAGCGTTGTTATGTCCTCAAGCTGGGTCGGATGGGGTTGGCTAAACCTAGACAGGTCGTAGCTAGTGAGTCTCTGACCTACCGCCAGGGAAAGCTCTCCTATGAGAAGGTCAGCGTCCTCGCCCACTACCTGAGCCCCCAATAGCCTCCTGCTTCCGCTCTCCAACACTATGTCAATCCACCCCTCAGGTTCTCCATCAATCTGTGCTCTGGAGTCCTTGGAGAGGTCATACCTCCTTACCTCCACGTTAAATCCTAATTTCATTGCGTCTTCCTTCCACATCCCTGTCCACGCCACCTGCGGGTCGCTGTACACTGCATAGGGCACCGCGTTGTAGTCCATCTCAACCACCTCTCTCCCTCCCTCAAGGATGTTCTGTGCTGTAACCCATCCCTCCAGTACCGCAACGTGGAATAGCATGTGCCTCCCGTTCACGTCTCCGGGGGCGAAGATGTTAGGGACTGAGCTCCTCATCCCATAATCCACTTGGACCTCCCCCTTCTTTCCTAAGGGCAAAACGCCTGAGACCGGAGAAGTCATGGGTCTCCTCCCTACTGCCACCAGAACCTCCTGGAATCCCTTCGACTCCTTTTCTGTGACCACTAGTTTCCTGTCCCCGTCCCTTTTCACCCCCTTACTCCTGTCCTTCACTATTTCCACACCCAATTCCTTCAGTCTGGCCTCAAGCAATCCTTGGATCTCCTCAGAGACGTTCAAAAGGTGGGAAGCGTAAAGGGTTACCTTAGAGCCGAACTTGGCGAAGATGGAAGACATCTCCACCCCAATGTACCCTCCCCCAACTATGGCTAAGGTCTCCGGGACTTCCCTGAACGTAGTCCCAGGTTTAAGGAGTTCATGGGTAGTAATTCCGTCCTGAAATCCTTCCGGGACAAACGGATAGGCTCCCGTTGCTACCACGATCCACTTGGCACTGAAGGCCTTATCCTCAACTTTCACGTGATTTGTGTCTAGTAAGACGCCGTCCTTTGCCAAGAAAGTTACGTTTTGGTGTTCCCTTAGCTCTTCATCGTGTTGCCTGAACCTGAGTTCTTGAACCTTGTCCTTCCACTCCACGACCTTTGAAAAGTCAACTGAGAGCTTCAGGAAAGGGAGTTTCCTTGCCTTACTCAAAAAAGAGGAACCGTACCATAAGGTCTTGGAGGGAATGCAACCCTCATAGAGGCAGTTTCCCCCTAGCACCCCCTTGGGGTCAAGCATGAGAACCTTGAGTCCTCCCCTGGACAATTCGAAGGCTGACGTGTAACCTGCTCCGCCAGCTCCGATCACGATCACATCAAAATCTGTCATAAAAATAATCTCCAGTTACTTTTAAATAAAATTTTTCTGTGGAAAATCGCCTTCTAAACAAATTCAATTTGGTCTACTCTGTACAATTTTGAGCACTCCTGACTCAACGAGTACTTCCATGGGTTGTCAACTGGTAAACCTTAACTGAAGCTTAGACCTCAACATGAAATGGTCCAGATGACAAAATGTTTTATATCATAAGTCCATTTATTTACCATGCCCTCGCTCAACGAGCTCAAGGAGATCTTTAAGCCGAAGCTCATCCCTATTTCATGGGAGGAACAAGACAACTCATTGGTTCTCCTCGACCAAAGCGCCCTTCCCTTTGAAACTGTGTTCGTGAAGGTCAGGACTCCAGAGGAGGTAGCGTATGCCATTAAGACCATGAAGGTAAGAGGGGCGCCTGCCATAGGCATAACAGCAGCATATGGAATGATCACCGCTATACTCAAGTCCTCAAGCCTAGAGGAGGCGATGGGCTCCCTGTTCAAGGCTAAGTCTGTCCTAGACTCCTCCAGGCCCACCGCAGTTAACCTGAGCTGGGCTACTTCGCACATGCTTTCCCTATCCAAGAAGTTAGTTGAGGAAGGGAAGGTAAGGAGGGTAGAGGAGCTCTTAGCTGAACTGAAGGCCGAGGCTAGGAGGATTTTCGACCAGGAACTGGAGGCAGAGTTACAGATGGGTATCTACGGACTGGAGAAGATCGACGAAGGCGACACTGTCCTGACTCAGTGTAACGCTGGCGGCCTAGCTACGGGTACGGGAGTAGGCACGGCTCTAGCTCCCGTCAAGGTCGCTCACGCCTTAGGAATTAAGGTGTCCGTAATTGCTCCTGAGACAAGACCTTGGCTCCAGGGCAGCAGGTTAACCGTTTACGAGCTAATGAAGGAGGGGATACCGGTAAAGCTCATAACTGATACTGCGGTAGGTCTGGTCATGTTTAAGGGTATGGTCAACTCAGTGATGGTTGGGGCGGACAGAATCCTCTCGGACGGTCACGTCTACAATAAGATAGGAACCTTTAAGGAGGCAGTTATCGCTAAGGAGTTAGGCATACCCTTCTACGTGCTGGCCCCAGTGACGACATTCGATCTTAAGAATAAAGTTGAGGATATAAGAATAGAGGAGAGGGATCCCAATGAGGTTAGAACTGTGAGGGGAGTCCCCATAGCCCCAGAGGGAGTCGAGGTATACAACCCAGTGTTCGACGTAACTCCACCTAAATACGTTACTGCCATCATTACAGAGAGAGGGGTCATCTACCCTCCCTTTGAGAGAAACGTTAGGAAAACCGTGGGGAGATAACGTTTCTCCCATGCGCAACGTATCTGACCTCCTCCCTGCCCTAAAAAAGGTTCCACTGAGGTATAAAGCGTTACTCCCCTTTACGGGAGTTAGGTTAGTTGTTCTTCCCTACCTTCTCGTTGAGCTTATCGAACTTTTGATTTAGCCCGATGACCTCAGAGTTGAGCTTATCGAACTTTTGATTAAACTCCTCCCCGAGCTTTATCTGCTCTTGTGCCAGCTTCTCCACCTTTAAGCTTAGTTCCTCCAGTCTCTGGACAACTACCTTGTCAGCCAACGCCTCAGCTAGCTTCTCTATGAACTCCCTATCATTCCTTAATTTGTTGTAGATCTCCTCCACGCTCATATGTGAAAGGTGGGAATAATGGAGTAAAAAGATTTCGTCCATTGATGACCATTCTAGGTCTCCATGACGTATTGTTTTGAGTCTCAGTGAAAATAGGCTTCTTGGTTAATACCAGTTAAACGAGGCTAAAGACTTAGCCGCGATTTATCCCTTAGGCGATTAGATAATTGATGCGATCCTTAAGTATTAGGGGTTACCTCTATGTGGTAGAAACACGAAGGCCCACGTAATGGCTTACAGTTAATGAAACCTGATTCTCCAATGGCAAACCGGACTGGAATTAGGATAGAATATTCAGTAGACGTCTCTCCCTAGTCCTACAGTTCACCGTCTACTCAATACCCAACGTTTTTTAGGTCACGTTTGTAAATTGTGTAATGTTAACCGTCTCCGTAGACGTTGGTGGCACATTTACAGATATAGTAGGCGTAGACGAAAGAGGCAATTTCTTCACGTATAAGGGTCCGACTACTCCGGAGAACCCAGAGGTTGGCGTAATTCAGGGTTTAGCAAGTTTCAAAGGGGTTAGGTACCTCGTCCACGCCACTACCTTAGCTACCAACGCCATTCTGGGGCAAATGAGATTGAACCTGCCTAAAGTCGCACTTCTGACCACCAAGGGCTTCAGAGATGTAATAGAAATAGGGAGGCAGACTAGACCTGAGCTTTACAACCTTTTCTTTAGAAAACCAGTCCCGCTTGTACCTAGGGACATGAGGTTCGAAATCGAGGAGAGGATCTCAGCCTCTGGGGATGTACTGACCCCCATGTCCGAGCTCACCGTGGAGGAGGGCCTCAAGGCTGCTAAGGAGAGGGGAGCGTCCGTCATAGCCATATCCTTCCTGCACTCCTATCTGAATCCCTCCCACGAGAGGAGAGCGAAGGAGATTTCCCTGAAGTACTTCCAATACGTGTCTACCTCCTACGAGGTATGCCCAATTCCAAGGGAGTACGAGAGAACCTCGACTACAGTTTTGAACTCATTGTTGATGCCCGTAATTAGGAGGTACCTAACGTCCCTTGAAGAGGGTTTGAGACAGTTTGGAAATCCGACCATTTACGTCATGGCAAGTTCAGGGGGTCTCATAGACGTGAACGAAACCGTGGAGAGACCCGTTCAAATTATTGAGTCCGGGCCAGCAGCTGGAATTATAGGAACTTCCATCTTATCCAGGATCATGGGCATTCCCAACTCGATAGGTTTCGATATGGGAGGTACTACAGCCAAGGCTGGAACCATTTTTGATTATCGTGTGGAGGTGACCCAGGACTACGAGGTGGGCGGCAGGACACATCACGGGAGGTTAGTTAAGGGGACAGGGTATCCTGTGAAGTTTCCATTCGTTGATTTAGCTGAGGTATCTGCAGGCGGAGGGACTGTGATTTGGAGGGATGAGGGAGGGGGTTTGAGGGTAGGTCCCCTTAGTTCAGGTGCAGACCCAGGCCCAATGTGTTACGGTAAGGGGGGCGATAGGCCGACCCTCACGGACGCCAACCTAGTCTTGGGTAGGATACCCGATGTCATCTCTGGAGACCTTAAGTTAGATCCAAACCTCTCCCTAAGGGGATTAAGAGAGCTGGGGGATCCAGTTGAGGTCTCCGTGGAATCGGTCTCCTTGGCTACCCTTGAGATGGCCAGGGCAATCAGACTAGTTACTGTGGAAAGGGGTCACGATCCTTCCGGGTTCACTCTCTTTGCCTTCGGGGGTGCAGGACCCCAGTTCGCAGTTGATCTAGCTGAGGAGATTGGGATCACTAGGGTCGTTATCCCACCGTTCCCGGGCCTGTTCAGCGCTCTGGGTATGCTCTTCGCTGACCGAAAATTTGAGGCCTCCATGTCCTACCCAAAGGACTTGGAGAGAGGTTTCGAAGAACTGGAGAGAAACCTAAAGAGCAAACACCCGGATGCGTCCAACTTCTTGAGATACGCTGAAGTGAGATATGAGGGCCAAGGGTGGGAACTTACTATACCTGTTAACGACCCCGAAAAGGTGGAGGAGGAGTTCCAAAGAGTCCATAACTCAGTTTACGGTTTCGTAATGGATAGACCTATCGAGGTAGTGACCATAAGGAGCTTTGCCATATCCCCAGGGTTGCCACTATCTCTCCCCTCCCCACCTAGATCAGGTACCCCTGAGGTAAAGTGGAGGGAAGCGTTCCTAGAAAACTGGGTGAATGTGAGGGTTATGAAAAGGGAACAGTTACCGGTAGGTTATGTAGTGGAAGGACCTGCTATCCTTGAGGAATATAGTTCAACGGTGATAGTAAAGGATGGATGGAAGGCTAGGGTTCACGAGACCGGATCTCTAATCTTGGAGGAGGAGTGAAGTGACGCGATGGGAGATATTGAACAAGGCCACGGTATTCATAGCGGAGGAAATGGGGATAGCATTGAAGAGAAGCGCATTCTCCCCTAACATTAGGGAGAGAATGGACCACAGTTGCGCTTTAGTCAACCGGGATGGGGAAATTGTGGCCCAGGCAGAGCACATACCGGTGCACCTTGGCTCCTTTAGGATTGGAGTTAGGAACGTCCTGAACTACTTGGACAAAGAGGGGGTGGAGTTGGAGCAGGGTGACTCAGTGATTTTCAACGACCCCTACATTTCAGGGACACATCTCAACGACGTAGGGTTGCTTTCCCCAATCTTCAGAGGGAGATTGATAGGATACGTGGTGAATAAGGCACACCACGTAGATGTTGGAGGTCCGCTTCCAGGCAGTTTAAACCCCAATGCCTCAACTCTGTACGAGGAGGGCGTGATAATACCCCCCTTAAAGTTCGTGAAAAGAGGGGAGTTAAATAGGGACGTCCTGGATCTCATCGAGGAAAACTTTAAGGTACCTCATTACTCATTAGGAGACCTCAAAGCTCAGGTTGCGTCCAACAGACTGGGGATTGCTAGGGTACAAGAGTTATTGGAGAAATATGGGGCGGAAAGGGTAGAAGAGGGATGGAAGAGAGGGATAGAACATTCAGATATCATTACAAAAAAGGAGATAGGGAGATGGACTAAGGGTGCCTTCGAAGCTGAGGACTACCTAGAGTGGGAGGACTTCCTTAAAATTAGAGTTACTGTGGAGGTAGGCGAGAAGGTTAAGGCTGACTTCCATGGTACTTCCCAACAGATTAAGGGCCCTCTTAACGCTGTCCTCGGGGTTACTTATTCCTCAGTGACTTTCGCTGTCAGGACCTTAATCGGTGACGTTGAGACAAACGAAGGTTTTTACAGAAATGTCGAGGTGTCAGCCCCTGTGGGCTCCCTTGTAAACCCAAAGAGACCGTCTGCAGTCGGGGCAGGAAACGTGGAGACCTCTCAGAGGATAGCTGATGTGGTCTTCCTGGCTTTATCAAAGGTATTGCCAGAGAGGGTTCCGGCGGCTTCCAGTGGTACTATGATGAACGTAATGATGGGAGGAGAAGTGGACGGAAAGTTATGGTCGTATTATGAGACGGTGGGAGGAGGTAATGGGGGAAGACCCAACGGAAAAGGGGAGGATGCTGTACAGGTTAACATGACCAACACCATGAACACTCCCATAGAGGTCGCAGAGAGGCAATTTCCCTTACTCTTCACCAGTTACAAGATAAGGGAGGGGAGTGGAGGGATGGGAAAGTACAGAGGAGGTGATGGTATAGTGAGGGGATTTAGGGTACTCCATGAGACAAAGCTCTCCGTAATTGCTGACAGGTTCAAGGTAGGTCCCTGGGGACTTAACGGCGGTGAAAGGGGTAAACCGGCTAGGGTGACTGTGTCAGGAGAGGAAATGCCCAGTAAGTTCTCAATAACCCTAAGGCCTGGAGAGGAGGTCGTGTTGGAGACTCCAGGGGGTGGAGGTTACGGTAAGGCTGAGACCTCATAAAGGAGTAGGAGGGCTGACATACTGCGCACACTGCGATCCTATGAAATCAGGTTAAGGCTCACTCCACTGCTTTTTCCTCCTTGTTTATCTTCTCGTAAAGGACGTCTAAGAGGTCTATGAGTTTAGTCTTCTCCTCTTGGCTCATGTCCCTAAGAAGCTCCTCAGCCATCTCCTCGTAGATTTTAATGGCCTCCTCCGTGGCCTTCACTCCCTCCTCTGTGATGGTTATATTTATTATCCTTCTGTCCTGCCTGTCCCTTTCCCTCCTAACGAACCCCCTCTCCTCTAGCCTATCGACCGCTGCAGTGACCCCTGCCTGCGTCATTAGGACGTCACGGGCAAGATACACCATGGACTTAGGGGACTCCTTTACGCTCATGAGTATGAGAAAGTCAACGTACGTCATGCCGTGGGACTCTAGCCTCCTGTTGAACTCCCTCTTCATGGCCCTGTAGATTCTGGAGATCCTAATTAAGACCTCAATTTCTCTTTTTCTCTGCATCATATTGAACAACCTCCTCCAATATTTTAGTTTTGCCCCTCATGGCGGAAGTCACTGCTGCTATGAAGGATAGCAAGGCCCCGAAGTAGAAGGCCTCCCTCATTGCTGACATGAAGCTAGGTGCAATCGCCTGAGGGAACCAGGTCCTCTGCTCTATCAATTGGATTACAGATGAGGGTATTTGGGAGACCACAGAGGGTGGAAGGGACGTCAGGATGGTTTTAACTGGATCGTACCCCAGGAAAGCGGCGAATAACGCACCTGTAACAGGAACCCTTGACACATAGGACGCCAGTTGTGGCGCTCCTGCCTGCACTAAGGCGTTAGAAATGGAAGGTCCCAACGAGCTGCTCAATGATAGAATAACAATGGTAAAAAAGATGGCTATGCTGACCGTCTGTCCGGTGTTCTGGAGGGTGGACCTCATCCCTGACGCAGCCCCCCTGTGCTTCGCAGGAACGCTACTCATTATCGATGAGGTGTTAGGGGACGCAAACATTCCGTTCCCGACCCCTATCATAAAGATAATTGAACCGAAGACAGGGTAACTGAAGTCATAGGGTAAGGTAGAAAGCGCTAAAAACCCCGCTCCAACGATCAGCATCCCGGCCGTGGCTAACCCCCTAGAGCCGAACTTGTCCGATAGCCATCCGCTTACTGGACCTGCAGACACAAAGCCCAGCATAAGGGGTATAGTGTATATCCCAGCCCAGAATGGAGTGGAGGAGAAGGAATAACCGTGGAGAGGTAGCCATATACCCTGGAGAAAGATAACTATCATGATCATGAGTCCACCGTAGCCTACGGATCTGAGGAAACCGGCAAAGTTAGCCGCAGTGAACAGCCTTATCTTAAAGAGCTCCATCCTAAACATGGGGTACCTGACCTTGGTCTCGATGTATGGGAAAGAAGCCAAAAGTGCTAACCCAGAAATTAGGGAGGCTAGGACTGAGGGGTTACCCCACCCGGTCTCCGAGTTTCCGTAGGGCATAAGGGCGTAAGTCACTCCTATCAACACTAGGGTTAAACCCAACGCGTAGACCACGTTGCCTACCAGGTCTATTCCTTCGCCGACTCTCTGACTGGTCTCCTTCAACTTAAGGTAACTCCAAAGCGTTCCGAACACACCCACTGGCACGTTAACCAGAAAGACGTACCTCCAGTCTATGACTGAGAGGATGCCCCCTAGGATCAACCCTATTAAAGATCCTGCCAGGGCTGCTACCTGGTTTATTCCGAGTGCCCTCCCCCTCTCGTTTAAGGGGAACACGTCAGTTAGTATTGCTGCACTGTTAGCCATAAGGAAAGCTCCCCCTATCCCCTGGATTATCCTGAACAACACCAATTGGAGGGCTGCTACGTCCCCTGTTCCGAAGGTCATGGAGAGAAGTATAGAACCAACCGTAAAGATAACAAAGCCAAGGTTGTATAACCTAACCCTACCGTATATGTCTGAGAGCCTGCCGAAGGATAGTAGGAGGGAAGCTGTCACCACATTGTAACCTAGAAGTATCCAAAGGAGGTACTGGAAGGAAGTAGGGGCTAATGGGTTGATCCCAATTCCTCTAAATATTGCAGGCAAGGAAATTATGGTGATGGTACCGTTAATTGTAGCCATTAGAACTCCTAGGGTCGTGTTACTGAGTGCTACCCATTTGTATTGCATAATTAATGATCTAACTATTAGTTATTTAATCTTTCGCTAGGACAAGTTTCTGATCACTTTTCTCTCCACGTCTTCGACGGTTGGGATTAAGAAAAAAGTAGTGTTTAGGAACTTCCGACTGGGTTGAGGTCCTATGCACGCTTGTCTGACCTCCTCCTTTCCCCAAAGGACGAGGTTCACCGTTCTTTTTATTAATTGAGGGGAACAAGCCAAAAATCTGGCTCAGTGGACTCCCCATTGGTACGGAGTTCAGATCCATCTTCACGTTATTTCCTCAAACCCTCCCGGATTATGAGATGGAGTCCAACTTCCCCCAAGTAGTCATGTACGAAACCATCCCTTGTTTCATCAGCTTGGACAGACACAAAAAGCTTAAACGGGGTGTAGACGATCCCTCACTTGGCTGACCAGACCCTAAAATCGTCAAAGGTAGTCCTCCAACTTTACCAAGTTATCCGATTTTCCCTCCCTCAAGTACGTAGCTAGGTTTTTGCACGCGCTTATCATAGCTTGCCTTAATGTCTCCCCACTAGCTGAAGCTCCTGCAGTGTGAAGTGTTCCGGCGAAGTTCGGTAGTGACCAAAGAGGACTTTCGAAGTTCTCCTTACCTTCCTTTCTCCAAAATACGTCAGTACCGAACCTAAGGTCGTCCCTCTCTTTGAGGAGCCTAAAGATGTCCTCCTCCACTATGGTCTCAGCTCTACCTACATTCACCAGTATGGTATACTCCTTCATGGCCTTTAGAACCTCATAGTTCAAGATACCCCTCGTATATCTGTTTAATGGAAGAGAGACAAAGACGAAATCTGCATTCGATATGACTCTTGGCAGTTGGTCTGGAGTCAACCTCTCGTCGAAGAACTCCGGTCTCCTGAATGACCTGGAGATACCTATTACCTTCATGGAAAAACCCCGCATCGCAATCCTAGCAATCTCCGACCCTATACCCCCAGCACCTACGATCAAGGCTACTCTACCTGTCACAGAGTAAGTCGAGCCCCTCCTCTTGGAATTGACCCCCTTTGCCAAGGAGAGGGCTAGAGCCCACGCATGTTCAGCCACTGAAGTTGAGTACGCGCCTGCGTTGGATAGTACAGTTACACCATTGAGGTACTGGAAGGGAAGGTCATCGACACCAGCAGAGAAGGTCTGGATCACCCTTAGTTTAGGCATTTTTGAGATAAAGCTCGCTGCCTTACTAGGCCACGTCATGAGAACTTCGGCATCTTGAAGGTAAGGCTCCACATCAGAGTCCCTAACCTCGAACTCTCTAAGTATAGAACCACATTCCTCAGGAAGTTTCTCTAATGAGATTATCATAGGTATAATCTTCTGTAGAGGTATTTAGACCCTATTCCTATTGGCATCCCTGGGGAAGTTTACCGTGGCTCGCTATCCTCCAACAACAAAACGGTGTTTGCGTACACCTTCTTGATTCCGGAGTCAGTCGTATAGATCTTTGCACCCTCCCTTTCAGCTAAGGATATTACATAGCAGTCTACAATGGAAAGGAAACTGCTTTGAACCTTTAGTTGGCCAGCCCTCAAGGCCAAATCCTTATCGGTTGGAACTACTTTGATGGGCGAACCCAATATCAATGAAGTCTTTACCTTACTGGCCTCTGCCCCTTTTATTTTTGAATAATTGTAGAAAAATTCAGTTAAGTTGAGGTCAGTAGTCATGGCCAACGAACTTCCGTTATAGATTTCTATCATCAGCTCCTTTGCCCTATCGTTTAAACCAGAAAAATAGATGAAAAAGAAACCAGTGTCAATAACTACTCTCTTTTTCAATTTCAACTCTCCTATCTTCTTCCAATTCCTTAACTAGCCTCTTCCCAGTTTCCTTATCATCAACACCGAAAGCCTCAAGTAGAGTAGACTTTGGTCTGAGGACTATGGCGTTATCAACTATTTCCACCTCCAACCTGGATCCCTCCCTTATGTTGATCCTCTCCCTGACGCTCAATGGTAACACAACTATTCCTTTCTTGTATACCTTCACTTCCATATGTAGGGTTAGTTTAACTATAATTTAAGTTTAACTGCACTGTAAGTTATACTCCACGTACCCAAATGACCCCCATAGAGGGTTAGGTTTACCCTTCTATATGATAATAGAACGGCAAATTTCGCCTTTTAGGGCGGGGAGGAGGTCAGACAGATAACACAGGGATATCTCCGCGGAACAAGATACTGGTGAATGCGAGTTAACAGGGCCCTAGCCGTTAGTTTTTTAAGACCATGTTCTGTAAGAGAGTCGCTCCTACAGGAGTAGGGGATGGCGTCCCCCTGGACTTCGGGTCCAAACCGCCGGATGTGTGAGGGCTGATGACGCCTATCTCATGAACGGTGAGATAGGTTGAATGGTTTAACTGAAGCCCTGCTGGTAATAGTCCCGCTCTTAAGTAACGTATTTATTTGGAAAGTTAAGTACTCAAGTTTAGCCTCGTCAGTTTTGACCCTCACGCTTTCCTTGATCTCATACTTTGACCTACCAGTATTCACACCTACCCTTTACGTGACTAGGTTCACATGGTACTTCCTCGTTATGGTGGCTAGTGTTTACTTCTCCTCTACCGTATACTCCGTGATATACGAGAGAGTGGACAAGTTAAGGGAGAGGAACTATTTCTACTTCATGAACATGTTTTCTGCCTCCATGTTCTTTACACTTATCGTGAACAACTTAGGGCTCATGTGGGTTGGGTTGGAGGCAACCACCATCTCCTCAGTGTTGCTCGTCACTCATGAAGGGACGCAGGAGGCTCTAGAGGCGGGCTGGAGATATGTGATAATAGTGTCCACTGGAATAACCTTCGCCTTCATATCTTTGATCCTGCTTTATTTTGGACTCCACACCTTGCAGATCTCGTCTATTCTCTACCCCCACGCTTCTCCTCTTTTCGCCTTAGCGTCAGTTATTGCGCTAATGGGGTTTGGGACGAAAGCTGGGTTATTTCCAGTTAACACCTGGCTCCCTGACGCTCACAGCGAAGCTCCTCCAGCCGTAAGTGCAATGTTCTCTGGAGTCCTACTGCCTGTGGCAGTTTACATCCTTCACTTAATATACGTCATAGCACCCCTTCAATCAGTTTACAGTTGGACCGCAACCATTTCCGTCTTAGTTGCGTCACTAATGATGGCAGGTCAAAGGTATTACAAAAGAATGTTCGCCTACTCAACCATAGAGAACATGGGGGTAGCCATCCTGGGAATATCAACTTCGTCTACCATGGGAATTGCTATACTCCTAGTCTCTCACGCCTTCGCCAAGGCTGGCGCATTCTACGCTTCCGGCGCCATAATGAGAACCGTGGGCTCGAAGCAAATCAACGAGTATGGACTCATCTCCTCTCCTATGACCTCTGCCGGACTTCTTATGTCATCTCTCGCAGTCACCGGAGCCCCTCCCTTTGCAAATTTCTTTGGGGAATTCTTGATACTATACAACGTTCTTGGGAGCCATATGGTTGCTCAATTCTTCGTAACTTTGCTATCCTTGGCCCTAGCGTTTATCTCAGTTAACTATCACGTTTCTAGAATGATCTTCAAGGGTAATTGGAAAGGGCAAGAGGGTAAATCTCTAAGTGTCTTAGCTCTCATGACCGCTCTTGTACCCCTTACCATAGGAATATATCTGCTTGTTGGTGGTCTGCCTTGAGGATTGTGGGTGATTTGGGACCTTACTGTCTCACATCAGAAGGCCTAACGGAGGGACCGTGTAGGTATCCACCAAATTTACAGGTAGAAGGTGGCTATGGGTCCTTTAATTTTCTTTACGGTCCATCAACCGGAGGTTTACTGGAGAGCGTAGCGTTTGAAATTCTCACTTACGGAGAGTCCATTGAAAAGATTGAAAGATTAAGTTACAAGCCCAGGGAAATTAGGGTCAGGGACCTCGCCCCGGATGAGGTCCTCATGAAAGTTGAGAGAATTAACGTGCCTTTTTCTGCGTCCCATACTATCGCCTTTCTGTCAGCAGTCGAAGATGCCTTGGATGTAAACCCTCCAGAGGAGGTCCTGGAGTCTAGGATAGCTCAGCTGGAACTCGAAAGGGTGAGAAATCACCTCCTTGTTATCCAGAGGCTCGCGGAGGCAGCGTCCTTCCTCGTACCCTCGTACAGGCTCCTATATTACATTGAGGAGGTTAACAGAGCAATTTCCAAGTCGTGCGGGCATAGATATTTCCTAGGTGCTAACTTCCTCGGTGGAACCAGATGTCAGAAGTTAGAGGTACCAAAAATAGACTTAGAGGAAATTTGGGATCTTACAAACAACAGAATATTCATTGACAGACTACAGGGGAACGGTATAGTGAGGGAGGAGTGGGCCATCGGACCTGCTGCTAGAGGAGCTGGTATGAATTACGACGCTAGATCAGAGGTTCCAGATCTCAAATACACGAACTATGGCTTTAGGATAGTAGTTGAAAAAGATGGAGACGCGTTCAGCAGAATGATGGTTAGGTTGAGGGAGATAGAGGTTTCCATGGAAATCCTAGAAGGTTTAGAGTTTAAACCTGTACGCTATGATATTCCTAAGGGATCAGGGACTGGATTGGGAAGAGTGGAGAGTCCTTCGGGCGATTTAGCGTACTTAATCCAACTGGATCAAGGGAAAGTAAAGGAGTTACATTTGTTTCCTCCGTCTAGGGTAAACAGTCAGCTCTTCCTGAGGACCATGCGAGGGAACATATTCACTGACTTCCCTTTCAATTGGGAGAGTTTCGGGATATGGATATCTGAGCTGGAGGTGTCCTTATCTTGAACTGGTTCCTTAGAGGGATTAAGAAGGGAGTCGTCACAGAAAAGAGATTTCCGGAGGTGCTTTGGCCCTCTACCTTAGAGTGGAGGGAAAAAGGGGAAGTGAAATGTCCCACTGGTGCCATAAGTGGAGGAGAGTGGTATCCAAACAAATGCGTATTCTGCAGGCATTGCGAAACCGCGTTGTCTCCGACAGGTAAACCCTTAGGATTCAAGGTGGAGAAAGAGGAGCCAACCTTTAAGAAGTCCTTTTATCTGTATCCCATTGACGTTGGAACGTGTGGTGGATGTAACGTAGAGCTTAGGCTTATCTCTTCTCCCCAGTACGACATGACGAGGTTTGGGATATTCTTCACAAATACTCCTAGACACGCTGACGCTCTGGTTGTTATGGGAGTTCTGTCACCAAGAATGGAGGAAGTCCTGAGAAGGGCATATGATGCCATGCCAGAGCCAAAGCTCATAATTCTCCTCGGAGTGTGTGCGTTGAGTGGAGGAGTCATGGGGGTCCCACCCGATGTGCGCGGTGACGTCCTTATTCCTGGATGTCCTCCAACTCCTGAATCAATCCTCAGAGCTCTAGTAAAGGCCAAGGGAGGGGAAGGGATTTGACTCCAGAGCTTATTGCATTAGGAATCATGATTTTCTCCCTTATCATCTCCCTCTGGAAAGCTAAGGTCTCGTTCACTTCTACAGCCATAGCATCATTGTTCTTTATCATATATGGGCTGAGTGCAGGGGAATTCAAGGTCTTTTATCTCGTTTCCGGCTCGGTGTGGCTTCTCTCCTCAATCTTCTCTGCGTTTCATGAACAAGAGAGGTGGTATTCCCTAACTTTCTCAGGTACTGTACTAGGGATAATGGTAACCCTACTCTCCAAAAACTATCTACAATTTCTCACGGGCTGGGAAGTAATGACTGTCTTTGCTTACGCATCTATTGGGTACTATAAGAGGGAATGGAAACCACCCTAACGTGGTAAACCATAGCGGAAGAGTATTGTTTATCTCTTCAAACTTGAGGGTTCCAGTATCTAGATACGCAAACAGGAAACCGGTAATTAGAAATACCGTACTGAGTTCTCCAAAGGACAGAAGAGTGAAACCTGCCTCCTTAAAACCGGAGTATTTCCGTTCTTGGTAGTAGAGTGGCTTCCATTAGCCCACGGTAACGCTAAGCCCAGTCTATCCTCCGTGTTAAGCGCCTCAATGACCCTCACAGGAATATACGGGATATTCAAGATGATGAGCCTTAGCCCCCAATCGGATGGGGTAGGCTTGTTCTTGACCCTTACTGGCGCTTTCTCCGTATTATTTGGGGCACTTTACTCCTACGTATCTGATCACGTTAAGGGCATGCTAGCCTTCAGTACGATAGAAAATAACGGGGCCATATTGGCTGCCCTAGGTTCAATTGAGCTGACCAACGACGCGCTGTTGAGAGCTTTCGCCTTCTTCAGCTTATCGGTTTACGTTATAGCCCATTCCCTGGCAAAGACCGGTCTATTTCTGGTGACTGGATATGTTAAGGGTGAGTCTATGTCCAACTTAACGACGGAAAAAAGCCTTCCTCTTGAATTAGGGACTGTGTTGTTGACCGCCTCGATGTCTGGTCTTTTACCCACTATAGGAGGAGTAGCTGTTTGGTCTCTCTTGGAGACCTTGTTCATGGAAAGTATCTCCTTAAAGGGAGTGCTTGCACTTGACCCCTTGATAGCGGGAGTCTTAATAGGCTTAGGGGAGGGGTTTGCCGCTGGAGCTATGGCAAGGTTCGCCTCTTTCACCTCCCTAGTTAGACCAAAGGGGACTGGTAAGGGAAGGTTAATTGCACTGATTGGAATGCTTATGCCGATCCTAGCTCTCCTGAGCTATGTCATTTCCCCTGCTTCCGCTTCCATTCCGAACCTCGGAATGTTTGGAAGATCTGTGTTAGTCTCTAGTTACTCCCAAGGCTCCTTCGGTGGAATATCTCCAATATACGTACTTGTTTTGCTAATAGTAGTACCCTCCGCCGTTGTTCTCGTTTTCGGCAAGAGTAAAACAAGGAGGGTAGAGCCTTGGGATAACGGATCAGGTAACAAGCTAACTTACACGTCTTTTGGAATAGCTAACAACATCAGGTTGATGCTTAGGACTATCCTAAGGACTAAAGTAGGAGATGCTCTTGAGACCAGTGCGGACGTTTTCTGGATTGCCATCGTCTCCTTATCCAAGATTTACTCAAGGTTCTCTAGGGTCTTCTCAAGGGTTTACATGAACAGTTCGTTGTCATGGTACATGGTCTACATGATATTAGCTTTCATTATCCTCATCCTGGTGGTGACGCTATGATCCTGGCTACAGTAGTGGAGACTCTAGCTCAAGTTCTAGGGACAATCCTTCTATCCCCTCTCTATGCTGGGATAATGGAGAGACTGAAGGCTACTGTGGAGGGAAGGAGAGGTCCAAGTATATTTCAACCCTACTACGACATAACTAAACTCTTCAAGAAGGAGTTCCTGCTACCAGGTAATGCAGGGGTATTGTTCATCTACGGTCCATACTTAGTGTTCTCTATTTATGTCATTATATCGTTCGTGATACCAGTAGTTTACCCTAGACCTGTGTTTCTAACACCTACAGTGGACTTCCTAGGGGGAGCATTACTTTTCTCTTTAGCTGCTTTCATAAAAGTTTACGAGGCTATGGAAAGCTCCAGTAACCTAGTTACCCTAGGCGTCAGCAGAGTCCTTTCCTTCTCCTACCTCGGGGAGGCAACCCTTTTCTCAGTGTTCATTGCAGTAGCGCTAATAACTGGTACCAACAACCCTTACGTTACCATGGAATTCGTGCAGTCCTTGGGAAATTACCTCCTTCTGCCCCACATATCAGCGACTGTAGCCTTTTTCATGCTATGGCTATTCGAAACGGGGAGGTTACCTCTCGAAAGCTCAGGATTGGCTGAGATGGGTATAATAGATGACTCGCTGATTTACGAGTACTCTGGGTCTAGACTGTCTCTCCTAAAATGGGGGAGTTACATGAAGTCTTATTTGTTGGGGTCAGTCTTCCTCAATGTATTTATGTTACCATGGGGTCTCCTTACCGGTCCATTGGGCGCCGTGTTGGATTTGGGTATAATGTTCGCAAAGTGGATATTCCTCATTGTCTTGACGGTCGTCATAGAGACTTCGCTAGCTAAGTTCAGACTGTTCAAAGTACAGGACTTTCTGACAGTGGCTTTGGTCCTCTCCATCATCTCGTTAATTCTCACGGTGATAGACAATGGTTGACCAGTTGCAGCAAGGGATAGTTATCATCTCCTTTCTGCTACCAGTAACAGCTTTATATATACAAGGTCAAGCGTTCCCTGTACCGTCCATCAAGGGTATAGGGATACAGTCCTCAGTGGTTGCTCTTCTCTCAACGGTCTTGGGTATAGTGTATAAACAGGAAGACCTACTCGTTCTAGGAGGGATCATCATTCTAACTAGGTCTTTACTGACACCCATGGTTCTTCTAAGGGTCGCTAAGTTTAGGAATTGGGAAAGGGAAAAGATAAGGGGGATTACTTCAACCTTTGTGCTTAACACAGTCTTCTTCTTTTCTGCCTCCCTAGTGATAACATTTCTGGTTCTATCTAGGGTGTTCCCTGGCGTCAACGTAGTGGAGATATCCGTACCTTTTATCCTGTTCTTCCAAGGGATGTTCCTTATTGCGTCTAGAAAATCCACAGTTGCCCACATTCTCGGATATGTTGAGCTAGAGAACGCCCTAGTAGCTTTGGGAATATTCCTGATCCCTCCTCCCTTGCTGATAGACGTTACGGTCTTTTTGGACGTCCTAGCGTTGGTCGTGATATCGTCCATCGTGATAGTGGAAAAGAGAGAGCATGAGCCTATGGAGGAACTGATGGGATAGTGAACCCTTGAGGGTCCAAAAACTCTGAAACTTTTCCTTTAACGCATTGACTTTCCCTCAAATGGATTAGGTCGTGAATAGAAAGTTTAAGCTAGGATGCTCAGGGCAACTAGCGCAATTGATATTGAAGTCAAAATCTCAAAGTTTGTCCTGAACAGTCTGTGAGCTAGTAGAGACCCTAGGTACCTGCTCAACACGTTTGTTATCAAAAACGGTAGAAAGTACCTAACCCCTAAGAGAAGGGCCACCCCACCGATAAGGAAGTCCAGATCCATTATGGAGTAAAGGAGAGACCTTCTTACCATGCTCGTCATTGAAACTCTTACGTCCAGGTTAACGTGATACCTGTAATTTACTATCCTAGTTATTGCGCAGAGTAGCAGTACCATGGAGATTCCCCAATAGGAATTCCATGAGCTCAACTTCAGTGACATGAAGACAAAGGAAAAGGAGTATGCTAAAAGAGTGTACATGGGTGGGCACGCCAACGATGCCCACTTTTGACCCGTCCTCCTGAAGTACAACGAGAAAAACCCTCCCTTGAAAGGGTTTAGCCCATCTAGCACGGACACGCTAAGGATAGCAATAGGAGTCAGAAGAAGCATCTCCTCCCCTCAGTCTGACCTGGTGAGCCCTAGCATCTCCGAAATCCACAAGGAAGCCCCTCTCTACCGATAGTCCGTCCTCAGAGTTCAACTTAGCCATCCATCCTCTTATTCCATCTGGGTAAAATTGGTTATCCCATGAGCTATAAAGGGAATTGGTCACGTAGACCCTCCTTCCGTCCCTACTCACCTCCAACATCTGGGGTCCCCCAGATAGCTCTGAGGTCGAGGGATGAGGTTCTCCTCTCCCAATCCCACCGAGCCTGACCTTCCCCACGAGGATCGGTTTGAATGGGTCGGTCACATCGTACTTTCTCACCTCACCAGTCCCCCAACAGCTTAGGTATAGGAATCTATCGTCCAAGGAAAGGTCTATATCCGTGACCAGGGGTGGGACCATACCGAAGGGCTTCAAAATTTCTGGCACGTTGCCCTCAGGCTTCTCCGCAGGGATCTCAATGACCTTTTGAGCTTCCCATTTTCCCTGCTCTTGGTACCACAGCCATATGGAGCTGCTCAAGTCCTTTAGGCTCACTACTAAATTGACGAAACCCATCATCTTGGATGGGTCGTGAAATGGCCTGAGCTCAAGGGCCATCCTGTTCTCCTCCCCAAAAGTTAGGGAGTGGACTTTCTTCCTTCTTTCTAGATCCCAGAAGTGTATCCTATTCCCGTACCTCTCCTTGAGGTGGTCAAGTTTGAGACCATCCTCAATGACGTTAGGAACTGACCACTCGCTTGTCACCATAACACCGTTGGGAAGGTTCCACCAAAAATCATATGCTAGGCTTTGATCGCCCCTATCAATCTCCCATCTCCCCAACACTTCAAAGCTATAGTGATCCAGGACCAGAATCCCCCCTGGGGCTTCCCCTTCAGGGTTTCCGAAAGCACTTATGTAAATACCGTTGGGACCGCAATGAACTGTGTGCAACCGGCTATACTTGGACTTTTCCGTAACTTCCGTTGGTTCTATGACCTTTACTATTCTTGGGTTCTTCGGATCCTCCTTAACATCGATCACGTATATTCTGGATGACCTGAGCCCAGGGACTATGAGATATCTCCTCTCTAGCCCGGGTTTACCGTTTGGACATAACGATGAACTACAGGCGTTCCATCCGAAGTGGTGAAGTTCGTCCCCCACGTAAGGTAGTTGAACCTTCCCTACAACTTGGGAGTAAGTTGGGGAGTTCGGATTCACGTCAATGACTGCAACGTAGTCGGGTTTACCTATACCTGTTCCCTCATATAGGCACGCTACGTACGCTAGATCTTCGGCTTTAGCTCTCATAGCCTCTTTCGCTGAGGGATAAAACGTCGGGTCTAACTTGAAGGATATCCCCATATTATCAAGTTAAATGTGTATAATAAATACTTTGTTATATATGCAAAACTTGCACATCTTTTGAAAATTTTATCTTTTACGGCTTTAGGAACGGTCGTTAATAACTACGGATGGGGAGCGACATGCTGAAAGGAGCTCAGTTTTACCTTGAATCCGCCGTCCAACTCTTTCAGTCTTCCCAGTCTAAACATTATGAAAGCTCTCCATTGGAAGGATCAGGCTACCCTTTTCCTGTCCCAAAATACCCATGACAACTCTGTCCAAGGAGGGCTCAGTTGTCAGTTCCCCTGAGAAGAGAGCGCCGCTGAAAGGAACCATGAAGACCTGCTTGAACCTCCCAACATTTGCCTGGGCTAACTTCACCTCTTCCATGAACCTGTCAGGGAGCGGAGAAACCTTGTTCAGTACCAAAACGTCTGCGTTGTCCTTCTCCATCCATAGCACTTGAGGTTCTGAGACCAGTATTGTCAGATCCCTCTGGACGTCGCTCGGAGGAGAGTCCAGAATTGTGAACTTGGGCTTTGGATCTCCCCTGAAACCGACCTTCTTCAGGTACTCGCTGGAAGTCTTACTGACGCTGAAGTCTTCTAACCATACCCTATACTTCATCTCCTTCAATTTAAACAAGGTGTAGATAGCTACTGTCGACTTCCCGGTCCCTCCTTTCCTTCCGACAACTGCGATTCTCAAGCCAGCTCACCTATAAACTTTAAGCAGTCAAGGGAGAATTGACTGTTCCGCATCCTCAAGGAAATTAGAATCTTAAACACCTCCTCCCTATTTACAGGGATGAAGTAAGACCCTAAAGGTCTGCAGAACAGCTCGTTGGAGTTCACAAGAACCTTACCGGCTTCCATACCTTGGATCCTCAACGTTACTAGATCCGTCATCCAGCGGTTAGGTCTAACTAAGTAGGTTTCTCCTCCCAGTTCCCCTACTACCTTACCTGAAGATACCTTCTCCTCATATCTGTCCATAACGATGTAAGTTCTCTTGTTCAGAATGTACCCTAAAACGCCGGTTCTAGGATCGGGGATGGGGAAGTCTATCCCTATGACATAGCTATCACCGTTTTTACTTTCAACAGCTTCCACCCCAATTGCAGGGTCGACCCTCCACGTCATCTCTGCGTAGTTTGGTAGAGTTTTAAGGTTGAAGGGTATTGGACTGCTCCTCCTGAGTTTTCTCTCAAATGAGAAAGGAGAGTTTTCTATTGAGACGAAGACACCGCTTTCCCTGAGACTTCCTCCCAGTTCTAGGGTGTCCTTGAGTGTGTTGGGTAAGGGGTGAAGGGAGACCTTCTTGTACATTACTAGAATGTCGAATAGCGCTTTCACCTCACTTGAGTCCATGACGAGGTCTACATAGTTGGTTGTAGGCGGACTGGTCTGAAGGAGGTCAGACGCATAAATTCTTTCCATTGACTAATGGATCAAAAGCCGGACTTTTAAGCGTTAGAACTTATCCTGTAAATGGGTTTACGTGGTTAGGACAGGTGGAAATACCACTTTGGATACTTAATTTAAGCCCTAAGCAGGGAATCCTCTTCATCCCCTTAGGCGTATGACTCAATTTGTCTCATTCTCGAAGGGTAAGCCTATGGATACACCCACTGTCTATTGCTTAGTCTATAGGGGCTTATTACCTACGTTTTACATCCTCCCTTGGTGACTAGAGATGTGATGCCGTAGCGAACAGTTTCAGTGAGACCATCATGTCTATATGATCTGGGTTGTTGAAGACTTTATAAACCGCAAAGAAGTCTAGCCCCAGGTGTGGGCCTGTATCCCGAAAGGCTGGTAAAACATATAGACAGTCAAAGGTTTCCGTGTTCCCCCTTTCCTAGGTGGGTCGAGGTCACCCCTTGGGGCGGAGGAGGTGAGAGCGAGCTCCCCGCACGACTCCTGTGAAGCCCAAGGGTTGAGGGTTGATACCAAACGACTTCAAATCCGGTGAGACCCAAACCCCTAGTAAGATAACCTTGAAACCAACTGAATTAAAGGTCTTTAACAAAAATTTGAAGGGGCTTTTCAATCTAAAACCTCTGTCAAAGATATAAAGAGGCTAAGACAAAAATACAGAATATGAAGACTGTCTCTAGACTATCCATTACTATTCTTAGCGATAACTTCTCTTCCACGCTAATGCCACCCCTCATGGGCGAGTGGGGGTTTTCAGCGTACATTGAAACAGATAATGCAAAGATACTTTACGACGTTGGAAACTCAGGCATACCTTTACTCCACAACTCGAGGGCCCTAGGAATAGACCTTGAGAGCGTTGACTACTTAGTCCTGAGTCACGGACATCTTGATCACACAGGTGGGTTAAGAAACGAAGAATTAAGACGTAAACTGAGGGGTAAGGTCATCCTCGCTCACCCAGGTATTTTCGACAGGAAATTCATAAACTGGAGGGACAAGATGGAGTACATCGGTCTCCCAGTGGCCATAGATGAGGAATTTAGACCAATCTTGACCAGGGAACCCATTGAGTTCGCCAGTGGGATAATGTTTAGCGGAGAGGTGAAGAACTACGGTTTTCCTAGGTACGTGAAGGGGATGTACAAGGCCACTGATGCGGGACTCGCGCCCGACCTTATGCTCGACGACACGGCCCTTTACATCAACGTCAAGGATAAGGGGTTGGTAATTGTGACCGGTTGCGGCCACTCAGGCATTCTGAACGTCCTTAACCACGCTAGGGAGGTTACGGGGGTTAGGAAGGTGATTGGAACTGTAGGTGGGCTTCATTTACTGTCCTCAGATCCTAAGGAGGTGCAGGAGGTCATGGATAGACTAAAGACTGAGGTGATCAAGATAAGCCCAGCCCACTGTAGCGGTAACTTAGCCAAGGTACTGGCTGGAGAGAAATATCAAGAAGCAGGAGTGGGTTCAGTACTCAACTTTGAGGATATATCCTAAGATCTTTTAAATAAAATGTGGGGACGATTGATTATCTAAATCTACAATCTATATATGTCCCGTTGACTATATGGGTCTATAGTTACTATATAATAATAATAACTCTAAAGAGATAATTCCTATATCTCCGTAAACTTAACTACTGTCATGAAAGACATATTTAAGCCGCTTGACGAAAAGAAATTTTCCTTTTTCCACCTGAAGTCTCTCGTAACTACAGGGATGGGAGTTTTTACCGATGGTTATGATCTTTCCTCCATTGGAATAGTCCTCCTACTGGTGTTGGGAGAGTTTGGGATCACTCCGAAGTCGCCAGACTACGTAACCTTGACTGGAGCGATCTCTGGTTCCGCGTTGATTGGAGCTGCCATTGGAGCTATTATCTTCGGCTTCCTATCCAACATGGGAAGAAAGAAGTTTTATGGACTCGACGTAACGCTCATGACAGTGGGCGCCCTGCTTCAGGCGTTTGTTACGAGTCCTACAGAGCTCATACTCGTAAGATTCCTTTTGGGAGTGGGAGTAGGGGCCGATTACGTCCTTTCCCCGATGATAATGGCTGAACACGCAAACGCTAAGGACAGAGGTAAAGCCATAGCCTTAGGGTTCGGACTGTTCTGGGGTTTCGGAGCCACACTAGCTGCAGCATTATATTTAGGATTGCAAGCACTACATTTCCCCCCTGATCTGGTGTGGAGGATCGTCTTAGCTGCTGGAGCTGTACCCTCAGCTGCCGTAATATATTTGAGGAGGAAGATACCTGAGACTGCTAGGTTCCTTGGAAGGATAAGGGGAGACACTCAAGGAGTTGAGAGAGTGATAAAGGAAGTAACGGGAGAGGAAGTAAAGGTTAAACAAGATCTTAAGGACAACAATGGCTGGACCACATATTTTGCCCAAAACTGGAAGCTCTTTATTTCTGCATGTCTGCTTTGGTTTCTATTTGATATAGTTGCCTATTCTGGGATACTTTTCGGTCCGAGCCTAATAGCCCAAAGCCTAGGGGTAAGTCCCGCCGTGTTCCAGTTCCTCATAGAGGGCGCTTTCACTATCCCTGGTGGTTTAGTTGCCCTTTCCCTAATTGACAGGGTAGGTAGAAGACCCCTTCAAGTTATCGGATTCGTCATTATGGCAATATCCTTGATCTCCTTCGCATTGTATAGGAACTCATCTGGAATGGCCTTTTCTCCATCGTTAGCATTCATACTGTACGGTCTACAAAACTTCGGTTCTCAAGCTGGACCTGGATCCGTGTCTGCGTCTGGGATCCTTGGGGTTGAGCTAGCCCCTACCAAGATAAGGGGGTTCGTCCAGTCTCTGACCGTTGCGTCAGGAAGATTGGGTGCAGCGCTAACTGCCTTCGTGTTCCCTGCACTATTTAAAGAGTACGGTGAGGCCTTCTCAGTAGCTTTCCTTTCCGTAGTGGCCATAGTTGCAGCAGTCTTAACTTACCTATCCATACCGGAGACCAAAGGGCGTGGACTTGAGGAAACCTCTGGTGAGAGTTTGGTCTCTGAGAGAGCTGTTTAGGTGGATTTAAGACGAAGTTTTTTCCATCAACGAGAAAAAGATCCCCTGATTAACCCTGTAATCCCTTTCCTTAAAGCCGGCGTTTAGGAAACTCTTCCTCATTTTTCTCACTATTTCCAAATCAATTAGGATAAGAAACCCATTGGACTTTATTACCCTATGGATTTCCTTGGATAAGTCCTCTCTGAGATTTCTCGTTACGTTGTAGAAGTATAGCGGGACGTAGACTAAGTCGAAGAACCCATCCCTGAAGGGAAGAGGAAAGAGGTTCTGCACCAGTTGGTGATCTACACCTCTCAGGTAACCTCTTACCTCTTGAGTTGTTATTTCATCGTTCCAGAGATCTAGAGAAGTGAGGTTCAGCTTGGGGAGCATAGTCTTCAAGGTTAAAGTAAAGAGACAGTTACCGCACCCTATTTCGAGGACGTTGGAGGGATTTATAACCTCTACAAACTTAGTAAGGATCTTACTGTAAAACAACTCCTCATCAACCGTTACGCCCATTCTCCTGTAAGGCTTGTAGTCCCACGCATGTATGCTCTCGAAAAGAGATGACACAATGACTTTCGATGTGGGAATAGAAAAGGGATAACCCTCACCTTTAGGGGTTTAGACGATATGGAGGGGAGCAATGCGTGATGATCTTGACCGGGACTAATTCGAATGCCCTTGACATGTGGAAGAATATATGCCTTCTTTCAGTGGATATGGGTAGATTCAAAGTTAGCGACTAACGCTCTCTAGAGATTTTCTTCACGGAGGCTTCTCCCAAGACGACCCTGACCCCTCAATCACGTTTTAGATGATTTACTCCCAGAGATGGAATAAATAGTATCATGTTTTTATCATGGGAAACTGTTCAAGCTACAGTCTCAGCTACCTTGGAGCTAGTAGATTGGAAAAGAGCACCATGGAAACTCCTCACTATCTCCCTTAACATTTCCGAATCTCCGTGAAGGACTCTGACCACCTCTAGAGTGGACACTTGTATCTTAGTCACGTTGCCCTCTGTCGCAAGTTTGGAGGAGTTTGTTATCACAAACCTTCCACCTACGACGTAGTTCTTCTTATCGTGTTCAACGGTGTTGACTCCTGAAAGTAACTTCACCTCCTCGTCGGAGTCCCTATCGTCGTTCATTAGCTTCACCTCTCCTAGATAGGCCAGATCGTCCTTGAGGAAGAAAAGGCCTACGACCAGGTACTTCCCTCCGGATTCGACCCTCTTACCCCTCATATGGACGTAGCTGATCCCCAAGTCCTTAGCCTCGGAGTAAAGCGTCTCCCTCACCAGTTTCTCCAGTTCCTTGGAGTCCTCGTCAGGGTTCTTCAGGGAATGGGAGCTCTTTAGCTTCTCCCTTACGCAGGATATATCCCCGGCGCATTCCTTCTCAAAACCCTCCACTTGGGACTTCACGTACTGAAGGATCGAACTTACAGTGTTAAGCTCCCCTCCGTTCCAAAGGGAAGCTACTATGGGGAAGAGGTCCTCAACCAGCGGGTGGCAATAGGCGTCTATTATTTCCCGAATGTCCTCACCTGTGAGAGCTCTGTCCAGGGAAATTCTACTCTCGTCTAATCTCCTCCTTATGGCGAGGTCCGTCACCCTGCTGTAGGAGTCAGTTGGGATAGCCATAACTACTGGAATCCCCAGACCAGCATTAATCAACCTGTGGATCTTGGGGATGTGTGACTCCCTTACTTCATCTATTAGAAGACCTACGTCCTCAATCTGCCTGTAGTCGGAGAGCATCTTTAACATTCCGTCAAAGTCCCTCGGGTAATCCAAACAATAAAGTCTCAAGTTCAAGTTGTCTAGCTTTCCGCAAGACTTTGAGAGCCAATCCTCAAACTTTACGCCCATTAGCTTTTTCAAGAAACCGTACCCCAACTTTCCGCTAATCTCCTTTAACTTAGGTAACGTCTTAGCCCTCAACGAGCTAGGGTCCACCTTGCTCCAGAACTCCTCCTCAATGGAGCCCTTGCTTGCTAAATCCAGGAAAAACATGGTGTGGCCAACGGATTCCTGGAGCTTCTTGAGGATGGTAGTTTTACCCATGCCAGGTTGGCCGATTATGGAGGCGGTGTCCCTATTCCTCACAACTTGTTGCGCTTTTTCCAGGTAGCCTTTGTACGTTGGCCCTGCGAGTATGACGTTACCGCTACTCCAGGTTGTTACGGTAACTTTAGGTACTGAACATATCATAGTACTCATCTCTTCCTCTTTATTATCCCGTAAATGGAACCCCGCCTCACGTAACCTTCATCTCCACCTGCTATTAGGTCGTAGTTCTCCTCAATGTAGTCCCTTAGGTTAGAGTAAAACTCCTCTTTGCTTACACCCAGTTCTACTCTAATGGCTTGGAGGTGGGCGTAACCTAGGTTGTCCCTGACCCTTTCGTATACCTGCTCAAACTGAAGGTGATTAACTCTCTTTCCCCGAGAGAGGAGATCTTGCATCTTTTTAACCTCCTCCCTCAGCTCAGTTATCTGCTTTAGGACCAGGTCTATCTTATCTTCAGGACTGGAAGGGACCTTAGTTGTCCTACCGCTCCTCGCTCTAGAGGCTTGAGCGAAGTCGGAGCTGAAATTAGGCATTGATGAGAGCTTAAGGTGACCCTGTACAGACCCCACTACACTACTAAATAAAGTTGGGAGTGAGCTTCTAAAAGCACCTAGGATATTACCAGTCCTCAACATGTAATTGGTATTCCCTTCAGTGGACTTAAATAGGGCAGGGGATATAATACCAAAACTTCTTGTCCCCCAAGAGCTTCTGTTTTGTACCTTCACCTTACCAACTATATTTCTGACTCCCCGCCCTGAATGGCGAGGCTTCGTTTATCTTTATGAAGTGTCCGGCAAGAAATAAGAGGAGATGACAGCGAACATATAGCGCTAGCCTAGATCTCAGTACCTTACTCGCATTGTTTATGTTGTTATAATGATCTCACCCCTCACTAACTTAAAATCTGCTATTTCCTGTTCGACAAAAAACTACTGACCGAATTACTCTACTTGCCCCATATCCGGGAGTTACTTCACACGTGGAAGTCCGGTTACGTCACGTTGATGAGAGGTCGAACGACTGGTCCTTCAGTTTTTCCTTCAAGTTGGAGACTGGAACCCTCTTTACTATGAGGTTGTTGAGGGTAGAGAGTTCCCTCTCGTCCCTGTTGAAGGCTACATATCCACAAACCTCTCCTCCCTTCAGGTAGATTGAAACAAAGGAGTTGGAGTCCACGTTACCCCTCAGCACGTAATCTTCGTACTCCCTGGTCTCCCCTGCAGATTCTATATGCAGATCAAAGATGTCAGACCAAACAGTGGAGAGGAAATCATACTTCTCTTCCCCTCCCATCATGTTCTTGGCAGCAATAACCCCAGTGTACTGGGCATTGTTCCAATGCTCTATTCTCCTCCTCTTCTTAGTTATGGGATCCATCACGTTGGCTACATCTCCTGCCACGTAAACGTCCTTAAAGGATGTCCTCAGATGTTCATCTGCCAGGATGCCATTCTCCACTGCGATCCCGCTCCTTTGGGCGACTTCCACATTAGGGAGTATCCCCACTGCCACCAACACTAGGTCACCATCAACTCTCTTGCCCCCTTGAGTCACTACCCCCTCCACCTTGCTCCTCCCCACGATCTCTTTAACACCTTCTCCAGTAATTATCTCTATACCTCTGCTCTGTAGGTAACTCATCACGTGCTTTGAAATATCCTCCCTAACGAATGAAGTCCATATGTGGGGTAACGCTTCGATTATGGTGGGCCTTAAACCGAGCTTAACTAAACTTGACGCCACCTCGATCCCTATGAAGCCTCCTCCTACTATCACAGGTCTCTTGACCCCCTTGGCAATACTCTCCTTAATGGAGTCGCAGTCCCTTAATGACCTCAGGTATTTCACCCCAGGTAGTTCCTCCCCAGACACGTTAAGTTTTCTTGGTCTCCCACCTGTAGCTATAAGGGCTTTGTCGAAGGATACTGACCTGCCACCCTTCAGGACGACCTCCTTGGAGGTGTTATCTATCCTCTCCACTTCAGTGTTCAACATGATCTCCACTTTATGCTCCGCGTAAAACTCAGGGGGATTAAAGAAGGGCTTTTCCACCTCTCCCCTAAGGTATTCCTTTGACAAGGGTGGCCTGTCGTAAGGGAAGTCTTGATCAGACGTGATCATTATCACTTTCTTAGATAGGAGCTCGGTGAGGGCGTGATACCCCGCAACTCCGCTTCCAATAATGACGTAATCCGCATGCTTATCCATATACGGAGTAGGTTACTGTTTAATATAAGGTTTCACTAAGTTTATCTTACTAATTTCGTCTTATTGAGACTTAAAGGCAGGCAGGTAATGAAAATGAAGAAATAGCTCTATTTTTATTGGAAAACATAAAAAAGAGCTGACTTAAAAACTAGTTACAGGGACGCGATGGAGAACTACTTTCTTCTTAATGACAACAGGGCTATAGCTAGGGCTACTAGGCCGACCACTAATCCTATAACCCCCAGGTACAAGCTCTCAGCTGATGTTGAGCTAAGGCTCCTCAGGTGCTGTTGCGTGACATTGTTGAACACCGTGACGGTGTGGGTCAGGACGCTTAACTGGTTCTGGAAGAGTAGGTCTAGGGATACCTTTGAGCTAACCCCGTCCGTTTGCTGCACTAAGACCGTAAGCACGTGGTTACCGTCAGGATAGAGCGTAGTGTTCAAGGTCACAGAGTGAGTACCGTTCTCGTTATAGGTAGCTATTGGGACACCGTCAAGCTCAACCGTTACGTTACTCACGGAACTTCCCTGAACCGTCACTGGGAAGGAGATAGTACCAGTCAGGTTCTGGAATGGTTTCAGACCCACTGAGATCACAGGAGGTGAGGGGTACACCTTACTGTAGCTCGACTGGATCGACTGAAGCCTTGATGAGTTGAGGGAGATGTACTCCACAGATGAGCTCACCAGCTTCACTGTGCTATTTACGGCGTTTATCCTCGTCGCCTGGACGTCAATAAGCGTAACAGAGGAATCCTTAATGAGAAGTGTTCCAGTGTCATTAGAGGACGTAATGACCAGGTTGCTGTCTAAAATCGTGTTGTTGCCGAGGAACAAGTCATTAAACATGTTCCCGTCCAAAGTTATGGTGTCGTTCTGGAACGCAACGTCATAGGTTTGTATTTGGGTGTAACTGGGGTCGTTCTTGATTAGTGTGTAGGGCTCCACAAATAACTGTGAAGCTCTGCTTAAGCCGGTAGCTGTATCCCCTCCATAGGCGGACACTCCGGTCACCAGGACCTTGAACGGAAGAGAGTAATATCCGTTGGTTAGGTAGGACAAGTTACCGAGGGAGTTTGGAGAAGGTAGAGTCAAGTTTCCCTCCCACATCCCTGACGTGCTGTTATACCATAAGGGTACCTCAACTATGCTTGACAAGAAGCTGTACACTGAGCTTAGAACGTTTGGAAACACCGTAGCTGAGAACATTCCAAACTTGATGGGCGATCCGTCCTGACTAATCTTAGCGTATATCTTGACAACAGAGCCCTGGAGCAGGTACCTCGAGGAGAAATTGAGGATTGGACTCACCTTACCTGCTACGTATATCTGACCGTAGTAGAACCCTGGTATGTCTTGACCTAGGGTATAGGAGTAGTAGGAGGAGAAGAGGAGTATGGTGTAGAGCCCTGGAGTCGCATTGTTGGGAACGTAGAGGTAGCCTAAATAACCTGGGCTCAACGGGTTAAATGAGTAGGGTATTTGGGCTGTGGAAACTACTTTCCCTGATGGAGACAGTAGCTCAGCCGTCAGGTTAGACCCGCTCATTAGGTTTTGGGCTGTGGCTAGGGAGGGAATATTTGACGGTGGAGTCAGAGATCCCGTTACTATCACAGGTTGACCAGGGTAAACTGAACCTGGTTCTGCCACAGTTGGAGGAAGTATGAACAGGTTCGACAGTCCTACTCCGTTGAAGAAGGCTACGTATCCGAAGGCGTTCTGGATCTCAACTAGAGTTGGACCAACAGGTATGTTGCTTGGGATCATTCCAGTCCACGCATTCAAGGCTGGGTTAAAGCTCAGTTGGGTCGTGTTTACCAGGGTGTAAGAGTTATTGGTTATGTTATAGGAAAAGATCTCAGCCGTCAAGGTAATGTTAGGAGCTAGGGCACCAGTAGGGGTGGTGAGGTTAACTACAATAGGTATTCCGAAACCTGACCATAGGACAGAATATGGAGTAAGAGACGGGAACTGTGAAAATGGAGTAGGAGGTAGGAACTGGGCGAAATACCCTGAGAAGGCCTCCAACAACCCGTACCCCTCAAGACCATTGGATTCTCCCCAAACTGTGATAAAGGTTACACCTTGATCGTTCTGTGGGACAGTGAGAGTTGCAGTCCAAAGTCCAGTACTTGGGTCAAAAGACATCTTAGATGTCGAGACGTTCCCGTCCACCGTCTCAAGGGTAACGAAAAATGACCCAGTAGAGACTGTCCCGTTCATTGTGACGTTAGCAGTCACCGTTAGGGTTTGCCCAGGGATGAGGACAGACACGTTAGAATCGTTGACCATAACTGATAACTCCTTCTGAGCCTGACTCTTAGTTAAATATGCCAAATTCCCGATGTTCAGTTGACCCAACCCCGTCACGAGGTTATAGCCATAAGATGCGACCCACGGGATGTTGTACCCAAACTCTATGGGGACAAAGACTGAGGAGTAAGAGGACTTAGCCAGGGAGTAAAGGAGGGGATTTAGGTTTCCCAACCTGGAACCAGAGAACTGCATGACGAGGGTGAGGAGACCGGCGGTAAGGGGCGATGCCTCGCTTGTTCCCCCTGATATAGCTGTAACGTTTCCTGGGCAGACAATAAATATCCCTGGGTATACGTCGGCGTTAGCTGACACGTCAGGAGTCTCCCTCCCATTTGGGTAACCCTTAGGAGTAGGGATAGACCATTGATAGAAGGGCTTAGGCTCCACTTGGCTTATTCCACCAGTGCTACCTCCATAGTTAGCATCAGGAGGAACGAAGCCGTAGTTAGACCACGCTGTTACGTTAAAGCTGTACCCATCAAAGGTAATGTAAGTAGTTGTACCTCCTAAGGCAGTGACGAAGGGGGAAGTGGAAGGGTAACCCACAGAGCCCAAAGGTCCTGCGCTGTAGCCACTCCCTCCTCCATCCCCACTGGAAGCCAGGAAAGTAATTCCCTCAGCGTTACCCATTGCGTAATACTGGTCTGTCAGAACAACGCACTGATAGAAGAGGGAGCCTGTCAACGATGGTATTAACTCGTCCGGAATTGAGAAGCTCTGGGAGAGCACGTCAACCTTGTCCTGGGAGACTATGTTGGCTATGATTGAGGAAAGGGGTAGGTTAGGGTTGGCTATGTAGAGAATAATGCTGGCCCCAGGGGACATGGCGTGAACTGACTCGACATCTAGGCTTATCTCTCCAGCCCACCCTGCTTTTATTCCTAGATTAGGGTTGTAAGGCCCTATGGGGATTATTGAGAAGTTGGGAGGCGCTGGAAGACCATATATCTTATCGAAGTACGCCAGTTGTTGTTGGATGTATGGGTCGCCGTAAAAGTCCAAAATCCCGACCGTGTATCCAGATCCGTTTATACCCCTTGAGAGGAGCGACGTGATGTTGTAAGCTCCCCTAAGGTAAGTCACAGGGTACCCCTCAACGGGAAAGGTGCTGTTGACCTGGGCTATGGACTTCTCTAGGTTAATTACGTTCTTGGTGGTTACAAGCGTTGAAGGGTGTGAGAAGAAGAGGGCTGACACATTACTCCCTATAACAGTACCCTGGAAGGGAGGGTTCCCCTCGCTGAAATAGTAGGATTTCGTCCCGTTGTCATAGAGGAAGAAGCGAACCCCCAAAACCGAGGAGAGTTGAGACGCTCTGCCCTTAACTACTATGACCGAGTCAGCAACTGCGAAGATCACGTTCACCCCGTGAGCCTTCAGGGTACTCATAACGTCGTTAAACTCTTGAGTAGGGTAGAAAAGGGACCTCACCTGAGACTGCGTCAGGAACTTGTGATAGAGAGGGGATCCGGGCATGGAGACCTCCTCTGAATAGTAGAAAAGGAGGTTCTGATTTCGAAGAGGCAGGTAAATAGTAGCTATTACCTCCGTATTGCCGGGAAGGGACTTTATATGTGGTGAGTACGCAACGTAGTCAGGACCGCTTTGAGTATAGCTTAGTACATTTACTGTGATACAAATAGAAAAAATGAAGACGAAAACAAGAACAATTCCTAGATAGTTCTTAAACATTACATTCTTCTCTTAAACCTAGTTAATATAGTTTATCTAAATAGTTTAGTCTTCATAGATTATTTGAAACACGGGGAAGGTTTAGTCATCAAAGAAATTTTGTCAAGGAGATGGTCTCAAGCTCAAGATCAATAACTTCACCTGACCAAGGGGGTTCACTCTCTGACTGTACAGCATGAAGGTTTGTAGTACTCTCCGTATTGGAGGATCTGATAAAAGGACAACAGACCTCGCCCTTTAGCACGGAGAGGAGGTCAGCTAAGGTTCCTATCCTTGGGAAGTATCCTGACTAGGGAAAGAACGGGGAACCTACTTACAAGGGCTTGTGCTTAAAGACAAACTGTTCTGAGCCTCTAGCAGTCGATATAGGTCAACCCGTCCAATAACCTAGGAGAGTTGGTCAAGTTTCTACATTAGAATTTTTAATCCAAGAACTTGATACCAAGTCATGCAAATTGCTATTGCTGCCCTGGGATCCGAGCCCTCCCCAGAATTGGAGGAGAAGGCACGAAGGTTCGTCAGGACCTTAACCAAGTGCAGTAACCAGACATTTATTTTAGGTGGGTACTGGGGACTAATGAGGACGGTCACGGACGAGGCTCTTTCCCTTGGAAATAAAGTGGTAGCAGTAATCCCTGAGGGTACTGAGCACGTTATAATGCCAAACGAGGTAATTAGGATAGACTCCGGCTGTGACCCTAGGTGTAGATCAGTGATTATCGCTAGGTCTGGGGACATCATGGTAAGCCTGGGGGGCGAAGCCGGCACAATGACTGAGATACTGATGGCATACGCCATGGGTAAGACAGTTTACGTCTTAACTGGCACTGGACAGAGTAGCGATAGGTTGAACGTGGCGTTCCCTGACAAAATTGACCAGAGAGGTTTGGGGGAAGTTATTTACGTCGACGAACCAGAGAAAATAGGAGCAGCGATCTGTAAGAGGTACTACGGAAAGGACCTTTAACTTCCCTTAAGCCCTTTGGTTTGTTCCTTTTTGATTGGAAGTTTCGACCTTGACTCTCTCCTCTTTACCTCTGAATGCTGAGAGTGCCATGCCCACTGCCAGGACTACCAGCGCTATGACCAGAGCCGACTTAATTCCAACAAGGAAGGACTGGGCTACCCCTCCCAAAAGATCACTCGTCCCCAAGAATACCTCAAAAGCGACGTATCTGGGAATTGATAGAGAGGCTACTGTGATGGTGAGCACGTAACTGGTCAGAGTTCCTAGGTTAGCCAAGGTCCTCAGGAGACCGCTTGCACCGCCGTAAAACCCCTTCTTCGCGTTTGCCATGACTGCGCTGTTGTTGGCTGGGTAAAACAGCGCAGATCCAAGCCCTCCAACAACAGAGGCTA
Source organism: Metallosphaera tengchongensis (assembly GCF_013343295.1). Classification (NCBI taxonomy): domain Archaea; kingdom Thermoproteati; phylum Thermoproteota; class Thermoprotei; order Sulfolobales; family Sulfolobaceae; genus Metallosphaera; species Metallosphaera tengchongensis. Next base: position 1,784,890 of record NZ_CP049074.1, on the reverse strand, counting down.
GGATAATTACGTAAAGAGGGGTGTTAACAGTCAACCCAAGGTAGATTAATATGGCCCCCATCATCATGGCAATTCCTAGGGTAGCCGGTATCCTTGCCCCTATCTTATCGGATAGTCTGCCTGCAAAGGGACCCAGAGAGCTAGCGACCACGTACCCTGGAACAAGCAGTAGTGAGGCGTTCAGTGGGCTCAACCCCCTTATACCTTGAAGATACATTATCACAACGAACACCACAGATAGGTAACCTGTACTTTGGAAGAACGAGGCCAATACCGAAAAGGCTAAAACCCTATTGGTGAAAGCCCTAAGGTCGAGTATGGGGTTCTTAACCCTAGTCTCGTACATCAACATCAGAGCAACTACAATTACCCCTCCTATTATTAGACCACCATTGAGCAGGTTAATTCCCCTTCCTGCAACGTCCGACGCTCCATAAGTTATCATGGATAGCCCAGCTAGTAAAAGCGACATGCCAACGACGTCAAGAGATCCTGCCTTAACTCTCTCCACGTCCTTAATATATTTGAGGCCTAGAGCTATTGCCACTGCACCTATTGGGAGATTTATAAAGAAGATGTACCTCCACCCCACCAGAGTGGTGAGAACACCTCCGACCACTATCCCTAGGGTCGCACCTACGTTCCAGCCTATGGAAGTGTAACCGTAAGCTCTCCCCCTCTCGTTTGAGGGGAAGGTATCTGCAATTATTGCCCCTGAGTTGGCCTGGAGCATTGATGCACCGAACGCCTGCACACCCCTAAAGGCCACCAAGGCTTCAATCGAGGCGGAAACGCCACATAGTGCTGAACCGATCGTAAAAATTGCAAACCCCAAGTTATACATCCTCGACCTCCCCAAGATATCTCCTATCCTACCCAACTGGGTGGTCATCACGGCCACGACTAGGAGGTATATCAGAATGGTCCAGATGGACAGGTCAAGATTTGTTTTAAGGTCAGTTGTAATCGTAGGAAGGGCAAGTAGGACAACAGTAGAGTCGATCGCCGCCATCATTGTTCCTAGAACTAGTACGAAAAGGACTGTACTCCTTCTCATGATATACATTGTTATACGTAAAATTAAATAGTTTAGTTTTAGATGATTAACAGACTAAGAGACTTCTTCCTAACTGACGTAATGCATAGAGTATAGTCTTTACCTCCAGAGGGAGCACCTTTGAAGCCTTAACGTTGCGATAACCCTCGACTGTTCAGATTTTGATTTATCTTCACCGATAGGCTGAAACACGGCTCATCATTTCCAACAATGTCTCCACATCTAGAAATAAGGTTTCCTATCTTGATCTGACGTCGATGTTAAAGTGCAACAACATTAGCACAAGAATGGATGTAATGGAAGAACCTAAGAGGAAGAGCAGCCCTAGCTTAGGTGAGAATTCAAAGAGCGTGGAAAAGGCAAAGCTGCCCAAAACCCCTGATATTATCTTTCCTGTGTAGAGGATTGAGGTGTTTAAGGTCGAATACTTAGGTCCGTAAATGTCTCCCACAAGGGCTGAGTAGAGAGTGTAGGAGGAACCGCCGAATATTCCTATGGCCACAGCGCTCCCTATCAGATATGTTGGACTCTTTTCCGCGTAACCAAACACTGCAAACACAGTAGCTAAAAGGAGGGAAAAGTTAACAACATCTATGCCTCTCAGCCTTCCCAGCTTATCCGTAAGGTACCCCAGGAGAGGTCTTCCAGTACCGCTTACTATTGGAAAGACCACGGTTATCAACGTGTAATAGAGGGAGTTCAGATAACTTGCAATTTGGGTTAAGGAGGCTGAGAAGACTAGTAATGGAATGGAGGCGAAAGTGAAGGATAAGTAGATAGTCCAGAACCTTGGTTCCTTTAAGACCTTTCCAGGCGAAACACCTACCTGACCCTTGGGATAGGAGGAAAGGGAGAAAAGAACCACTAGGGTTAGGGCCAGCGTTCCGATCACACCCATTGGAAGTCTGAAGTTTCCTGAGGCCTCAATGAATGGGTTGGCGATGGCTCCACCTAACCCGAAGCCCATGGAGACTAGGCCTGACGCCAGACCACGTCTTTCCTGATACCACTTTAACGCCAGGTTAAGTGAAACGCCGTAAACTATGCCCTCGCCAACACTTCCAAGAGTCCAAGCCAAATAAAAGGTGGTTAGATTGGGGGATAGAGATCCTAAAATCAAGCCTATTGATAAGCAGACTGAGCCTGCAACCCCAACGGATTTGGGTCCGTAAATGTCGGCGAATCTCCCGCTGAAGACCTGAAAGGATGTAGAGAACAGTACAAATAGGGCAAAGGCTATCTCCACCCTAGACGGGGTAGCGTTAAACCCTTTAATTAGTAATGGCTCATAAGCGTTCCATGAATATTGTAACGTGGAGTTGAAGAGCATAGCTACAAACCCGGTCAATAGATAGAGCCTTCTCCTCATGAAATGTTAACCCTCCTCTTTTTGCGAGATGACCTCCAGCCATGGCGGGGGTTCCACAGAGGTGTGAGGTGTTGCTCCCCCTTACGAAGTTACTCCGTTAGAAGAAACTAAAAAGTAAAGAGGTTTTTCAACGTGACTGTAACCCTCTTTACTCCCAGTTTCATTATGTTTAAAGCGTCATTAACGTCAAGGTGATGTCTTCTTTTTATTAATAAAATCATACTATAAGGAATATTTACCTTTAACTTTTATATGTGAACCCTTAGACCTCTTTAGAGCTAAATGAGCTCGTTCAAAATCGATCTTGCCAGACGCTTATTTTTGTCGATTAGAAGTACATATCTTTCCGGGTTGGAAGGGGTGTAATATACTAGAGGTATACCCACAGTCCTGTGGTGAAAATATCCCTCGCCGTAGTGAAGACCTGTTGAAAATTCTTAGGAGATCTCAATCTCGAACTTTGGTACAGGTACCATCTCGTAAGGATTTCTTAAGCTTAACTTGCCTTACTAATCTAAGATTTAGGTAAAGAATTACTGCCGACATGATAGGTAGTCCAAAGTACACGAATACGAAGTAAGGAGTTGAGGAGAGAAGGGAGAAGACCTCTGAGGAAATTACAGGGACTGATAAGGCAACGCTATAAAGGATAAGCGAAGGTAAAGCTAGACAGCAGGACGTTCCAGAGACAACCCCTAGGCTTGGTAGCGTTATAGCTGTAGCTGTCTTCATCCCAACGCCCCTCAACTTGGTTATCTCACTCACGTTTAGACCCATTAGGTCCCCCAGGAGGAGACCCATAAAAAGCGTGAAGGGAACAACGTCTGCCTCGAAGTTACCTATAATGAACCAAATTCCCACACTTTGGGATACCCACAGGAGAAAATACTGGGGAGGGGGAGGGATCTCATATCCGTAACCGAAATGATAACCGTGCAGATAGTTAAAGAGGGCTAACCCGCCTGGTTCCAACAATGTCAGTGTAAAGCTGTAAAGTAGGGAGTGGTAAAGAAAATATGCCAGAAAGGGTACAAGGAAGAGCTTCCCTTTTCCCCAACCTACTTTAGGGAGAACGGTGAGACCGACTCCAACCCAAAAGATAGAACCTGACAACAAGGACATAGCTATTCCCCCTTTCGGGAAGGCTAGAAATATGAGGAAGGAAACCAGCATTAATGTTGTAGAAATCAAAATTTTCTGCATTTATTGTATAATATCAGTGAGAAGTTTAATAGTTTTTCCCAACTTCTGCCAATTGGCATTAGGATTACAAACTAGGAGATTAGGCTCTCGCTAATGAAGGACTACATAGAGTACGACGACGTAATCGACGTCATTAAGAACGGTACCTAAGGGATTAGACGTCTATTTCTATTACAATTACATCTCTTGAGGTCTTACTACTTGAGCTTAGGGTTCGACCCAGGGATCTCAATAAGATTTCACGTTCTTAATCAGAAGCGCTGGACTCCATCAGACGTGAGGTCCATTCTTAACATTCGATCCACAAAATAAGGGATCTTGAGCTCATGTTGCCTAAGCAGGGGACTCGGTTTTCTCCTACTAGACGCCTATAGACCAAGAATCTTCAACCTTAACCTATTTGCCTTTCCTTATTTCTAGTGAGTCCTTGAAACTTAGCATCAACATTAACTCGTCTTAAGAGATGCAACTTTACGGTCCTTGCAACCCCATACATGATCAACGTGGCAATCGCTTCAACCAAGTAGTCAATTACGCCAAACAAGAGTAACTGAGGAGTTGAATCTACACCGTATACTCCCCTCAGAATGCCCACGCTGATAGGATAATCCAAAAACCAAAATAGGAGGGACACAATAACGATACTAAACTTTCCCATGATCATGTATTAGTTTCATCAAATAAAAATTAATTTGTTTCAGTGGGGTCTCTGCCTCAAGCCGAAACTTTCTTCAAATATTCCATTATGCCTCCAGACTTCAAGATATCCAAGGCCATTCCAGAAATTCCCTTCCCCTTCAGAGTCCTTCCGTTAACCTGGACTTCACCGGTCTCGACGTTCACCTTTACAATGTCTCCCTCATTGATCTCCTTTGTCGCGTTGGGCAACGTTATGAGGGGAAGACCGTTGTTAATACAGTTCCTGTAGAATATCCTCGCAAAGCTCTCCGCTATAACTACTTTCACCCCCGCGGCTTTTAGGGCTATGGCAGCTTGCTCCCTTGACGAGCCCATACCAAAGACTTTCCCAGCTACTATAATTACTCCCTTTGAAGCCTTCTTATAAAACTCCGGGTCGATGGGCTCCATAGCATGCTGTGCTAGATAGGCCGGGTCGGTATACTTCAGATGACGAGCTGGGATGATAATATCAGTGTCTATCTTGTCACCATACTTAAGAACCGGACCCTCTACTATCATTGTAGATCCCTCGGGTCTGTTATATACCCAGTTGCGGCTGAGGCAGCTGCCACACTGGGTCCGGATAGGTAGACCTTTGCCTCATTGCTTCCCATCCTTCCCCTGAAATTCCTGGAACTTGTAGAAACTATTACCTCGCCTGGACCGGCAACACCAAAATGCCCGCCCAAGCAGGGGCCGCAGGTACCGTAAGTTACAATGCACCCAGCATTGACTAGCGTCTCTATATATCCCAGTTCCATAGCCTGCTTGAACATCTCATAGGAGGAAGGTATAGCTATGCACCTCGCCTTGACCTTTTTACCCTTGAGTATCTCTGCTGCCATTCTGAAGTCGGAGATCCTACCATTGGTGCAGGAACCTATATACACCTGGTCCACTGGTACCTTACTTTCTTCCCTAGCAGTCTTCACGTTATCTACGCTGTAAGGGGCTGCGACGAGGGGTTCTAGTTTGTTCAGCTCAATTGTGTACTCATCTGTATATCTCGCTCCTTGATCCGGAGTCATCAGTTCAGCCTCCACCCCCCTCATGGTCTTTATGTAATCCTTCGTCTCTGAGTCCGGGACAAACATCAGGGCGTCCGCGTTCATCTCTATGCCCATGTTAGAGACGGTGGCCCTGTAGTCCGTCGGAAACGCCTTCGGGTTATCCACATGAACTTCGATGGACATTCCGTTGAAATAGTCGGCCTTAAACTTACCCAGGAGCTCTAGGGCTACATCCTTACCGTTTATCCACTTCCCAGGTGAACCTTTCAGCTGGACCTTAAAGGGTTGCGGAACTACCAACCAGGTCTTCCCTGTGATTACCGCTGCTGCCACATCACTCGCGCCCATCCCCTGGGCAAAAGCCCCAACTGCTCCCGAGGTTGTAGTATGACTATCTGCTGCCACTATAACCTGCCCGGGTAGGGCATACTTCTCAATCAACAACTCGTGGAGTATCCCTACGTTGATATCGTGGAAGTTTGGTAGCCTAACGTCCTTCACGAACTTCCTTATGTTGCCCTGAATCTCGGCGCTCCTAACGTCAGGTGGAGGAGCTAGATGATCAAAGGCAACTACTATTTTACTCTTGTCAAAAACTTTCACCATATTAGCCTTTTCCATGACCTCTATGACGTGGTAACCGGTTAAGTCATGGAAGGCGACTATGTCCGTCTTAGCCTCTATAACGTCTCCAGGGGAGACTGTTTTCCCCGAGGCCCTTGAAAGTATTTTCTCAGTTAATGTACCTGTCATATCGAGTGATTCTATGATTAGTTAAAAATAAGTCTTTCATTAAAAGAGGTTCGTTTTTCGTATTAACTATTGGTTGATGTTGATATGTACCCCTTACCTTTTTCGTAGGACACAAACACATGTCCGCACTTGGGGCAAGACTTGATCACCACGTTCCCTTCTCTCTTTAGGTTCTCCTCAACTACCTGCTTACAGGACGGGCAAGTTCTTCTTGCCATAATGAGGTCTATCACCAATGAGGCTTAAAAGGGAGTAGGCCCATTCCGTTATATGGAAAATTTTTAAGATGATAGTTGATTAAAAACGAAATAATTTTTACACAGTTGCCAATATTGGGGACAAGCGAAAAATATAATTTGGAGAAACCATATTATATAACTTTGGAAGTGTAGAGCATGGATGATGTAAATAAAAAAATAGTTTTGTACCTGATGAAGGACTACAGGTACTCCCAAAGGAAGATAGCCAAGGAGCTGAACATCTCTCCTCCTGCGGTCAACTACAGAGTAGAGAGAATGACCAAGGAGGGAATTATAAAGAAAGTATCCCTCTACGTTAACCCCAATTTCTACGGAAAGTACCACGGATACGCTTCCTTCTCCAACAGGAAGGAGTGGAAAGGAGAGTACGTGTTTAAGGTGAAGTGCATTGAGGACGTTAACGTGTATGAGATTGAAGGAGATACTTTGGAGGACATAAAGGGAAAGATAAACGAAATGTCCTCAGCCCTAGGCGAGCCCAGGATGGTATACATCCCTGAACAACATCCCTATAGTCCTTCCTCCTTCGACCTCAGGTTGCTCTCAGTCCTCAAGGAGAACCCAGTTATGACTCCAGTTGAGATAAGCGAGAGAATGAAGGTCTCATCCAAGACCGTGAGGAGACACCTGAGGTATCTTTACAAGAAAGAGTTCATCAGACTTGTCCCCATAGTGGACATCAACAAGAGTAACGTTGTGATGTACGCAGTGTTTACCAAGAATGTGGAAGTGGCCAAGAAGTTCTTCGAGAACGTTAACTTCAGGGAGATCTCTGACAAAAACGGAGGAATCTTCGTAAACATTGGAAATTCCATTCAGGAGGTTTCAGACAAAGTCAAGAAGTTCAGGGAGTATGACCCAGATGCCGACCTCATGATAGCCGAGTCTTACGACGTAGCCTGAACCAAGTCTTTCTTAGTAATTTTCTAAACGTATTATCAAGTTAATCACCAAATAAAGTTTTACCACAAGATAGGGAATGTGAGCTACGCTTTCGCCTACAATGATAAATGTTACCTCTTTGCTGACGGGAACCTCAGGGAAATAAATGAAAAAGTCAAGGTTAAGGACGATGTAATAGGGTATCTTGTCTCCACAGAGAAGGATAAGATAAAGTTCACTAAGGTCCCCGTTCTGGACTGCACCAAGAGTGACTTCTCAGGAGTCCTCAAGGCTATAATCAAGGAACCCTCCCTGGCGCTATTCGAGTCACAGGACGCAGCCTGCATCCTCCCAAACCCAAGGGACAAGTTAGTGATAGGTGCGTCTTACGACATAGTTAACGGGAAGGTGTTCTTGAGGGGAGATAAGGCCTCAATCTTGAGTGAGATGGACGACTACCAGGTAATAAAGTTCGCCGTGGAGAGGTATAAGGATCCCGAGGTGCTCAGGCAGGCTATCCTACACCTATCTAGATTAAACAGGTGTGAAGACGCTGTTTCCCTCTTCTCCAAGCTCGATGAGAAGTACCCTGAGGAGTCCCTAGCTGCTGCTGAGTGCTTAGAAAGGCTTGGAAAGGAATTGGAGGCGTTAAGGATATACTCCTATTTCTCTGAGGAGAAGTATAGAGAACTGGAACTCAAGTTGATATCAAAGGCCAACTCCCTCATCGCAGACTTCGAGAAGACCGGGAACCCAAAGCTCCTATACGAATCTCTCTCCGTATTACCAACATATGACGTACCCGCGATTAAGCTAGGTTTCTATTATTTAAAAAAGAATAAGGTTCAGGACGCAATAAACATGTTCGAGGAAGCTCTAAAGAGGAACAAGAGCTTTCAAAACCTGGTAATCCTTGGTTCTACCCTTCTAGAGGCTGGAGAAAACAAGAGGGCCTTGGAGGTATTGGACGAGGCCCAGAAGATAAGGAGAACCGCCCCCTTGGCTTACCTGAGAGGGTTGACCTTCCTTTCCTTAAACTCAACTCCTAATGCCATGAGGGAGTTCGCCTATGCCTGTAGGGAGGGGTTAGTTGAAGCCTGCTCTAAAGTGACGCCCACGGAGAGGAACGGGAATGAATTCGATCCAGAGTCGTGGATAGGGTACGTGCTTTACGGTTACGAGATTAGGGACGTCCTCGGAAAAGGTGGTATGGGCTACGTCCTTCTCGCGGAGAAGAACACTAGGAAGTTCGCCATGAAGGTGATGAAGAGGGAGTACAAGATGGACGAATTCCTTTACGAGGTCGCTAAGATGCAGGAAATCTCAAGGGGCTCGAGGTACATGGTCAGGATACTTGCTAACTTCATTGACGAGAATTGGACCGACTACTACAGTTCACCTCCAGCCATAGTGATGGAGTTCATGGAGGGAGGAGATCTAAGACGAATTTTGGCCGAGGAGGAGTACTCCTCACTAAGGCATTCAGTGAGGTGGACCAGGATAGTTGGGTTAATTTATTCTAGGGTTGCAGAAGCCCTAGTGCACATTCACAAACAGGGTTACGTCCACGCTGACGTAAAGCCATCCAACATACTGTTCAATAGACCCCTATCTAGGTACGGTGAAGAGGCTGAAAACCAGCTACTCAACGAGGAGGTCGTTCCAAAACTATCGGATTTCGGGAGCGCCATCAGGACGGGATTTCCTGTGATCCATTACACCCCTTACTACGCTCATCCCTCACAAAGGTTTGGAGGCAGGGCGGAGACCTATATGGACGTGTATTCCTTCACTGTGTCCCTTTACGTGACATTAACCAATAACTTCCCGTTCCCGGAGTGGTTGGAGAGGGAGATGGAGGAAGCCATTTCCTCCCCGGAGAAGAGGCAGTCCGCGCTTAACGATTTCTATAACGTGGAGCCCAGAATGGACTACGTCCCTCCGGAATACAGGGAGATTATACTGTCAGGAATTAGGGGAGAGACTACCCTGGAACAAATGAGGCGAGAACTCATATACCTGGTGAAAAACGAGTACAACTTACCCTTTAAGGAGTCGGCACTGCTTTAATATGGAGTGAGCTCACTTCACATCGTCCCCGAGGAGGTTTTAAGAAACCGACTAGGCTCTCAACATTTCCATCTAAACCTTGAAAGGTTTCAGGTACCACTCCAAAGCTGATGAAGCTAATGATTTACAGGTTCATAAAAAATTAACATTGTTAACAATTCCCCAATGTTCACGTAATGTGAAATACTTTTAATCCTAGACGGGAGATTATCACATGAAAGTTAAAACGTTCATGAACGCAAATCCACCTATAGTGTCCCCAAATGACGGTCTAAAGGAGGCATTTAAGAAGGTTAACGATAGGGGGCTGGGGAGGGTCATAGTAGCTGAGAACTTAGTTAAGGGTATCCTTTCCACTAGGGATCTCCTCGGGGTAATCATGAGTTTCTGTCCAGTCTCTTGCACTCAGGCTGACCTCTATAAGATGGGTGTCTCCCCCTCTTCCAACTACATGACCCCAAACCCGTTCGTAGTGGAGGAGGAGATGGACTCCCTTGATGCTATAACCATTATGGTGACTAGGAATTTTGGTTCCTTGCCTGTGGTGAACTCGGTTGGCAGGGTCGTTGGCCTTGTCACGGAGCGCGACTTCCTTCTCATGTTCCAGGACCTCGACAACCTATTTTCTGTCTCTAACTTCGTCACTCCAAGGGTAAACAGGGTCTTCAAGGAGACCGTGTTACAGGAAGCTGTAAGGCTCATGTTGCGTAGAGGGTTCAGGAGACTACCTGTGGTAGATGAGGACGAGAAGGTTGTGGGCATGATCACGGCCGCGGACGCTGTTAAGGTAGCCTCCAAGGCTGTTGAAAAGCTTGAGCCAGAGATATTCTTCTCCAGGAGGGTGAAGGACGTTATGAAGTCTCCAGTGATAACTGTGGAGGAGGATAGGTCGGTGAACGAAGCGGCCTCAATCCTTATTAATAAGGGCGTAGGATCCCTGCTTATCCTGGATAATGAGGGAAGAGCTAAGGGGATAATAACCGAGAGGGATCTCCTCATAGCCCTACACTATCAACTCCACCTGCCCTACGCGAAGTTGAGGGGAAAGGTAGAGCGCTAATTGAGAGTGGTAATAACAGAGAAGCCAAGTGTGGCCCTAGATATAGCTAGGGCCCTCGGTAAGGTAGAGAGGAAGCAGGGTTACTTGATAGCAGGAGGGTACTACATCACGTGGACCTACGGTCACATCCTAGAGATCGGGGAGATCGCTCCAAAGAGATGGGACTTGAAGGACCTCCCCATATTCCCAGAGAAGTTCACCTACGATGTCGTGTCCGGAAAGCAGACGCAGCTCTCCATAATTAAGAAACTATTGGAGAGGGCTGAAGTGGTAGTTAATTGCGGGGATGCTGGGAGGGAGGGTGAGCTAATAGTCAGGGAGGTCCTTGAATACCTGAACTATGGGGGTAAGGTTCTAAGGCTGTGGACCTCTGAGGCCCTAACAAGGGAGGTTGTCCTGAGGGAATTCAGGGAGCTGAAACCCTCTAACCTTTTCGACAGTCTATACTATAGCGCCTTGGCTAGACAAAACGGCGACTGGATAGTTGGTATAAACCTCACTAGGTTGATAACTCTAAAGGCGGGTGGAGGGGAAGTATGGAGCGTCGGAAGGGTTCAGACCCCTACGCTCTCCATGATAGTCAAAAGGGACATGGAGATAGAGAGCTTCAAACCGACCACCTATTACGTCATTCTTGGGAGCTTCTCAGGGATGGAAGGAACGTTGATCAGGGATGGGACTGAGGCCAGATTAACCAAGGAGGAAGCTGACCTCACACTATCTAAGTTGAAGATGGAGAAAGAGGGGGTGGTTAAGAAAGTTGAGATAGAAAGAAAAGAGGAAAGGCCTCCTCTACTTCACTCACTGACCTCTCTGCAAAGGGAGGCCAACGTGTTGTACGGTTTCTCAGCCAAGAAGACTCTAGACCTAGCCCAATCCCTATATGAGGAATGGAAGCTGATAAGCTACCCTAGAACAGACGCCAGATACCTGGGTGAGAGCAATAAAGGCCTTGCGAAGGATGTTCTGAGGAAACTGGGAAGGGAGGACTTGATCCCCAAGGTGGATAAGGTGGGGAAGAGGGTCTTTGACTCCAGTAAGCTCACTGATCACCATGCCATAATTCCCTTGGACAAGGCCCCAACCAACCTACCCCAACCTGAGAAGAAGATTTACGACCTAGTCCTAAGGAAGTTCATTGGGGCCTTCATGGATAACTACCTTTATGATACCCAGAAGGTTTTCATAGGGTTGGGATCTGAGGTCTTTCTATGCCAAGGGAAGAAGAACCTCCAACTTGGTTGGATGGAGCTCTATCCTCATCAGGATAGCCCTCTTACACACCTAAAGGAAGGGGAGAGGTTGATCAAGGACTGGGTAAAGTCAGAGGAGAGGAAGACCAAACCCCCTCCAAGGTTCACCGAGTCCATCCTCCTAAAGGAGATGGAGAGGTTAGGACTCGGGACTCCTGCTACCAGGGCTGGGATTATTGAGACCCTCTTGGAGAGGAGCTATGTGGAGAGAAGAGGTAAATCCTTGATATCAACGGAGAAGGGAAGGGAGCTAATCTCTAAACTCGGGGACAGCAAGGTCACCAGTCCGGAGATGACCTCAGAGTGGGAGAGGGAACTTGAGGACATTTACGTAGGGAAAAAGGGAGAGGAAGGCTACAGATCGTTCATAGAGAAGATAAAGGAGTTCACCGCTGAGGAAGTCAGGAGGTTGTCCAAGGTGGAGCTAAATGTAGAACCAAGAGCACCCCCAGACATGATCAGACTTGCCAGGGTAGTTTCCAAGGACCTTGGGGTCAAACTGGAAAGTACCTCGATGGACTACGTGAGGAATTTCCTTGACAAATATCTGCCCCAGACCAAGATACTCTGCAAGTGTGGAGGGGAAGTGTACGGATTCAGCAAGGGGTGGAAGTGTAAGAGTTGCGGGACCGTGGTCTGGAGACAGATTCTGGGTAAGAGGATTTCCTTCAATCAAGCAAGGGGTCTCTTCCAGGGCAAGGAGTTGAAAATGAGCGGTTTCAGGTCAAAGAGTGGAAGGAGGTTCAGCGCCATAGTTTACCTTGATGAAGGGAGCGTCAAGTTCAAGTTCGAGGAATAATAAGAGGTGTTTTACTTAATGCAACACAGAAATCATTTAAGTTTCAGGTTCGTTTAAGAAATTCATGGATGTTACTCTAGTTCTACTTGAGATTTCAGTAATGATCTTCGTGGCCGAAGCGTTGAGGACATCGTTGAGCAAAGTCTCAGTACCTTCACTCATAGGGGAAATCTTGGCAGGTCTTCTTTTAAGTCCCTACGCTTTAGGTGGCCTCATAGACTCCGCAACTGGAGTTAAGATCTTCACTCTCAATAACTATCTACTCTTCATATCTGAGTTCTCAATGATACTCCTCATCTTCTCCTCAGGCCTAGAGCATGGAATTTCTCCCATTAAAAACTCAGGCGTACATGGAATACTTGGGGCAACACTAGGTGCCATTTTACCTTTCCTAGCTGCGTTCCTGGCTTTCTCCAACAGCGTAGGAACCGACTCTGCCCTAATTCTGGGATCCGCTGTGGGGGCGACCAGCATGGCTGCAGCTGCATCTATAATAGAGAGCGGGAAGCTTAAGGGAAGAGGGATCGACCTACTGATGTCCATGGCTTCAACCGACGACGTGGTTGATTTAGTGCTCCTTTCCATAATTCTAGGTACTCTGGCAGGCCAGAGCTCTCCCCTGGCCATAGCCAAAGCTACGGTGTTTTATATCGTGGCTTGGGCTGTGATCTTCCTGGTCTCCATAAAGGTTATACCCATCGTGGCCAACAGATTGGGAGATGTCTACATCGAGGAGTTCTCCATGTTGATCATCTTCGGTCTCACGGCCCTCATGACCTCCCTCAACTTCTCCCCTGTGATATCTTCATTTATAGCTGGAGTAGCCCTAGCTGAGAGCGTTAAGAAGGAGAGAGTACACCAACTGGTGACAGTTCTTCTCTCTGTTTTCGGGAGCATATTCTTCGTCACAGTAGGGGCCCAAGTCGACGTAGCTGCTATTAATATGAACCAACTGCTCTTAGCCCTGGAGATTACTGCAATAGCTGTTGCGTTCAAGATCCTAGGAGTACTCCCCTTTGCTTACCTTGCCCTAAGGAACTTGAAAGCTTCGATCTCCACCTCTTTGGGTATGGTTCCAAGGGGCGAAACAGGGTTAGTTGTGGGATCCATAGGCCTGAGTGTAGGTGCACTGAATTCAGCCGAGTTTAGCGCCGTTGTACTCATGGCCCTGTTCTCTACCGTTATTGGCGGATTACTCTTTAGATGGACATCGAAATGGTTAGAGTAAATAGTCCCAGGTCTCCTCTCTGGTAAGGTAAGCTGGAAGCTTTGACCTCCCCTGATTCGGCTTCACTTCTTATACTTAAGCGATAGATAGCACTTCTTGTTCTTGACGCAGTCTGGCTCCCCTTCCCTGCCCTTAAAAAGGAGGGCAGTTAAGGTGTACTCCATTAGGGTCGTTATGAAGGCGTAGATCTCCGCGTCCTCGGTCTCTTCAGAATCCTCCTTTAGGCCCTTTAGCAGTTCCTCCTTCTCCGATAGGTACTCCCTCTTATCAGCATATATAACCTGGAAGGCCAGGTAGTCATTCTCATAGCCCTCAGTAGCGTTCTCATCGTCAAAGTAGAAGCTGCCCCTCCTCGCCTGGTATTTCTCCCCCTTCAGGACAAGGTTATCCCGGAAGAACTTGTTCATTATTTCCTCGAGCTCTGTCTCCATCTCGTTGATCTGAAGGGCCATAAGGAGCGGATAATCGTAAAAGGCCTCAGAGGCGAACCTACTACAGACCTCGGAGAACATCTTCCACCTCAGTACCCGGTCCTCAAGTCTCATCTCCTTTTTTGCCTCTTAGACTAGATGTGCCCCCTGACCTTTTTAATGTGTGTAAATCAATGTCTTAACTTCTGGCAACCATTCCTCAAAATATTTGAAATAAAGCCCTGAATCATTGAGATTATATGTTTAATTGATCGCTGTTGAACCCCACGCCCTAAATAATATTACCAATAAATAATATTAGTAGTATGACTGTCACATTTAATGATATCATAGACGGGGGTCTCTTGAAGAAGAGATATGAAGAATACGAGGTTAACCTTAGAACCAGTAAGATTAAGGACCTTATGCTGGTCATAAGGGACTTCATGGAGTTCATCAAGAGCCTCAAGGGTGCAGTTTACTCAGAATGGCTCAAGAGGAACCTACTGGAGCAAGAGAGGATAGCGAAAAAGATACTAACAGTCCTAAAGGTGAGGTACTTCCTCATCTTCCTTTACAGGAGGATCGTCGATGGTTTAGTATATAAGTTGATTAATTCCATCAGGAGTTTCCTTTCCCAACTCCCAATAAAGTGATTTTTCTAGTTTTTCGTAAATTTAAGTTACTACATAGGGTACTGTAACGTTAGTTGAAATCAGGTCAATCCACATCCCACTCTGGGCGTGACCGGGTATTGGGCAGGCTATCCAGTAATAACCGCGAGGTAACTGAGTTAACAGACCTGATACGCTGACGCCCCCTGAAATCCCATTCCCTCCGTTGTAACCGATCTCGAAGATTATCTTTCCGTTTTGAGAGAGCTCAAGCTGATTAGGTTCAGCAGTGTTGTTCTGGACAACGGCCAAGGCATGACCCAGGGGCTCTGGGTTGTAGAAGGTGAAGTATAAGCTCCAGTTCTCTGGGACGTAAATCTTCATTGTACCGTAAGTGGTGCCATTGAAGTTGAGGGGATTGGGATCCTGGTTGGACGCATAGAGGTATATGAACACCGTCCTGTTGGAGGCATTATAATTAAGTGGAGACGCTCCGCTCGGTAACTTAACGGTGGTGGAATTGGTCTTCACTGTGACATTAGTGACGTTATTGGACTTGATGGAAGTCGTGTTCATGGAACTTGAGGAGTTGGAAGGGGCTGGGGGAGGGGATGTAACGTTCTTTACAGGACTTACAGTTTGATTTACAGGGGGATTACTGGTGCGATGAGCAATTATGAGGGTTGACAAGGCAACCGCGACGATCACTACTATGATAAGGACTATTTGCCAGACTTTCATGAGATGGAGGACGATGATATCCATTTAAGGATTTTCCCAAATTCAACGTTCAGACTACTGCGGCCTTTTGTTGCTCTAACTGAGATCCTCCCTCTCTCTGAAAGGTGAAGTTCTCCTTTTTATAGGGACGAAGGTAGTAAGGAAAGTCAGAACTATCTAGGCCTTTTAGATGAGACCATTGGAACATTTCTAGTGCGTTTAAAGGAAAGATGGTGCCGCGACCGGGATTTGAACCCGGGCCACAGGCTTGAGAGGCCTGCATACTTCCGGCGCTTTCGCTTGACCGGGCTATACTACCGCGGCAATTAATCTAATACGCTTACACCTTTAAAATTTAACTAGGTACCGACGGTCATTCAGCCTCGGTCTTAATCGGTGTTATTGAAAGGATTTTTTGGGATAACTTAAATTAAGGTAAGGTAAGGTGGGTTTAACCGTTTGTCCCTACACTTTCACTCCTCTTGTTTAATTGTTGTTCAAGCGTTGGGGTTTAATCCTCAACCATCTACCACCTAAAGGATAGTGAGGCATGGAGCTCCTCGGACCTAAACGGGGCTATATAAGCAGCTTTCAAGGGGTTAAACAGGGGAACTACATCCCTATGACTTCCCTGCCTCTTCACGAACTTCCTTCGGGCAGGGCAAGCGCTGGGTGGGTGAAAAACCTTGTTTCCGCAGAGTGGGTAAATTGAAGTTTAAGCATGGTAACCGAAAATTCATGCCTCTGAGAAATTAGCAACAGATTTAAGCACAGAGGTGAGGTAATATTATGACTAGAAAACTTCTCATGCACGTAGGTCCAGTCACCATAGACTATGATATTTTAGTTGCGGGTCTTCGAGGGGACACTGGGTTCACCTCTCAAGAGTTCATTGATGCTATGTCTTTCTCCCTAAAGTACCTTCGGAAATTGATGGGAGCAGACGAGACTTATCAACCGTTCATTATCCCAGGGGGAGGGACCTCAGCCATGGAGAGCGTGGCATCTGTCTTGAGGAGGGGAGACAAGGTCCTCGTAGTTTCCAACGGTGTATTCGGAGACAGATGGAAGGCGATCTTCAACAGGTACTCAGTTGCGGTGGACGTCCTCAAGGCAAATCCAGGGGAGTACGTGAAACCGGAGGAAGTGGAGAAGGCCGTGGAGGAAGAGAAGTACAGCCTGGTAACCATGACGCATGTGGAGACCAGTACTGGAGTTAAGGAACCCATAGGTGAAGTGACCAAGAGGATCAGGGACAAGGTAGACCTCATAGCAGTTGACGGTGTCAGTAGTGTGGGTGCAGAGACGGTGAAGGCCAAGGATAACCAGGTGGACATCTATCTGACAGCCAGCCAAAAAGCCATTGGAGTTCCACCTGGAGCAGGCCTTCTGGTCCTCTCCGAGAGGGCGGTCTCAAGGTTGTCGGAAGAGTCTGTGGCTGGGTATTACCTAAACCTTAAGAACTGGGTAGACGTCATGAGAAACCTGGAAGAGGGGAAGGGTTCCTACTTCGCCACTCTCCCAGTCCACCTCATATTCATGTTGGTGAAAGCGTTTGAGCTCATGGAAAGGGAGGGCCTAGAGAACAGGATAAAGAGACATGAGAGAGTGGCAAAGGGAATAAGGGCAGGGATCGAAAGTATGGGGTTGGACATAGTGGCAAGGAAACCTGAGGCCTACAGCAACACGGTAACTGGGGTGATAGTGAAGAAGGCTAACCCTTCTGAGGTCCTTAAGGCTGTGGTATCTGAAGGGCTTGAGCTCGCCCCAGGAGTTCACCCTGCCTTGGCAGGTAAGTACTTTAGGATAGGACATATGGGCTGGGTAAACCCCAACGACGCCGTGACTACCATTGCAGTTCTGGAAAGAGTACTCAAGAGGATGGGAGAACCTATTAACTTGGGGGAGGGAGTTAGGGCTGTACAGAACACCTTAGCCTAGTCCGTGACGTGAAAAACTTTAGATGAGACCTTGCTGGTCACCCCTCGTACAAGACGTTTAAATTTCCATTAAACCTCCCCTTTGTCTCAGTTACTTACGAAGATCACTCCGTCATCTCCCACCTCAGCCCTACCAACTTGGGCCAATATTGACTTGACTACGATCTCGTTTAGGAACACGTTAGCTGGAGAAATCTTTGCACCCAGCCTTCTCATCACTCGTACAACGACCTGTTCTGCTGTGGAGGGAGTGCTTATCTCTTCCTTAACCCACTTCACCAGTTTAGCCCCGTACTCCAAATTGTATTCCAAGAGTTCCCTCATCTTTTTCGCCTCTTGTATCGGTCCATGGGATATCACTAAGTTGTTGACTCCCTTAGCAATATCCCTTAGCTTCTCCAGGGACTCCATTGCCTGCCAAAAGTCTAAGTAGAAAGGGAATACGAAACCTTCCAGGACTTTTTTCCCAAAGAACGCGTCCCCCGCATACAGGGTGTCCCCTAGGATGTACCCGCTATGTCCTGGAGTGTGTCCGGGTAGTTTCACCACTTCCACTTCCGAATCTCCCGGTTCAATGGAAATGCTATCCTTTATCAGGTCAAAGGTGAAAAGTGACGAGTCCTTAGAACTAAACCCGTAGGTCATCACCCTCCTCCCCATGAGGGATAGGGCCCAAAGATCCTCCTTGGGAATGAACTTCCTCTTAGAGTTCTTCAAAAGACCGGCTATGTGGTCCATGTGGCCGTGTGTAGCTAGCTGTAGCTCTGCGTTCACATCCACTGAAGAGTTCTTACCACCTAAGTCCACCACAGCCCTCCCTTGATATATTAGGGTGTTGGGACTTCCGGGGAGTACTTCCACCTCTTTACTTAACCTCATGGGGTTAAACTACGTGAGATGGGTAAATACACCTTTCCCCGTTTCTTTATTATAAACTAGTTGACCGTATTTCAAAAATTAAGATCTCAATCTTTTATAGTTCAAAAGTTAATACAGTTGCATGGAATGGACAGTTAAGAGCTCAAAGGTAGAGGTAAAGGAGGCCCCACTGTGCGTGGTGGATGAGATAGAGGAGAGCCCTGAGCTAAGGGTTATGTTCCAGAAGGCAGGCGTAAAGACCGGTCACGGTAGCCCAGCCCACAGGTTAGTAAGCGAGGTCATCATAAAGGTGTATCAGGAGAGGAAGGAGACTTTAGATCAAGTTAAGGCGAAGTGGAACCTAAAGGAGATTGATGAAATACTCAAGGAGATCGAGAGGCAGGCTAGAGTAAGGAAAATTATTCCATGAGGTTTTTTCTGACCTTAAGTTGGGCACAAATGAAAGTGCGTCTAGAAACTTCAACCTTCGAAATTGATAAGTTCTGACTTATTCCCTACCCTGGCTTTTCTCAATTGTTAAGGTTTCTAAGTAAAAATTGGCTGTTTCAGTCTTTTGCTATGAGAGGAAATTATATGGAAAAAGTTTATAATGTTCCTGCATCTTAATTTCATATGTCTCTTCAAATCAGAGGTCAAGTTATAAGCACGGAGAGGGAAGATGGAACTTCTTTCATGGCTCCTGACGTTCTCCTTTTTAGGTATCCTAGGGAGCAAATCACTTCCAAATCGATTTTCATCGTACAACCTCAGGAGAACTGTGTGGTCGTTATCCAGGGACAGGTTCAGGCTGTTCTACCCCCAGGGACTCACAACATCCAGTCTCCCCAAAATCCACTCTCCAACTTCCTCTCAAGGTTTAGGTACAACCAATTGCCCTTTGACACCATAGCCTTCTTCACCTCCATGACCAGACATGAGGTGAGGATCCAAGGTAAAAGTCAGACGGACGATCTTGTTCCTTTGGACTATGAGGTAGCAGTATATTACAGGGTAACGGACGCTGCTAAATTAGTGACGAACATTCAGTTCTCTGGACTCTTCTTCAAGGACGGAGAACTTGCAGCTTATCTTGCACCAGTTGTGGACCAAGAGGTAAGTTCAATCCTTAATCAGGTCAAGCTAGTGGACGTGTACAAGAAGTTCTCCGATATCTCCACTGCGATTACTGCAGCCTTGAAGCAGTTCCTGGCTGAGATAGGCGTCGAGCTGATATCAGTCAGGGTGACCAGGCTTATCCCTGAGGATCCCGAACTTAGGAGGATAATCCAGTTGAGGGACCTAGGGTTAGAGGTGGAGAGAGCAGTAAGGATGGGGTTAGCAAGAATATTGACTGAACAGGGGAATCCAGCTAGCGTAAACATGGCCATAGGGATGCCATACTACCCCAACCTGGCTACACTTGTAAACCTACCTCAAAGGCTACTCCAGTTCTCCATGGGCTCTGAGAAGGGTGAGAGTAACGAGCAGAGCAAACCCCAGGGCTCTTAGCTGGAGCGTAGCGGCTGGCATAGGCTACTCCTTCATCCTAACAATAGTTACCGCAGTTGTCTCCCTGTTGGTCAAAGCCTTTTACCCTCCTTTTCAATTCTCCATATCTCCCATCAGGTCTCTAGTGATATCCCCAGTTGAGGGGGTCGTTCAGATATTGGTAATTCTAGTGTTGTTGGCGTTCGCTTTGCCAGTTAGGAGCGTCACCATTCAGAGGGAGTTGAAAGAGGTCAGGAAACTAGTTATTTACGTATCAGTGGGTTACCTAGTTCTCTCGTTACTCCCTTACGCTATCACTACCAATTATTTGCAGACATACGTGGGTTTAGTTATAGCCTTTAACGTTATTAACGGAGTGGTAGGAGGCGTGGCGTCCTCCTTAAGCTAAGGACGTCAACGATCAAAGTTCACGTTTGATGTTTTTAAGGGTAGAGAACCTTAGAGTCCTAAATTGATTGCCGAAGGTAGTTTAAGAGCATGTGTTTCCCTATAAGCCCAGGTAGGGCTTACCTTGTACACATCGGTCTCCAGAGTTAGCTAGGTCAAGCCCATCCAACGCCTTTTTACCTAAAGTGTATACGTCGACATTTTATCAACTTTTCCATTCAATGAAAAGCTTAAACTCCGTACCCTTAAAGAATTTAGATGTAACTCCCATGCCCCAACGGGAGAGGTTTGCTATCCCCTCGTCATCTGTACTCTTGTGGGAAGAACAGCTTCTGTCTACCAATAATGATTTCCCTCAACTTGTTTAGTAGTGGGTCAACTTGGTTAATATTTCCC
Source organism: Metallosphaera tengchongensis (assembly GCF_013343295.1). NCBI lineage: Archaea > Thermoproteati > Thermoproteota > Thermoprotei > Sulfolobales > Sulfolobaceae > Metallosphaera > Metallosphaera tengchongensis. The sequence continues at coordinate 1,764,431 of NZ_CP049074.1, read as the reverse complement.
GAAGCTATGCTATTGTAAATCTCTTCTGCCACGTTAATCATATTAAGATCGTTCTTCACTATCTCGTCCAGCTGTTCAGTCGTTATCTTAAACCTCGCGTAAACGTCTGATCCTCCTCCCTGCATGGCAGTCAACTCACCAATAAAGCTCCTTATCTTAGATGCTATAAACTCCATCTTCTTAAGCTCAGGGGAGAACGGAGAGGACGACGCAGTGATCGCCTCTAGCTCTCCTAACTTGTTTAGAGCGTTCTCCAGCTTCTGCTTAACGGAATTCCTTATTAAAAAGTCATCCTGTCTCACTAAGTCCTTAGCCTTATACCCCCTATAGCCAGGAACCATCAACTGGAGCTTCTCTAGGGGAGTAAGTTCCTTTGTCATGATAGACTTTATCTATTCAAGAATTAAAAACCTTATTTGTTCAATTTTATGGAATCCTCACGCATCTTCTTTAGTGCCTTGGTTGCCCTCTTGATAACTTCACTTCTAACCGGTTCCTCGTATATTGATTTTGAAACGACGTCTATTCCGAGCACCAAAGTGTTTTGTGAAGCCTCCAATATCCTCACCACAGGGGGCTCCAGAAGACCTTCCATATCCTGTAGTGATCTCCCTATCGCCTCTATCGCCTCATCGGGCTCCATATCCTTAGGGATCTCGTATCTAGTTCGTATCTTTCTCTTCTCGTTCTTATCGTGTACAAATATGGCTGCCTGGATCATGATGCTATTGGGGATCCTTAGCTCCGTGAACTCGTCCGTGAGTATGATAGTGTAAAGAAGGGTTATGTCCATGACTTTACCAGTGTACCCTGGGATAAGGTAATCGTTGGAGAAGTACTTGGGTGGGTATGTGGGGAAACTAAGACTGTATTGCCAGGTGGATACCGTGATCCTTTCCCCTACCTTGTAAGGCCTGGAAATAAGGAGCATTATCCCGCCGAAGACGTTAGAGAGCACGTCCTGAGAGGCCAGACCCAGGACCAAACCTGCGAAACCACCTGCCGCTAACGCCTCTCCCAGCCCTACTTTAAATGCTGCTAGAACTCCAGCTATGGCCAATACGTAGCCTATTACCCTCACCACAAAGCTCAGAGAAGAAGCGTTATCCAAGCCAATAGCTGGTCCGAGTCTATTCTTGATCAGCAAGGAAATGAGATAGGTAATCCCCAAAACTCCAATGACCCAGACACCTATTTCCAAGTAGAGTGTGTAGTTACCTGGTAAGATCTTCACCATTCCCAGAACGTAAATGGCTAACCCCACCACTACAACAGCAATAATGGACGATATAACAAGGGAGATTATCCTGGTCTCGCTTTTCATGATACTTCCTTAAGAGTTTCACGTTAAAATTTATTCTGCAGACGGTTCTGGACAAAAACCTGGACGGGCTATCTTGAACACGACTGACCTCCTTACCGCCCTGAGAGGTTTACCGTTCCGATCAACCTGAGTTCCGGCCGATCAAGCCCCCTCTCGGCCTCAAAAATGTCTCGCGGATTTTTCGACGCTCACAGGGAAATTAACCCTTCACCTGCTCGTCATCTCTAGTACCAGTAGAGCAGCGTTCTTGACAAGCGTTACGTTGTTGAGGGCCTCATTTCTCGTAAGGTCCTGCGAGAACATTATCCTTGCTATCTGAATGCTTTTTGGGGCCTTATCGTCAGGGGTGAAGAAAAATTCCACGTTCATTTTGATGAGTTCTCTCTTTATTTGTGATGAGAGTTCTGGGTTGGACTTGAACTTTTGCTGATCTAGGTCCAACACCACTGCTACTATGTAGTAACTTGAATCCGGTGTCGTCCTTATGACAGACACGGGCACACCTCCCATGGGTGGAGAAATGGTGAAGTGAAAGTAGATACCAGAACTGCTGACCTTATCGACTTTCATGTTCAGCTCCTTGAACCAAGAGAACAAGTCAGTGTCGCTTGCCATCAAGTACACCTCAAACTAGAGTCCCCCATGGTAGAGTCAACCCTGTGTTGTGCAAGAGATTCAGCTACCTGCGTTAGGTCATCCCTGATCCCAATACCAAGATCCTGCGGTAGGGAAACTTTACTCCTCAAGAGGATCACCCTAAGACCCTGAGCCCTCGCTACTATGGCTTGGTCTACGTGTGGAGTTATTAAGGTCATTATTCCCCTGACGCTGTTCAGTTTCCTCGCTGAAAAGTCTAGGAACTCCTTCGAAGGGAAAAACCTGTTAACGTCCTCAGGAGAAACGAGGTCCTGGACGAAAGCGTCTAAGTTATACCTCATCAGCAATCTCTTTCCTTCCATCTTGGGTAGATTGGTCACAACGAGTATCCTTGACCTATACCCCAACTCCTCCAAGGTCAGGGAATCAGGGTATGGCTTAGCCTCCGTGAGAGAGCCCTTTAAAACTTCCTTTACGAGCTGGCTCACCGGGTAGTACTTAGACACCAGCGACAGGGAGAACGTTAGGGATCTGTACTCCTGAATCCCCTGGACTGAGGAGAAATCTATTATAGAGTCCAAATCGAGTAGAATGGGATTCATTTCTTACCACCCAGTATTCTCTGAACCCACATTTTAGTCAGCTCCTTCTGTTTACACTCGTTACATATATCGGTGTACTGAGCTGTTCCCTGAAATCCCTGGCTCAGAAGCATGGAGTCAACCCTTACCTTTACCTTTTCCGAACCTATGGGCTTTCCGCAGATCCTGCACTTGGCAACGCTTGCCTTGTTGACGACTTTCTTCCTGAAACTAGAAAGTTTAGCGAAGCCTGGAACGGTTATGGCGTTCTCCGGACAGTTCTTGACGCACCTCTGCGAGCCTATACAGTAGGGGATATTGTAAGATAACTCTAGTTCTGACCCTCCAGATAGATCTGGGACGAGCATCTGACAAGCCCTCACACAGACCCCACAAAGTACACATTTGCTAGGGTCTACTACAACGTCATAAACTCCAGGGATCTCATCGTCCTGGTTCAACGACACCTTTTTGGACATCTCGTTGATTGACCAGATCAGGAGGTTCCTCCTTCTTCCCCTGTTTAGCGAGACCTCCTCAGGGATTTCTGCCCTTGGTATGGAGATTAGGGGGGTCTCCAGAACCTTGGTGAGCTCCTCGTCGCTCTTCGCTTTCCTAACCTCCAGATTAGTTCCAGGGAACTTGGAGGGGAGTTCCTCCAGTCTCCTCAACGCCATGTCCCTAGTCTCACACGTGGAGGACGCGTGGACTATGGGTATGAACCCTGCAGCGTAAGTAGCCAACACGAAGGAATCGTGGACCGAAGCGACGCAAGGAACAAGGAACGGGAAGATGCCCTCGCTAGTCCTCTCAAGCCTCGAATCGGTGAAGAGGATCCCCGCAGGTCTAGGATAAAACCTTACCAAGGAGTTAACGAACGACACGAACTGCTCTGTAGTGAACGTTGGAACCTCTAGATAGCCCAAGTAAGACGAAGCGGAGCAGTAACCGCAAGCTGTACACTTCTCAGGGTTGGTCACGGAAGGTCCCTCTGGGGACTTCGCAATCAGACCCAAGGGACATGACTCCACCGCTTTATTTATCTCCCTCTCCGCATGGACCTCGTCGAACAGAACTGGGTAGGGCTTATACTCGTAGAGCTTAAACTTGAGTAAGGACCTCCTGGACACTGAAGGGGAGCGCGTGGGTTGAACCCTGTAAACTAGATCCATCATCTCTGCCCTTAAGGAGTAAGCTACCAGAAGAGAGATTATGTAATCCCTTGTCTTTTCAAGGAACCAAGACGAGGGTATGACCGAGACCGCCAATGGGGAGACTCCGTATTTTTGATCTAGATCCTCCATCCACCTCTCCCTTCCGGTCTCATTAACGATAAGGAGGGCCCTCAGATCGTTTTGCTTAATATCCTCTTGGACAAAGTCAGTCAAGTCAGCCGCGTACGCTAACTTAGCTCTCTCAAAAACTTCCTTCAGGATATCGTCCCCTATTACCTCCCTAGCTTTCCTTGAGACCAAAAGACCTGCGTTCAGCATCATCTCTCCCCTAGGAAATCCTTCTCGAACTTCAACCAGTTGTCCAGTTCCCTACAAACTACCTTATATAGGTTTGACCTAGGATCGCTCACGACATCGTTTGCCCAGTCAGGAACCCATGAAAACAGGTGGGTTGTGGCGAAGTTCTTCTGGTCCTGGACTGACTTAAACGCGTCCTGTTTTGAAGATCTAAGATTAAACTCCTCCTCAATGAGGATCGACATGAAGGCCAGCAGGGAAGATATATGATCGAGTTCTGGGCTAAACTGTGAGGACATCTTAGGTACAATACCCCTTGACTTAAGGAACCTGACGACATCCGTGTACTTGAAAGTAGCTACCTTCTCGCCCATCAAGGAGAACATCCTTTTGCTCTCCACAGGAGTTAAGGGTTTCACACCCATCCCTGTTAAGAAGAGAGTGGAATACTCAATTAGGTAGTCGCTCCTCTTAGCTTCATGGAAGGCTCTCCTTATTTCCCCCACGTTTACTCCGGTCTCCTCCATATACTTAGAGAGGTTCTCGTCCAAAAACTTCAACTTGTTCAATAACTCGTTGTATTCCTCCTCATGGAACTTGTATAGAAAGAGCTCAGAAAACATATCGTAAGTCGCATGCCTAACGTTTAGCACGTCAAGAATGGAAACTGACAAGTTTAATCACCATAAAAAGAGGACAATAAAAAATAAAGATGTCTTACGAGCTGGAGTTGGAGCCATTGCTCTCCGTATAGGTCGAATTGTTCCCTTGGGAACCCAACTGAACAACCCCGTTGGATGTCCAGACGTTGTAGTACTCGGATTCGCTGAGGAGCTCTACGTCGTTATTCGCTGCATAGGCGCTATGCCATGGCAAATATCCGCTGGCGGGGTTGGCTCCAGTCTCAGGACCTAAAACGAAGCCTCCCTTGTCCACGAACAGGATGTTACCTGGGTCAGTGGGGTCAAGCCTATTTGCCCAGATCCTAGCCTGGACCATACATCCGTGAATGCAGGCTGGGATCCTCTCCTCTGGCGGTAGGGTTGGGTCATATATCCTGTCAAAGCAGTGGGTGCACTTCTTGGTCACGCCCTCAATGTAATCGAAGAACCTGTTTCCGTATGGACATGCGTAGATACAGTACTTGGTCCCTATGCACTCCTCATAGTCGACTAAGACGATGCCGTCCTGTGTCCTCTTAAAGGTAGCGCCAACTGGGCACACCTCCACACAGGGGGCATTCATACAGTGGAAGCAGTTGATGGGTATGTTGTATACCTTGGTTTGGGGGTAGTTCCCTACCTCAACGTAAAGCACTCTCAGCCAGAACATTACGTCTAGGTTCCCATAGGGATCAAGATCAGGCAAAGGTCCGAACATCCCTGATGTGTTCCACTCCTTGCACGACATTTGGCAACCTGCGCATCCGAAGCACTTGTTGAGATCCGTTATTATCGCGTAGTTAGCTACTGGAGTGTATGGGAGAGCCTTTTGGACTCCACCTTGTCTTATATCCAATTGGATTTGTGGTGTTTGGGACATATTATCACCTCAAACATGATTAAGGAAAAACCTATTGACTTGTGGGGTCTGTGGCAAACCCGTACCTCACCTTGTATTGACCTATCTGGTAGCTGGGGGCGAGGGATCCAGGAGACACGTAGCTCCATATACTAGTTGAGGTCATCTGGTTGGCATTGAACCTTAAGTGAGGTACGTTCACAGGCTGGGCGAAGGTAGCCTGTGAGGGAGAGTTGCTCACAGATATCTGTCCGCCCATCTGGTTGGAGATAACGGACAGTATGTCCTGGTTGGAGAAGTCCTGTCCCATGTATGTGAACCTATTGGCTGTGACCTGGACCTGGCTAGAGGATGACTTACCTATGATCTTTATTCTGCTGTCGTGCCACGATGTCTGACCCGTTATGGGATCTAGATACATTATCGGGAAAGCGTTATCAGAGGTTGGAGAGAGTTGTCCACCCCTAGATGGTGGCATGTACGAGATGTTAGCCCAGTTATTTAACACACTGTACTTGACCTGTGGGGAGTCCGCAGTCTGGCTCCTGAACCCTGGCAAGGCCTGAGCTGACACAACAACCCAAGCTGCTCCTGGCCTAGTGGCGTTGTCAAGGAAGGCTACTGCTGTAAGAGTAGTCCTCAGACCTCCACTCCAAGGTTCGTTTATGGCCTCAAACTGTACTAGATCACCAGACTGAATCCCCGTGCTCTTCACATATGGGTCGGCTGCACTCAGCATCACTGGGGTATAAGGCATTATGGCAATCAACCAAGGTACGTTAAAGGACCACGTGTGGTACGTCCTATCGTGCCTCCTCACGAAGAAGGTTAGTGGATAGTCACTCTCGTTTATTCCGTCTGGAGTTATGCTTGAGTTCCAGGCTGGGACAGGGTAATAGCCTCCAAAGGGTCTGTGGTAGCTTAACAGGTTGTTGGCGACCGCTTTCCCGTAGCTGTCGTTAGGCACCACGGAGGGAACCTTGAATTGAGAGTTGCCGGTCTTGAGATAGTAATAGTAGTAGGCTGCGTTATACCCAGTCCACTTCCCTGCTCCTGCCAGCCTAAACTTCTGGAGGTACTCTAGGTAAATCCTGTGAACGTAGGGGAGCCCTATAGGCCCGTAACCTCCTGGCATGTAAGCGCCCCATCCAAGGAAGTAGAACATGTTTACGTTCCTCATGTATCTGATGGAAGGTGGAAGGACGTACGCTGCTCCTCCTTTCCCGACCTTAACTGTGCCTGGATTTATGTCGCTTAAGGACATGTTGGGGGCATACTTGTTGATTATGTCCTGTAGTTTGCTCGCAAGACCAGGCTGGAACTTCACTGGTATCCTGAAGTAGTGCTCCGTTCCGGATGACCTATTACTTGCCCCTATCTTGAAAGTAGGTGCTGTGGAGAACGTCTGACCGCTGGGGACGCTGGATAGTATCTGATTAATGACACTGCTCTGATTCCCGGAGGCTGGTACAAATGAGGCGTATAGCTTCAACTGTTGAGGGTTCGGGGACTGCTTACCAGACTCATCCGTTAGTATGTACTCGAAGTTGCTTCCGTAGCCCGCAAGGAGAGTCCCGGACTTTAATATATACATGCCCGTCGATATCAGTCCTGGTTGACCTTGGGCCAAAATTTGCGTCCCAGTTATGGGGTCGTGGACGTTTACTGGGCTGACTAGGTTTCCTCCCGTGATGGGGTCTTGGGTTGTATAGTGGGGGTTGTCAGTTGGCGTTATGGATTTTTGATTTGGATAAGCCCTCAGTAACCACAATAACGTGAGTAGGGTGTCCCCTGTGGAGAGAACTGGATACATTGATGGTAAAGCTGGCCAGTTCAAGGAATCTGATGGGCCCTGTGGGAGGGAGGTAGGTCTGTCAAATGTGCTGTGAAATCCATAAATCTCCAGGAACGAAAGGTCGGGCATAACTAGATCCACTACGTTGTCCGTCTCCTGCATAAAGAGGTCGAACTGGACTGTGAACGGTATGATGTAATTCCCACTGCTATCCTTCTCGGTCACTTTTTGCAAGAGATCAGTCAGGGTATAAGCGTTGTTCCAGTACGGGGCGGTAATGTACCACATTAATGCGTTCACAGTATATGGCATTACCTGATTAGGGTACTTGTTCATGTAGTAAGCTGTGTAAGCCACAGCTGAGATGCTCCTCTGTACTGCAAGGGGGAGTTCCCAACTATACCCTCTGTCCATGAGAAGAGGTCTTCCGTTACTGTATAGAACTAGGTCGTCCGGACCATCAGGGAAACCGTAGGGACCGGCACCTACAACAGTCACGTTCTTGATGTCCACCGTTCCATCGTTGTAGATATACTCGGTCTTCAGGAATCCAGACCTTCCCTTAGGTATAGATATGTTGGTTCCTTGAATAGCTGAAGCAATGTTTGAGTCTACGCTTGGTGCGTTGGCTAGAGGGTGAGGAGGTACTGCATGACCAGGGAAATAGTGAGGGTAAGGGTACTTATAAAGGTCAGCCCCTGGGTTGTCCCAGGCCCCTAGAGTCAAAACTAGGTAGTAGAGAGATGAAGCGCTCATGAAGCCGTTGGCGTGGGCCGCAAGTCCCCTCATGAAGTATATGGAAACGGGTCTGCCCACCACGTGGTCATGGTAACGGCCTAAATAATCGACCCACTGAGCGGGTTCGTAAATGGACTTCTGGAAAGCTACAGTAGCCAACTCGTTGGCAATTCTGACTACAGTGTTGTGAGGAATCCCTGTCACTTCAGCCACGTTGAGGGCCCCAAACTGGGGTGACGAGCCTGAAGGGGTATACGGATCGTAGTTCATAAGCTCAGCCCTAAAGAGCTCGAAGGCTGTAGTCACAGTGAGAGTAATGGTATCTGAGGAACCCAATGACTTAGGTACGGTTACCTGTATAGCTGGTACCTTCACAGTAGTCCCGTTCTTCAGTTTGTATGGTACCTGCACAATATTGGACTGCATCGACGAGGGTAACTCGTCCATGGTCAATATAGGCATGACGTTCTTCTGCCATGGAGTGTCTACAAAGGAGTAAACATTTCCATCGTTACCCATAATAGCCTCCAACCACGGATGAGACTTACTATACTCAGAGTTACTCACTGGCATCCTCAAGTGCAAACCAACGTTATTCCCTGCGGTTGGATCTGTTGGGTCTAAGGAGTCTCCATTTTGGGGAGTGGGGTTAACTATCACCAACCACGAAAGGTTAGTGTAGTACCTAAGGAATTCCTCATCGATGTGTGGGAAAACTGCTGTTGACGGTATGTCGCCTAGGGAAGCGATAGGTTGTACCTGGCCCGAGGGAGTCGGAGCCTGCATTATTAGTTGCCCTGATGCTGAATCGTACGCTGGTTGTACGGACTGTAAGGTCATGGGGTTGATCACAGCAGGACCCTGACCCGTGGACGCTAGATAGGCCTTGTACACGTAGTAGTGGAAGTCCACTAGAACTCTTATCCACCCCATGGCAAGTGCTCCGTCTGTGGCGGGATTTATGAACAAGTGCTCATCCGATACTGAGTAGAAACCGAACCTCTCTGGAGCAATTGTTACCACCTTTCCGCCGTTCTCTCTTATTCTAGCTATGATCCTCCTCATCCAGTTGGGGAAGTGATCTCCAGCCAATCCAGCCAGTATGAAGTACTGTGCCCTCTCCTCATCTGGACCAGCGTACTCCCACACTGGAGCCCCAGTCACATAAACTCCTGCTGCGTAGACGTTCATTGAGCAGAAACCACCGTGGGCTCCTGAGTTGGCTGTACCGAAGTTACCCGCAAAGAAGCCTGCCGTTATTCCTGGAATAAGTTGGTCTCTACCCTGCCAGAAGCCTAAGGAATGCGGATTGGTCTCCCTGATTTTTAAGAAACCCTGGAAGTTACCTACGCCCAAACTCTGGGGTGTCACCCCAAGCTTGCTCCAGCTGCTTGCCGAAGCCCCATTAACTATGATGTCAAACGCTGTATCGTAATCTATTGCGATCCACTTCCCGGAACCCCTATCCCCTGCCCTGAGCAATGGGTACCTTAACCTGGCTGGGGCAAAATAGTAGTAGACGTCTGAAGCCCCTCTCGGACAAACTCCACCATCGTTTATATGCCAACCTATGGTGCCTGTAATAAACCTTGGGAAACCTGTTGGCGTTCTAACTATCTCAAGGCCACATCTGCCCAGACACTGGAAGCAGTTGGAGTACACTATCTCATCGCCCGGATAGTTGAGGGTATAACCCGTGTCCGTTTGTGAGAACGTGTCGAAAAGCCTCTTAGCTACAGAACTACCTCCTAAGATAATTGCAGTACCTAATGCCGCTGCACCACTTACCTTAAGAAAATCCCTTCTCGTTAGCTTTAAGTGGCTCATTGCCTATCTAAACCAAGTTTCCTAAACATGTTTATTTAAGCCCTCACTTCACTCCCTCGATATAACCAGTTGGAGATATTTTTACGTTAAGCAGGTTTTCCAAGACGGTCCTCATTGACTTGTCCAGCTCCACTGCTTCCCTCACTTCCTGGGAGGGGTCCTCCCCCCTCTCTTTCTTGAGGACTGCCATGAGTGCTAGGTAAGGGGCCTTCCTGGATATCTTTAAGGCCTCGTTAAGGTAAATTAACGCATCATCATACATGCCTAGGTAGTAATGACAGCTGGCAATCTCGTAGTAGTAGTCAGAGTTGTTTGGATCGTAGTGGGAAGCTATCTTGAATTCGCTCAGGGCCAGCTTATGGTAACCTAACTCAAAGTATATCTTCCCCTTAAGTTCGTGAAGTTTAGGATCTTCTTTTCTGAAGGCCAAGGCCCTATTGACCTCTGAGAGGGCGTCCAGCTTCAGCCCCATATTGTAGTAAGACGACGCCTTCATGATCCTGGCTTCGACGTTCTTAGGGTTTGTCCTCAGGACCTCAGCTAGCTCAAGGTTAGCGTCCTCGTACCTTTGTAACTTAAAGAGGACCCTGGCCCTCAAAAAGTGGTGCTCTGAGGAGAAGGGAATGAGTTCTAGAGCCCTGTTAACCTTCTCCAAGGCGTCCTCATATTTTCCCATACTCTCAAGGATCTCTGCTTGCCTGGTGAGCATCACGTAACTGTACGGGAAAATAGACAGCCCCCTCTCCAACTCCGTTAATGCGTCCTCATATCTCCCCAACATGACCATAGACTCCGCACGCATCATGAAGGCTTCAACAAGCTCCACACCGTCTAAGAGGTCTAGGACTTCTAGATATTCACCCCTGCGAAACATCTCATCAGCCTTAAAGAGTAAATCCTCTCCCATTGATGAATTATTCAACGTGAAAAATAAAAGCGTGTCTAAATAAGAGGCCTTAAGATAAGGGAAATATGTTTGACTGGATATATCGGTTTAATGAAATGAAACTTTATTTAAAATATAATGTTAAGCGTCTATCTAGATAAAAATGGGTCTGTTCACATCACCTTCTCCAGGAACGTCCTTCGGCATCCAGGCGCCCATAATACAGATAAACCAGTACCCTCTCTGGGGAGATTACGTAGCTCTAGCCCTATATTTCACGGAGATTGCCGGTATGCTAATGGCTATAATAGGGTTGATGGAAGTCAAGGGAAAGTTCACTTCCTTTAACAAGAGGGCATCGGTTGTCACGTTCATCGCTGCGGTGCTTGCTTTGGGATTTTTTGATATGGATCTAGGGAGACCTGCAGCTGCCTTGTCTTCACCCATAGAGGCTATTGCTAACTTCGGTCACTCGTGGATGGCTAGGGGTATAATTTTCGTTGGAGGTCTATTGCTCTTCTCCTTCCTATATATGGCTGTCTCATTGTTAAACATGAAGAACAGGCTGGTTAGAGGTGTAATAGCGGTTATAGGAGTTTTTGCTGGTATATTTTCCACCACCTACAGCGGATTCGAGCTTGCTGCTACTACTGGGGTTCCCTTCTGGAACAACGCTGGGATACCTGTACTTTATTTAGCGGACGGGATTTTCGCAGCCACAGGTTTAGCTTACATAGTCGCACTTGCTGGTAAGAACGAGGATGTTATAAGAGCCAGAGTTACCCTGTCAAAGCTATTGTTCTTCTCAAGCGTTGCCGAACTAGCCGCTTGGTTCTTGTTCATGGCTTCGGTAAACTTCATCTACGTGTTTGACCAGGTTGCCTACAACTATCTGATAACCTCAAGCTCTTTCCTAGCTGATTTGGGGCTTACTTCCCTTACCTTAGTCCTCTCAGGGATAGGCTATCTCTCCATTTCTGGAATACCCATGATGGGGATGAAGGGAGCAACGACCAGCAAGGCAGTGGGGGAGCTACCAGTCATGGATTTACCAGCAGTTATGAAGTACTTACTCGTAGTGGCAGCCATACTAGCCTTAGTAGCAGGCTACTTGACTAGGGCTGACGTGTTGTTCGCAGGGCAATACGCTTATCAGTTGGCTCCTCTAACACCTTTCCAAATAGTTACCAATCAACCCGTTCCTATAGGATCGTTTGGGTGGAGAGGTTAAGTTAAGCTATACTTTTCTTTTTTTTAGAAAAACGTTTTTACCTTTATCTTTTATCTTACCTACATTGAAGGACGGAATACCAATACTCTCAGCTTTGGAGAGCGCAGAGTCTACATCATACTCCCTTCCTATTACAAGCACCAAGACCTCGGAGTGTGTCACTTCTCCGAAAGCCTTTGTCGACTCCCACAGATTTGGGTACCACGGATCTGGTAACTCTACCTCCATGTCAAATCCTAGAGTCATGACCACGTCCTGTAGACCGTGAATTCCCGCTCTAGTTAGATTGAAGGCCCTCACATCACTGTCAAACACAAGTGCCTTGCCTGCCCTCTCCAAGGTCTCCTCAGAGAGCTTTATCAGATCTCTCAGAGGGAAACCACGTCTCTCAAAGTACTCCTCGGCTCCGTTCAGCGCTCTATAGAGGGCCTTCACCGGGACCAGTCCTCCAGGTCTATTTATCAGACCAGTGGCCATACCCTGTTCGACCCTTAAAGGAGGAGAGTCCCTAAACCCCCAAAAGAAACCCGCAACGTCGTGTTGTTCTACCCCATACCAGGTGGGAGAGTGGATTCCTATCGAAGTGCTCAGATAAGCCTTTAGCAGTTCTGAATTTCTCTCAGGTCTCAAAATGTCAACGAACGGCATTCCGTCTGCACCCAAAATTAACCTGCCTTGACCAGGTTCGGTCCTAAGTTCCTTCTTGAGAAGAGTCCTCTTGGTCGAGGGGTAAAAATTGCATGGACCCTCCTTCTCATGGCCTAAAATCAGACACTTCTCCAGTGAGATTGAACCGCCTAAACTTCCATCTGAACTTACATCCGCGCTTCCCTGAAGACCCCTTCTCATACAACCGTTCATTATTACCGTAGGGTGGAAACCCTTGTTCATTAATGTCCTGACGTTTCCCATGAAGTCCCTCATCTGGTTCCTTTTACCTCCGACTTTATCACTGAATTTATGAGAGAACACTTGTGGAAAATATGAACCCCTTCCTCCTTACAGTCAGAAGCCAAAGCGTAAGGTTCTCCGCTCTCATCGAAGCTAAGGACTACCTTACAGCCCGAGGGTAAAACCACGCTTGGGAACGTCTTTAAGATAAACCTAGCTAATACCTTCTTGCTCATCTCATCCAGATCCTTAGCTCTAGGTAACATCAAACTAATGGCTGAGAGTGGTTGATTGAAACATATGCTCATGGGCGAAATCTCGAATCGTCTTAGGAATTCCCTTAATGAATCTAGAAAATTCCTTAACTCTTCCTGTGACCCCTCGTATTTCCACGCTTCCTTCAAGTTCTTAAGGGAAGTCTCCCTAATTGTAGGTCTCTTAGAGAGATAGTAGGCCATGACCAGGCCCCTAGGGGTGATGTAGTACTCTTTGCTGTCCTTAGCGATCAACCCCATGGACTTTAACTTCATTAGAATCCTCCAAGAAGTTGAAGCTGGGATTCCAGATATTTTAGATAATTTGTAAGATGAAACGTGCATCAGTGTGACCATTAGCTCTATAACGTCTAAGTCGCGCTGATCGAGGAAACTCACATACATTATCATTGATATATTTCTCCAGCTTAAATAGTTGCTATTAGAATAAAATACTGTTAAGATTAAGCTTTATATTAAGATGATTAAAAAAGTATTAGGTTGCAATTTTGTCCCTTAAGCTAGTCATGCTTAGCTTTTCCCATTCCCAGAAAGTATTTCGGTTATAGACCTGAATAGATCAGGGTTTCCCAATACGATGAGGGTCTGTCCAGGCTTCAATCTCGTGTCCTTGGAAAAGTATGGGTTTAAACTTCCGTTCTCCACGATGACTATTGGTATGACTTCTTTTGGTAAAGAGGAAAGAGCGACCTCCTGCTTCACGTCGAAAAATCCCACGACCATGTCAGCCTTCCTTTCCATAGTGAATATCACTCCACCGACGTTCCTGGATATGGAGGCGGCAGCGGTTATCCTCCCAACTATATCCTCATACGGAATAACTTCATCTGCACCTGCCGTTCTAAAAACGTCTATAAGGGAACTTTGTTTAACTACACATATTGTGTTGAGGGGCGGGTTTATCCTCTGAACCTTCAAAGTGACCAGAAGCGACTTGGTGTCATCCTCCATGGCTATTACCACGGATGACGCTGAGGGAATCCCAGCACTCATCAGGTCTCTCTCATCCTCGGGGTTTCCAAGGATCACGTGATCTTCCTTGAGAGCTTCGAAAACCTCTTGGGATGGGGTAAGTACAATATGATCTTTTCCCAACTTCGACAGCCTCTGGGCTGCGCTAATGATTACCCTTCCAGTGCCGATCAACACTATGTGATCCTTCATGTGGGAACCCCTCCACCTTGCCCTCGCGTCCTTCCACGAGGACCTTCTGACTACAGTATTTACTACAGATTGTATTATGCTAGTATAAAGACCTACTGCCATGATGATGGTCACAACCAAAAGGAGCTTCTCCACGGAGGGCATTGCGTTTATGTTGGGTGCGTAGAGCCCAACTGTAGTTACAACGTTTACTCCGGCGTAGATTGCGGAGACCCAGTCCAAATGTTGGTAGTTCACGAAAATGACAGCGTTTGAGAACACCACTAAGGCTAGGAGAAAGATTTGAGGAAATATCTTCCTGAGAACAGAGTATGGTGCCACGATGAACTCAGCGATATCAAGTAGTGTAGATCTAAGGGACAATCAGGATCTCTTGAATGTCTTTTAGTCTAGTAAGTATATAATAATTTTTTTAGATAAGCTTGGAACTAGTTTAACAAGACTTATATACATGGATAGGCTATCCTAGCCTATGAAGTTTAAGCTGATAGCCCTTATATTAGTCCTAGTAGTTGCGTTAACTTTGGTCTATTCAATACACTTCTCCAGTTCTCCTCAAAAATCTGTAAATCAGAGGATAGTCTCCCTATCGCCCAGCGACACACAGATCTTATTGTCGTTGGGACTTGGTAAGGAGATAGTTGGGATGGATCAGTACTCGCTCTCCCTTCTGGAACTTGTCAACGGGACTGGTTACGTTCCTAAAAACCTTACCGTAGTCTCGCTTCCCCCTAACGTTAGCGGAATAGTTCTACTACGGCCCACCCTAGTGGTAGGGGAAGAGGGAATATTAGGAAACAGCGTGACTCAACTCCAGGAGGCTGGTCTGAACCTATTACTCACAAATAACGACTATGCGCAAAACTTCTCAGAGATAGAGGGCTCCGTTCTAAACCTCTCCACCGGCCTTGGGGTGAAGGGTGAGGGTGAGAATCTAGTGTCTTGGATGAACTCTAAGCTGTCCTCCTACGAAACTCACGGTAACACCACTGTAGCTTACCTAATCTGGGTGTGCCCAAATTACGAATTCTACTCCGCTGGGGGAAACGTCTTCATTAATAACATCCTGACACTAGCTGGTGGGGTCAACGTGTTTGGAAATTACTCTGGATATCCGCTCCTAGGGCCCTCATCCCTAATTCTTAGCGACCCGCAGGTAATACTCGTTCAAGAGATGTACAACCTAAGTTACACCTATTACATGGTGAACCACATACCTGGGATACAGGGCACCAAAGCCTATAAGGACCACAGAATCTACGTCCTCTCTCGAAACCTCCCAACCGACTTAATGAATGAGCCAGGTCCTCTATCGGTATACGGAGTTGGACTTATGAGTCAAATTCTAAAGGGCAACGCCCCAAGCTACGTTAACACTTCTTACGTCATGAGAGAGTTGAACGTCACTATGCCGGTGTTCTGAATTGAGGTGGCTCATACTCCTTTTACCTCCCGTACTTATCCTGGGGGTAATGTTTGGGGAGGTTTACATACCACCTCAATACATTCTACATCCAACTGGGGTATACGGTGAGATACTACTGGACATAAGGTTACCAACCGTGGTTGCGTCAGCGCTGATAGGAGCTATCCTCGCAATATCCGGTGCAGTAATGCAGCTACTCTTTAGAAACCCCCTAATGGATCCCTACGTGAGCGGTACGGCCTCAGGGGGAGCCTTTGGGGCTGTGCTATCCTACTTTCTTCTGGCCTTTAACCTACCCTTTTATTGGGTAGCTTACTTTTCTCCCCTGGTGGCCTTCGTCTTCTCCATGGTCTCCACATTACTTACATTAGCAGTTGGGAGGAGAACCGGAGTTTACGGGATGGTTATTGGAGGAGTGGTGGTCTCATACATATTCTCCTCTCTGGTAACAATTATGCTAACCGAGTTGACACTGAGGTTCCCTCAGGTCCCACCTCTTAATTTCTGGCTCCTAGGGGAAATTGAGGTAGTCGGGTGGAGGTACGACCTGGTTTTAGCCCTTTTCCTCTCCCTAATCTTCCTGGTGGGGATTAGGACGTCTCGTATGATAGACTTAAGCTCAGTAAGCGATGACATGACGTTGTCGAAGGGGGTGGACCCTCAGAGGTTCAGAATCATGTGGGTGATCCTCATTAGCCTCGCTGTAGCATTCATTGTTTCCATTGCCGGAATAATAGGATTTGTGGGAATAATTGTGCCACACATCGTCAGGACTTTCGCCTCAGGAAGTGCTACGAGACTAGTACCTTACTCTGGGCTACTGGGGATGATAATCATGATATCAAGTCAGATCGTCTCCAACGGGGTTTTAGGCTTCAAGATTCCTCTGACCGCGATAACCTCCCTAATGGCATCTCCCATAATCGTTATGGTCCTGGTGAAGGGAATTGCTTATTCAGGGAGCTAAGGTAAAGGTAGGGGACAGATTAATCCTGTCAGATTTCTCTCTAGAGGTAAGAAGGGGCCTGAACCTAGTTATAGGACCCAACGGAGCAGGGAAGACTACCCTCCTAAGATCAGTGATAAGGGCTCTCAACAGCTTGCAAGGTATGGAAAAGGGATATGTTCCTGCGGAGTTCTTTTCCTCAGACATTCCAGTGGAGGACATTCTTCTTTCTGGGACGAGAAATAAGCTCGAAAAATATAGGCAATACGTTGAGCTCCTCGACGTAGGCAAACTCTTCGGGAAGAGGTTCTCCACCTTAAGCACAGGTGAGAAGAGAATGGTCCTGATCTGCAAGGCTCTTACGGAAGGAGATTTGATCATCATGGATGAACTTACGTCAGGACTAGACCTCAAGAACCAACGGAAGGTACTTGAAGTTATAAATCACCTGAAGCGAAACAAGACCTTCCTAGCATCTACCCACGACCTACAATGGTTGGGTTACGCAGATTACGTGACCTTAATGAAATCTGGACAGATAGTCCTTCAATCGACGCCAGAGGAAGTTACCGAGGATTTATTGGAAAAAGTTTATGAGATTAAAATAAAAAGGGTTGACTTTAAGGGAAGACCCCTGTTTTTAGTAGATATCTAAGCGTAAAGGACGTAGTTAGGATAGACCTGGTAGAGGGGTATCGCTATTACCCATCCGTAACTGTTGGTCAAGTACATGGTGCTACCTACAATCACTGGATTTACTATTCCGAACCTTCCTCCAACATAATACTGCTGGAGTACCTCTCCTGTCTTAGGATTAAGGACGTAAACGTTTGGTCCACCCACGACCCACAGCAGATTGTCGTAGTAGGTCGCCCCTCCCCTAGGACCTCCTGGCGCAGATGGTGGCGTCGATATCCCATTTAACCTGGTCTGCCATAGAATTTGACCAGTCTTTATATTAATTGCGTACTCTTTGCCAAGGGAAGGTGCCCCCACGTAGACGGTACCGTTGTATATCGTTGGAATTGCTCCCTTGAATGCAGGTGGAGTGTAACCTCTTCCCAGGTTAGTAACCCAGAGAACTTGTCCGGTCGTAGCGTTCACACCCACAACCAAGGTGTCAACAGTGCCGTTAGGCTCAGCGTTGGCGACCGTACTCTGAACCACTATACCTAGTTGCTGATCTACTGCAGGTGGGACATCACCCATTCCGGTATTAAACGGTCTATTTGGTGAGGGTAAAGTTGCGTTCCATACTTCCTTGCCATTAAGTCCATCCACAGCTACCAATAGACCGAAAGGTTGGCTGAGGCTGGTGAAACCTGCTATGAAGATTGGCGTCCCATTAGGCATAACGTAATAGTTTACGCTGCTCATACTATCGAAAAGGCCTGGCATTGAGTCCATCCACAGGACCTGTCCAGTGGTGGCGTTTACTCCTATGAATTCTCCACCTCCGTCGGAGTACGCTAAGATACCATCGTAAACGGCTGGCGCAGGCATGGCCTCGCCCATGGTAAACTTCATCCAGAGCAGTTCACCGTCCGTAGCATTGAACGCATATATCGCTCCATACGCCATTCCCCTGTGTATTGAGGAGAACTGACCTTTTTCGTAATGTACGAAGTTGGCGAAGTTGAACCCAACGTCGCCCACAGTCACGAACACTATTCCGTTATAGACTATGGGATTGTTCATAGCGTAACTAGCCAAACCAGTTGCGTACCAGACTACTTGGCCATTTAACGGATTCACTGCAAAAATACTACCAGGGCCGCTATCTTCTTCCACAAAAAGGAGATTATCAGCAAGGGTGACTCCCAAGGGTTCTCCGACCATTTGAGTTAACATCACCAAAGCGGATCTAGTACCCATCACATTTGCTCCAGGTAACATGTTCTGAGGTGCAGACAGAGGTATGAGAGCTGCACCAGCCATGTGGGCGAAGTCCTGTTGCCACACCACTCCCTGGATTAGTTGAGTGCACGTTGTGGTGAAGGCAGCGTTGTGAGATTGACCTCCATTTGTAACCTCCCATGAAGTTGGAAGACCTAGGTTTAAGTTCGTGTAGTTCCCTGGATAATACACTACCTTAACCTCATAGGGGAAGTAAGTAGTGTTATACATATCGTAAGTCCTTACAATGGGTTGAGGTATTGGTGTGATGACCTGAGAGAAAAACTGCATAACAGGAGAGCCCAAGAACGCTCCCAATAAAAACACCGAGACGACCATTATACCTAAAATTACTTTCTTCATTGTATGTTTAGGTTTACTAATATCTTTATAAATATAAGGGGTTTATAAAATATTCTATTTATTCTTGTTAAATTAAGGAAAATAATCATTTGGACTTATATATAGACTTTATATAAAGATTCTTAGATGTATAAACTTAACCTTGATCCAATCCATCCTCTATATCTAGTTATAACATTAGGAGAATATTTTAAAGAGATTAATTCCAGGGCGGATGATGGAGATGATACGAGTCCTTATCTCGTCGTCCTAACCGGATAGGGAGCTCAAATTTTCCGTCAAAATCGGCCTGCTCTCTTAGCCCTAGGGTAAGGCTTGCATCGACTTTGTTATCTAATGCCCTTACTCCTCATATATCTTAGATAGAGTTTCGAGGAATGTGAACAAGGGAAAAGACCGCACTCACAAGATCCACCAACTATTTTGTTGTTCATTAACTCCAACTTGACTCTGTAGCCTCTCAAAGAACACTTGGCTGGAACTACACCCTCCACATACACTTTGCCATTTTCCAAATGAACTATCATGTGTAGAAATAGACGGAGGAGTATAAGAGCTTATGAATACAGGAAGTAAAGTGTAAATCCTAAACTCGAGTTCTATTACGACACGTATATCCAGAGATTTAGTCAAACATGGTTACGTTCCGTTGATTAATTGACCGCTAATGTCTCTTGGATCCTTAGCACCTGGTCCCTCTTCAACTCCTCCTTTATCTCTGAATAAAGGATCGAGAGGCCTAATAATATCGCTCCGTACAAGTCGTTAAACTCAATTGTCGTAATAGAGTTTTTAGAAATTTTATTATAAAGCTCTTTCATCATTTTCCTGATAATAATTGCGTCTTCCCTATCCTCTCCGTTTAATAGGTATGCCAGGACACTGATCATGTATATGGCTGATTTCAGTCTGTTAACGAACTCATCGGTAGATTTTATCTCGGCGGAGCTCATGATAATTTATATATTAACACCGGTCGTTATATACCTTTTCCATATCTCTTTTAAGAAGAGGTACTCTTTTATAGCCCATATTCTGAAATTTTTTGAATAATTTCAAGATCTACCATGTAAAACCTCTTATACTGAACACTCCATAAAAAATAAAATGTCTATAAAATTGAATAATCACAAAACCTTCTGTTCTTGTTCAGAATATCCTTAGCTAAACTTGAGTTTAAACCAAATCCAATGATACCACTACTTGGAATTGGATTTTAAACTGCTGTTATGCTTGAATCCAGATTTAAATAGTAGTCATAAATTATCATAACGTCAGAGTCAGGCTCCTGCAGTCTCGCGCTATTTACGTAATTTCTTGCCTGAAGCATGCTCTCCACTAAACAGACGTTGATTCCAGCTTTCCCATCTGTAATTCTAAATATGGTACATGGCTCAAGAACTCCTGTAATTTTCCGTATTTCTCTTGAAAACATTGAGAACATAACTAATCCTGCCTTGGATACGTCTAAAACCGGAAAGACAGAATAAACGCCTCTCTTGGCCAATATTCTTAATCTCTTGGCTACTGTCTTAGATGGCATGCCTAGCTTACTTCCGATCTCACTCTCAGTAGCTCTAGGGTTTTTTGAAAGTTCTGCTAGGATCCTAAGGTCCAGAGGTTTTAGGGGCTCCAAGGACTGTTCCGGAACATACTTAAGCCTCGCCTCCCCCAGAGCTGCGGACATCTTATCGATTTTGTCATCTAGATCTCTCAAGCTGCTTCCAATCACGCCATATACATTCAACCACTCCACACACTTAAACTTCAGAAATATCCAATCTGAATCGAAGTCCCTCTGATTTATGAAGGCAACAAACCCGTAATACTTAGAGACAAAGGAAGGAGTTATAAAAACCCTGTATCCTTTCAATATACCGTCTTCCTCTAGCTTCTTGAACCTATAATTTAGGGCTGGTGGAGTTAGGTTCAGCTCCTCAGCTAACTTCCTTTGACTTACCCTACCATCTCGGAAAAGTGAGTAAAGTATCTTCCGATCTGTCTCGTCCATTTAAACCTTGAAACTAAATTGCGTATCTCCAAATTTAAATCGTTCTTTTAAACAAGAGTGCTGATTATAAAAAGAAAACTGACTTCCTCCCACTATTAGAGGGTTTCCCTCATCGGTTCAGAGTTACATCCCTCATGTGAGGGCAGTCGAGAGGAAAGAGAACCCTTACCATACACGTTCATGACTGCGATTACGTCACGATCGTTCTCATAACCACTTGGACAAGGGAGTACCTATGTCCTTCCTCTT
The DNA here is from genome assembly GCF_013343295.1 of Metallosphaera tengchongensis. Lineage (NCBI taxonomy): Archaea > Thermoproteati > Thermoproteota > Thermoprotei > Sulfolobales > Sulfolobaceae > Metallosphaera > Metallosphaera tengchongensis. Next base: position 1,743,238 of record NZ_CP049074.1, on the reverse strand, counting down.
CCATTTCTTTCCCGCACTTTGGACAGTGAGAGGAGTAGTGAGGGTCTACGTACACTACCTTAAGCGCGTGCTCCCTTGCAACTCTGCCCACTACTGCAGTCTACGGTACTGCATGAGGCAGAGCACGTCTGTGAACTCAGGGGTCGTCTCTTTACTCTCCTGATGAGGTCGTTAAGGTCATCAGGGCGATGGCAGAGACGTTTAATGAGTTAACTGCTTTGACCACCTATTTACCTAGCTGAGTCCTGGTGTTTCTAGCTCTCTTGTGGTGAGACTTTGACCTGCGTAGGATTCTGTCATCTTTCCACCTTTTTAGTACTTCTGTAGTGACTCAGCTGATGACTTGTTGTGGTGGGCGTCCTCCAAACATGTTGGTATTCTGACGTACTTTTCGTCGTCTTTACCTAGTTCGAGTTCAGCCATGATGTCGTCCTCGACACAGTCCTTAACTCCCTTTCCACCCCTTGAGGAAGGGGACCTTCAAGTGGGCTTTTCCATTCCTCAGCATTAACCTACTCCCTCATTTGCCAGTCCTTGTACTCCGGTAATTCCCTTGGATAACCTTCTATTACGGTTCACCAACTCCTGCTACCTTTACGATCTTTTTTCGAAGTCGGTTGAAGAGATAGGGTTGGGTTAACCATACAGAGACGTTGCGGATCGTAGGGTACCTACCGCATGGGCTGTTTAACCAGGATTTGTATACTGCGATGACGTCGCTATAGCAGTCTTGGGCAGGTTTAGAGGGTAGATCAGACCCTATTAGAGTCTCGTAGTACCCTTGTATGTCTTTCAACAAGTCCTCTGTTCTACTTTCCGTTGACCAAGAGAGGACGAAACGGAGACCTTTTTCGTAACTAGATAAGAGAGCGAGCGGGGGGTAGGGAAAACCCTCATTGGAACTGTAGTCTGATTTCGTTCCCACTCTTTTTGGCCCTTCTATCCATAAGACGGGTAGGAAAGAGTTTTATACCCTTTGTTATCCCCGCCCTAAAGGGCGAAGCTTTCCCCGACTTTGTAATCGTCAATTTATTTTTGAAATGGATTACCAAATCCTATTAAATTTTCACCACAGTATCAACAAAACTTTGCCTCAAGGACTAAATTATCCCCTTTTAAAGACTTAACTTCTGCCCCCATTTCAAGGAGAACCTGATGAAGAAGGGGGGCATAAATCCTATCTAATAGGGTTTTACTTAATATAGTTGTAAAAATACTAAATGCTCCGCAGTTCCCTTCTGTCTTGACGACAATGTTCTGCTTGTTCTGCATGGGAGTAATGGTGAGGAAAAACCTCTTGAGAGTGTTCAACTTAGCATTCACGTCCTTCTCGCCGGTATCCAAAAAATAGTGCTTAAACAGGGATGAGTACGTTGAAACTATATCTTCAGCTATCTCAGGGTTTTTGTCCACAATCGTCTGCAACACGTGAATAGGTAAAGGTATGAAGCCCATAACCTTCGAATTGTAGAAGTCCCTCAACAAGTCATTCCTTTCCTCAAAGGTTTGTTCAGGGGAGAGTTTGATGAGGGTTATGAGTGACTCCAGGGCCTTGTCGATGAAGTCCTTCCACCCGGCCTCCTTTGGGAAACTCCCCCTTTCCATCATAGTTTTCATAAGTTCCCTGAGCTCGCTCTCCTGCCTCCCTCTAACAGGTAAGAGCTTAAAGTGAAGGGGATCCCTCCCGTCATCGTTCTTTTTCCTTACCATTCTATATCAACTTGACTGGAAGGAAATAGACTTTTTCCCTACTAGTTCGTAGTCTTTAAGGATTGCTTGACACCGTCTATCAGCAAGTAAATATCCAAACCAACGAATACAATGACCAAACTAAATTCAATCCAGATTTGGACTGGGAGGTTCATGTATAACTGTTATTACTGTATTAATTTTAAACAAATTGACTTCAGGAATATACAAACTGCAGCTCTAACCCTGATGGGTTACTTAAAAATTATACATATGTATACAGCTATTTACGCCTTTTCTGGGCCAAATAGGATGACGCTACCCCTACAAAGTAAAGGGTCGACAACGTAACCCCAATTGTGGTCTCTATGACTCCTCCCGTGGTACCTGGTGATATAAACCAAGCTATGATGAACGCTCCCAGGACACCGTACCTCCAGTTTCTCCTCCAACTTTCGGCTTTCACTACCCCTGCCATAGTTAACATGGTCATTATTAAGGGGTATTCGAAGCCTAGACCCACCGTTAGCATGAGCGACATCACGGTATTGATAAATGCTCTCAGGCTAAGTGTGGGCTCAACACCTAAAGAAGTAGTATATAGAAGTACGAACTTCATCATTACAGGAATAATGATAAAATACGCAAAACTAGAACCTGCAGCAAACAGAACGAAGGCTGGAAGTATTAGGGACTTAGCCATCTTTTTTTCGTTTTCGTAAAGCCCAGGTGATACAAACCCCCATATCTCATGGATTATGATAGGCATAGCTATAAAAAGTGAAAGGAAGAAGGAAACGTAAGCCGCTGAAAACAAAGTATCAAAGGGGTTTAAGTTCAGTAATTTTAGTTGAGGTGGGAGTTCAGTATGTATAAATAGCCTGATAAAATATGAGGAAATACTGTTGAAAAGATTGGGGTATAGGATAGGGAAATTAAATCCGTTGAAGGACACTTCCTTAATCCCGAAGAAGAAGAATATCACGAAGGCCGAAACAAGCGATATTAGAGCTCTCCTAGCCCTGTATATAAGCTCATTCAAGTGTTCTAACAGGGGCCTCTCTCCTGATTTCTGCAGCTCGCTAGTTTTTTCCGTCACCCTTCTTCAACCTCTCAAGTTCCGCTTGCATCCTCCTTATCTGTTCCTCTAGTTGTTTGATCTTCTCTTCCTCAGACGTTTTAGGGAGGTTGTAGAGTGGTCTTACCATGGGCCCAGAATTAGAGTTAAATGAGAGGTCATTCCTCACCTCCTGCGTAATATCACCGGTCTCAGATAACTCCTTCATGAGCTCCCTCTTGAATTCGTCTTGCCTTTTCCTAAGTTCACTTAGGGTCTTCCCAAGATTTCTCACCGTACCGGAGAGATTCTTCTCCCCGCCAAGCAGCAGTATAGCTACTATTACCATTATAAGGGCATCACTCAGACTACCTATCATTTGTTAGCCTCCCCTCCCCCTTCCTAACTTACAAACAAAAAATTACGCCTACTTTACGTGACCTCTATAATGGCTCACTGAGTTTTTTGCTGTTTTTTCATTTCATCTAGCTGTTTTTGTAGATCCTTTATCTGCTTCTCTAGGTCCTCGGGACTAGCCGCTTTCTGTTGATTACTTTGTGGCGATTGATAGGTTGAGGCTGGTGGCTGATTCTGCATCTGGTTTATTTCCATTTCAGCCTCCATTCTACCCTTCTTAAACTCACCTAAGGCTTTACCCATGGACCTGAACAGCTCTGGTATTTTGCTGCTCCCCACGAAAAGCACTAGTGCTACTATAATTATTATGGCTATATCCGACGGGTTAATTGCGACCATTATATCACGTTATATAAAATATCTAACCAGTTGTTTAAAAACTTTCTTTTTTATAATTTCATCTCTCTCTTAAAGCTTCCATGTAGAGTGGGCTACATAATTGACCCTCTCGTATTGATTTGAACCAGTTGGAAAGCACGTGTTAATCTTTAGGGGTCTGACTCACACCTTATCTGCTGTCTCGTTGAAGGCATTGCGACGTGTTTTGTCCTTACGTTGATATCTTTCCTTATTCATGGACTTATAGGCCGTAAGAAAGACTAGAATTGACGGAGGCTCACCCTTTGTGGAGTCGTATTCCTTGTCAGGACTTCAAACCCATCCTTCTGGATGAGGAGAAGGTCTAAGATACAGACTTTAATACTTATAAAATGCTGTAATTTCACGGAAGCCCTGTATCCCTTGACCTGTAGTTTGTCATGAAAGAGTTAGCCAAATTTAGAGCAATCTCTTCCTGATTGCGCCTAATCTGGTTATAAAGTGAGAGAGCAAAGGATATCCTTTTGAAGGCTTCATTCAACTCTCTCCATGAGAAATTGGTTAAGATGGAAGATATTTCCAAACCGTCCTGTCCTTCCACGTACTTTACTCCAATATCTGCAATGATATCATTAACTAGATCCCTCCCCATGAAATTCTCCAACATTAAGTCGGCCGTGATAACTCTCCCTTCCCTAACCCTCAGGGTCAGGTAGTCTCTCCACACGTTAGGTTTCATCAACACTTCCCTCAACATGTCGATGGAGGTAAGCCTGACGTCTAGAGAGTTTAGGACTTCTCTAGGAATCATTTGGATAGGGAAGAGCAGAATGGCGTAGCTTTCAAAGTCCTTTGCTAGGTAATCACCCTCCTTCCCTGTTAACCTTAGCCAGTTATCCTCCTCTATGACCCTATATCTCAATGTGGTCTCCCTAAAAGTGAATGGATTTAAATGGAGTTCTATCCTGAAGTCTTCAGCGGTGGTCCGCTCATCACAACTCATGCAGTGCTCGACCTCATCACTGTGAAATAGTAATTGATCCTCTTAATCAGCTTTATCCCTTATGTCATTTCATCCATCGTGGGGTAGAACGTCATCATCCACAGGACATCTAAGCGAGCCTGTAAAAAATTTTTTCCTCACCATGTGACAAATTTCACAGATATGGTGATAATTAGCAGATCCTTTGTTTACCATGAGAGAGAGGGTCTTGATGTCGTCCATCAGCTCCTCGTCCTTTGATATCATCTCTATTAGAGGGTTGGTTGAATAGTTGTACTTTGATATTGTAGTTGTCGATACGCCCATCATCTTGGATATCCTTGAGTAAGATACCCCCATTAAAAGTAACTCCTTGACTATTATTGACCGTATGGCTGGCACCACTTCCTTAGATCCTACCTCGCAAGCCAAAGGCATAACGAGTAGATATCTATGTTACCTAATTAAAGTTATCTATAAATGTGGTAAAATGTGTACATTAAACCCCGTTAAAGAGTGTACTCCCTATCCCTCCAAACTACGTTCCTCTTCTTAAAGTCTAGCAGTAACTTCAGCCATCCATAGTAGAGCCCCACAACGGAAAGGATTGAGGGTATTAATGAATATTTTCCCAATTTCCTTGACCTCGCAAAGTTCTTTAAAACCCAGAGGAGCAAAGGCGTAAGGAACACGAAGTTTAGGGTAAGTAAGAAGATAGCTAGAAGAATTAACATAAAGGACCCGATGACAATGAAAGCCTTTGCCCCCCTCCTGGAGTATTTTACGATGGTAATTACCTGTCTTGAGGACCAGGACCACAGATTGTTCTCGTCATAAACGTTTAGAGGTATGGACTTGGCTTGAAATGCGATTTTCCCTCCCCTTTCTTTCACGATCCTGGTCAGAGTGCAATCGTCGCACCATTCTTTTGACAGTTCCCGGATTACCGTCTCATCAAAAAGTTCCCGTCTAAAGGACATTGATCCACCCCACAGGAAAGTTCCACCGAGCCCCTGGGACTCATATCCCAGAGTCCAGAAACCGGCTCTAATTAGGTTCCCCAACGATAATCTTATGGGAACAGGCCACGAGAAAGTAGTCACGGCCATGTTTTTATCCAGATTCCCGACCATAGTTCTCAACCAGTCCTTGGGGTAGATCGTGTCTGAGTCCCCAAACACTATGACATCGTTAGAGGACTCCAACAGACCGGTAAGTTGGGCCCTTATCTTCCCGCTACATTTAGAGCACGGATAGTTCGTTAAGACAACCTTTACTCCCATGCTCGACAAACGCTCAGCCAGATCCGGCTGATCCGGATCCACTACAAATATGACCTCATAATTGCCAGGGAAGTCTTGATCCTTAAGGGAACCTACGGTTTTCTCCAGCAGGGGTTCACTCCCCCTTATCGGTATTATGACAGAGGCTGAGGAGATGAAGTTTCCGTTGTACCTGAAGAAGGACCTCTCCTTCATTATCTGAAGAATTAACAGCACATCGGCAAGCACTGGTAAAGCCATGAGAGCTAGAAAAACTTCCTGCATTTTCCCTTCCCTTTCGCCCAATCAACCTAAAAGTTTAAGGTTGGCCGACCTCCTTTCCGCCCTGAAGGGCGAGGTTTTCCCTTCCATTTATAAAAGAGATGGTAGTCATTCTAATGAACAAAACTTAAGTTAGAAAATATATATCTAAAAACTTTAATTATTTACATGGAATGCGATGCTGCAGTCATCCTGATAAAAAGTAACGACGGAAAGCTACTTATAATAAAAAGGGCTGAACAAAAGGGAGACCCTTGGAGCGGTCATATGGCCCTCCCAGGTGGTCACAGGGACGGTCAGGAAAGTTGTGAGGAAACTGCCTTGAGAGAAGTTAAGGAAGAGGTTGGGCTTACTCCAAAGAACATCCAATTCCTTGGAATTTATTGGCCAAACAACAGAAAGGATCTACACGTTGCGGTATACCTGGGCGAAACTGACAGTACTGACGTGACCCCAGACAATGAGGTAGCCAAATACTTTTGGATAGATCCAAAGGATCTCGTGGATCAAGGTGGACGTTACGTCTACTCCGGATACGTCATTTGGGGGATGACGTATAGGATTATTAAGGACTATCTCTCAGCCCGGCAACGATCAAGTCATCAATTCCAAGCCGTCGACCAGTCATCACTTGAGGAATAGGTTCTCGTACTCCTTTACATATTTTACGCTTTTCTTTACGTCAACGAAGAGCCTCGACGCCTCCCTTACGTCATCCGCCTTAACTACGTTTCTACCGGCTCTCTTGGCTACGATTAGGGAAGGTTCCAGTAGCTGGATAGCGTACCTTAGACTCTCTGATTGAGATAGATTGGTCAACTCCTCTAGGGCCGACTGGTCCAGTTCAACGTCAAGCTCCTCTGCCCTTATGGAAATGATTTCCTTGCTTTCCTCCTTGCTGTAGGGTCTCGTGGTAATTATGAGCAACCTGTCCAGTAAGTCTAACGGCATGCCGTGGGGAGCTTCTACCTCGGCGCCCCTTATTTTAGTGGTACCCCTGTTTGTGGCAAGAACCAGGATAGGCGCAAGTTCGGCCTCTAGGGCCTTGGTTAGGAAGGAGAAGGTCTCCATGTCCAGCATATGTGCGTCATCAATGAAAAGGACTCCAGGAATTAGCTCACCGTTCCCCTTGCTTATTAAGTCCTTCACGTAGCTGTCTACCTGTTTCCTAATGTCCTGGCTTATTTCCCTTTCACTCCATAACGAGAATAACGCGGTGATGGAAATGCTTTGAGCGGCCAAACTTAGATCTAAATCATAAAGTGTGAGAGTATTTGTAAGTTCCTTTTCCTTCTTTACTGGACCGCCTGGGATTTCCACAGACCTCACTGAATCTATATCGTAGCTCTTAGCTCCCTCGATCTCCTTAGCCCTTCCCACCTTAACTACGTTTCCGGTCTCTGCGTCTATCCATATTACGTCTCCTTTCCTTATTCCAAGCCTGTTGAACTGCTCAGCTATGGACTCCCCAGCTGTGAGGGTTTTCTCCTCGTCCTTGGTGGCAAGTTTGATTTCGGCCTCCCTGGGCATCTGAACATACGGGTTAAGCTTACTTCTCGCTACCTTCATCCTCACTTCCTTTACCACTCCTTCGTAAACCAGTCTCCTCTGTCTTACCCTAACACCTATGGACTTTCTTATGGCCTGAGTTAGGACTTCAGTCTTCTTTAGGTCAACTGAGTAAATCTCAGAGGCGTTGAGAGTATTAAAAGGAGTGTCTTCGCCCAGCTCTCTAGCTATTCCCACGGCGAGGGCAGTTTTCCCTGTACCTGGGGGACCTACAAGTAGGATCCCTTTCCCTGCCATCTTACCCTGCTTAATAAGTTGAACTACTACCCAAGCAGCTTCCCTTGCCTCAATCTGTCCCACTAGACCGTTAGCCTTGAATTTAGGTTTTCCGCTCTCATCAACGCCTAGACCAGAGATGTGACTATGTATACTTGCCCTTTCCTGAGATTCGATCTTCCTTACCTCCCTTATTTCCGCCATGGGACATCGAATATAGTTCTGCTGTGATACTTTTGAATTTAACTCTTCTCTTTACTTGAAATGTACTAAGCCTGATTCCGCTAAAGTTCGCACTGGCATAGGGACGTCTCTGCTAGTTAGCTAAGATGAACTTTACAGTGTGAAATGGACTAGAATCGTGGCCACCTCGACTTCCAAAGCTCTCTAAATCACAATAGTTACATTATTAACGTTAAGTTAGTAAATCTTAAAAGTCAAAAATCCCTCCTGTCTCTATGCCCATCAAAATCGATGAACTTCCATGCTCAGCCAAGCTGGTCTTCAAAATCCTTGAGATAAGGGGGAAGGCTACCTTTCAAGAACTAAAGACTGAGGCGAGAATTCCTGATAGAACTCTTAGGGAGGCCTTGAGAATTTTGAGGGAAGCACAGCTGTTGGATATAGAACCCTGTCTAAGTGACGCCCGTTCTAAGGTGTATACACTAAGCGGGGTATGCATGTCGCTAAAAAGGGGGTAGTTAAAGGGACTTTCTTCATTTTCAACAAATTCTCAGACTGATGGGAACTGCTATAAATATCTTTCTATCATTAGAGCTATGTGTATATTTATAACGTTTCTTAAAAGGTACAGGTAAGGGTTTGTATAGTTTCATTTGAATCAAGAGGAGAAAGGTATTTAAAAATTTAACATTACAATTACCTATGTCACATAGTAATTACATACGCGTTACTAAGCCCTTCATAGTCGAGGAGGGGACTAAAGTGTCTGATCTTGTTAGGGAGCTGAAAGGGAGAGGAATCGATATTGTCCTCGTTGTGAGGAAGGGGACACCAATTGGGTGGCTGAGCACGAAAAACTTGGATAGTCCTGAAAGACTAAGTTGTGAAGTCCAGGAGATCATGAATAGAAACATTATTACGGTCAACGGAAATGAGGATCTGCTTGATGTTCTAAGTTTGATGATAAAGAACAAATTGGACTGTCTACTCCTCATGAAGAGGGGTAAAGTGGAGGGAGTTATTACTGTTAAGGACGTCTTATACGCAATCCAGAAAAATGCTGAAACCGTTTCAAGCCAGACTAGTTGAAGAGTACTCCTCCTTTTGACCTACGCTAGATCTATCCCAGCTTTAGGGCGTAAAAAATTAGAGAGATTGAAAGATTTACCACAGACTTTTATGATTGAACTATGTTGTTAAATGGTTAAAAGGCGGAATAGATCAGGTTAAATAGCAGTGACGAGATCTTGATAGATGCAGAACTGTGACGAGGTGGCGGCTAGCTGAGCATTCCTGTACATTTGTCTGTAGGAAAGCTTAACGTGGATATACTCGTTAGGGCGGAGGGCATCCCTGAGCCGGACAGGCCGATGTTCACCGATCTGCTGAAACTTTTCCCAGGAGGGTCTGCCACAAACTACGCCCTAAGCGTGCTAAGGCTAGGGCACAGCTCGAAGATCCTAACCAAAGTTGGAAAGTCTCCCATAGTCAAGGCGTTAATGACCCAATTGGCTGAGGAGGGAGTGGGTTTGGACTACTTGGAAGAAGTAAACGAGGAGCCCAACATCACCCTAATTTTCCTTAGAAGCGACGGCAAAGTTTCCATGATAAGGAGGACTAATCCTATCCTATTGCCAACTGCAGAGGACGTTAGCAAAATGAGAGGTATGTTCGACGTAATACACTTCGCATCAATTCCCCCCTCATCTGTGATATACGATGAAGGTGCGAGACTAGTGACCTACGATCCAGGCCCTTACGCGTCAGAATACGGAGGGGAAAAGGTGGACGTTATTTTTGTCAACTCGGAGGAATACAAGAGACTTGGAAGCAGGGTGAACTCTAAGCTAGTGGTGGTTAAGAGAGGGGCTAACGGAGCAGCGGTTTTCGGAGATGGAGTGGAGTGTCAGGGTGATGGGTTAAAAGTAAACGTTCTGGACACCACAGGGGCTGGTGACGTCTTCGATGCAGCTTTCAACGTTAAGTACTCGACTGATTCTGAGGTCTCTGAGGCGCTTAGGTTTGCCATAGTGGCCTCGGCAATTAAGGTTGAAAGGTTAGGCGGGGTTAGCTCCCCGTCTATCCATGAGGTTATGGAAAGGCTCAAAAAGTCAAACGCGAAAATTAATTGTAGATGATTGTATTATTTGTGGACATAGACTACTTTTTCGCCCAAGTGGAGGAGGTCTTAAATCCGAGTTTGAGAGGAAAACCTGTAGTTGTTTGCGTCTACTCTGGGAGAACAAAGGATAGTGGGGCAGTGGCGACTTCGAACTATCAAGCTAGGAAGTTAGGCATCAAGGCTGGTATGCCGATCGTGAAGGCTAAGGAGCTAGGGGAGGACGCTGTGTTCCTCCCCATGAGAAAGGAGATTTACTCAGAGGTCTCAGGACGTATTATGGGCATAATATCAAAATATGGGGATCAGATGGAGGTCTCTAGTATAGATGAAGCCTTCCTGGACATAACCAGGAGAGCAAGGGATTTTCAGGAAGCTGAAAAAATAGCTATGGAACTAAAGAGGGAAATACTTGACAAGGAGAAAATCACAGTCACTGTTGGTATAGGCCCCAACAAGGTTATAGCTAAGATTGTGGCTGACATGAATAAGCCCAACGGCCTCGGGATAGTGAGAAACGACAAGGTTAACGATTTCGTTGAGAAACTGGACATATCCAAAGTACCGGGGATCGGAGGAAAACTGGAGAGCGTCTTGAAGGGACAGGGGATCACAACGCTTGGGAAAGTTAAGCGTGTAAAGTTTGAGGAACTAGCTAGACTTGTGGGGAAGAGTAAGGCTATATACCTCATTAGCCTGGCTAACAACACTTACATGGAGCCTGTGAGGCCTAAGGAGAAGCACCACAAGGGAAGGTACGTTACATTAGGGAAAAACACCAGGGAAATGAAAGAGATACTACCATACTTGAGGAGAGCGATCGAGGAGGCTTTCGCCAAGATTGATGGACTTCCAAGGGAGATCTACGTCGTGGCAATAATGGAGGACTTAGATATTGTTAGCAGAGGAAAAAGCCTCAAGTTCGGAGTTGAGGAAGACAAGGCCTTGGAAATATCCTCTGATCTCCTAAGAAAGATCATAGAGAGCGACAAGAGGAAATTGAGGAGAGTTGGTGTCAGGCTAGGTAAGGTGACCAGATCGTCGTCACTCAGGGACTTCCTCAAATGAGAGGGTCAACTTTCCCCTTAATTTTTGAAGGTTTATCTGTCCATATTTCCTGACGTAATTGAAGTACCCTCTAACGCCTCTCCCGTCTCCCCTAATCTCATCCTTCACTTCCACGTTTATAAAGAGAGGGACGACACTCGACTTTCTTGCCCTCTCTATCCTTATAAGTTTGGATAACGTGTCCATATCGCCCTTCACTTCCTCCGCCTCCACCATCACCTCGTCCCCCTCCACGAGTTTGACGTCGGTCAGTTCCCCATATTTATCCTCCACTATGACGAACCTAGCCAACCTACCGTCCTCCACATCCTCGAAGAAATTGAGACATAGGACGTACTTTCCGGACTCAGCTAATGGGATGACGACTAGAGAATCCCTACCCTTAAGGTAGCCTAGAGACTTTATTTTAACTTTCACAAATTTACCTCATGCTAGAAATAGATGGGTCTTTCGGTGAGGGGGGAGGACAGATACTTAGGACTTCACTTACGCTATCAGCGTTGACAGGAAGGCCCTTCAGGCTTAACAACATTAGGATAAGGAGAAAGAACCCAGGCCTACAGGCACAGCATCTGGCCTCAGTGAAGGTCGCTAAGCTCCTAGCTGACGCGGAAGTCAAGGGAGACTTTTTAGGTTCCACTCTCCTGGAGTTTCGTCCTAAGGAGATACAAGAGGGAGACTTTACCATAGATATAGGCACGGCTGGGAGCGTAAGCTTAGTTTCCGTGACTGCAATTCCGCTCATGATAAACAGGAGAACCACATTGAGAATTTTAGGTGGTACAGATGTTCCTCTCTCCCCTCCCATAGACTACATGAGACTAGTGTATCTCCCTGTAATCGAGAAAATGGGTATTAGAGGAAAGATCAAACTTCTGAGGAGGGGACATTACCCGAAGGGAGGAGGAGAAGTACTCCTTGACAGCTTTAGGGGAAACCCTGTAGACCTTAATCTAAAGGAGTTTGGAACTCTGGTTGAGGTCAGAGGAGTATCTCACGTTTCTTCCCTCCCGGGCCATATCGCCCGGAGGCAGGCAGAAGGTGCCAGGGAGGTTTTAAAAACCTTGGCTGTGCCCATCCACATTGAGGAGGAAGTGAGGGCTGAGGAAAGTACGGGCTCAGGGATAACTCTCTCTGGTATAGGCTCCTCTGTGGTTGGGTCTAGCAGTCTAGGAGAGAGAGGAGTGAGGGCTGAGACCGTGGGGGAGAGATCAGCTAAGGGACTCCTCAAAGTTCTAGAAACTAAAGCGTCGCTGGACGATCATATGTCCGATATGATAATGAACTTCAGCTTTTTCGCTAACCTTAGCTACACAGGTTCGGAGTTCACTGAACACTGCAAGACCAACCTGTCCATAATAAGGAAATTTTTAGACATTGAAGTTTCGCTCAAAGGCGACAAACCGTTCCACATTGAAATCAGAAAGAGGGTATTATAACTACCCTCCCCACAACCTTTCCCTCAAGTAAGTCTGAAATTGCCTGATTTATTTCACTCAATGAGTAAGGGACTGATAGAGTCTTTAGCATTCCCTTCTCGTAAATCCTTACTGCCTCCTTCATGTGGGATAGGGAACCGTACAGGATTCCCTTCACCCTCAGACCCCTTAAAACCAACAACTGCTCCGGTATCCTAAGCTCGCCACCAAATTCACCAATAATTCTCAACTCTCCCGTTCTCCTTAACAGCCAGGGGACGTCCCTCAGACTTTCGTCACTACCAACGTAGTCCAAAATATAATCAAATTTCTTAAGACCAGCCGACTCAGACAGACTGCTTGAGTACTGTCCCTTGGAGAAAATTACCTCATCTGCCCCGAGTTCCCTCGCCTTCCTTAACTTACTCTGGTTTCTACCGACCACCCAAGTTTCAGCGCCCACAAGCTTTAGAAGTTGTATGGATAGAAGAGCTACCTCACCGGTCCCTAACACGGCTACCACATCGCCTTCACTGATTCCCTCAACGCTGTTAACCGCAGTGGTACCGGCATCAGCGAGGGGAGCTACGTCTGCAGGATTTCCCTTAACCGGAACCAAAGGATAACCCTCCGGTTTCTCCATGTAATTGGCAAAACCTCCATTAACGTGGACACCTATCACCTTAAGCCTCTCACAGTATTGGGGAAAACCAGACCTGCACTGCTTACAAACTCCGCACCCCTTGGAGTTGTATAGAAGGTGGGTGTTACCCTGGTCGTCAACTAAAGCTATCTCGTGACCTAAAATTAATGGAGGGGAGACGTTAACATCCCATCCCCAGTCCCCCATTATTATATGAACGTCCCCGTGACAAAGGCCTGTAGCTCCCACCCTTATCGGATTTAATGGGTCTGAAACTTCCTGTAGCTGAAGGGGTTTCCCTCTTTCACTAAAAACAGCGGCTAACATTTACCATCCGGCCTTTAAATACGCATCCCTTTCCCATTCCGTAATGAAACTCTCATAATCCTCGATCTCCCTTCTCTTGAGCTCTAAAAAGGCGCTCACGAGCTTTTCATCAAGGTTATACTTCAAGCTATCCTTATCAAGATTGGACAGTGCTTCCCTCATGTCCCTAGGTATATTTACAACAACGTTGTCTACTTCAGCGTCCAGTCCCTTATCTATGCCTTCCATTCCGGCGTAGATCAATGCGGAAAGCAACAGATAAGAGTTGGACAGGGGGTCTGCCAGCCTGAACTCCACAGATCTGTTCTCCTTCAAGTTACTGGGTATCCTCAAGATATAATGTCTCTCCGTCCCTATCCCTCCCAAGCCGGGCGTGATCACGTCCTTGAATCTCTTGTAAGAGTTTATTGTTGGGGAGGCTATAGCTAGAATACTTCCCAAGTGTTCCAATATACCTCCGAAAAAGCTGTAAGCTGTCTTGCTCAGTCCTATACCCTTAGGGTCATTAGGATCCAGCATCACGTCAGTCCCGTCCGTTTTAGTCAACCTAAGATATATGTCCATACTACTACCTGGGTGGGTGGAGTAAGGTTTAGGCATAAAGGTGGCTAGCTTATTGTGAAGTTTAGCAACGTCTCTAATTACCTCCCTGGCTGTCACCAATTCGTCAGCTGCTCCTAGGGACTCCTTCGCTGAGAATGTTATCTCGTATTGTCCTGGTCCATAGTGCTTGTTTATCATCTCTACCTCAATTCCCACTAGTTCAAGATATTTTATTACATCTTTTAAGAAAACCTGCTGATCCATGAGCCCCTCTGGAGAGAACGCCTTACTGTTGTCCGAAGGTCTTAAGCTCCCCTCCTCCTCCTTTAAGAGGTAAAAGGTTGGCTCAAAAGCTACTTCCAATTTCAACCCTCTCTCCTCCAGTTTCTGGTTTGCCCTCTGCAGGAGGCTCCTGGTGCAATATTTGGAGGGCGTACCGTCAGGGCTAAATAGGAATGATAGCACCCTAGCCGTTCTCTCAAGGTAAGGGATTATCACGAATGACTGAGGATCTGGAAAAGCCAAGGCATCACCATACTCCGTCTTCAGAGGTTTATCTCGGTAGTCCAGAACGAGGAGAGATTCCGCGTAGGGCACTCCAACGTTTCCATTAATCACCTTCTCAAACTCTGCTCTCCTCAGGGATCTACCCCTCACGTGTCCTAGAACATCAATGAACTCAACTCTTACGTAATCCACTCTCCCTGATTTTAACGCGTCCATTAATTCTGGCTTTGACAAATCTATCTCGATATGTGAATTAGCAGAAAATAAAAGCCTTAAATCTGGGATCAGACCTCCTCTCAGCCCCAAAGGCGAAGCTTTCGCCAATTGTAATAACAACTTTAGATACCCATTTAGAACGCTAGAGCCCACGACAGGATAAAGGTTCACGCCACTGAGTTTATTAGCTCTTGGTCAGTAAATATTGTTTAAAGAGTAGAACTTTTTGGTAATTCACGTTGGATACTAAAGTTAATTTAATTCTGCGCCAAAGTTAACTACATGGAACCAGACCTAAATAAGTTGGAGATTATGAACCTAGGTGTTATGGCTTGTCAAAGGAAGAGGACGACACTTGGCAATTACGAGGTATACTTCCGAGTTTTAAGGAGGGATAATGAGAGTTTTTACGTTATCGAGATAAAGTTCATGGGAAGAAAAATCCAGGTGGGCATCTTCACCGACTTCAGTAAGGCCACACTTTTCGCGGGGGAGTGGATCAAATCCCTTCTCTAATACCTGGTTTTTTAACGATATCTAGAACCACGTGATACTTTCCAGGATTAGTGCTCCTAACGATCCTACCGTTCACGGAGCCAGGAAACCTAGACATTGCCTTGACTACTGGATCCTCTCCCCTCTCTACCTTGACTTCAGCGAAAAGGTGCAACGTTCCTCCAGGCTTAAGTTTTTCCATGGCTACCGAATACGCCTCTTTATCCCTTTCTGGTAAAGGAGATATTATTCTGTCTGCCTCCTCTAGTTTCCTCATCTTGCTAAAGGCGTCGCCGTAAATTGGGATCACGCCGTAAGCGTTGTTGAGCTCTACGTTAACCATCATATAGTAGTAAGCGTGAGGGTTTAAGTCAATGGAGTAAACCACCTTCGGTCTTCCGATCTTATAGGAGAGAATCGAGATGGCACCGAACCCTGAAAACATGTTTACGACTATCTCGTCCCTTTTAACAGCTTCAGCTATTCTCCTGTGCTCGAAGGTCAGCTTCTGGGAGAAGAAGACCTTCCTAATGTCCAGGTAGAAGAGAGAGCCGTGTTCTCTATAAAGGGTGTCGCTTCTTTCATCTCCTGCCAAATGGAGATAGGTGGGGAGCCTGAAAGTCCCTCCAACGTCCCTCTTACGCCCCCACACGGACTTCACCTTCGTCCTATCCATGACCTCCTGGGCGTACTTCCTCAACTCGTCTGGGTCGAAGTGGAAGGGAACCGGAATTATGGCTATGTCTCCAACAATCTCAATTTTTTTCCAGAGTTGACTTCTTCCCTCCAATATCCCTCACTATCTCCTGTGCGCTCTCTACATCCTTCAAGCCCACGTTTAAGGGGACTGTGCCGTCGAGAACTGGCTCTCCCCCAACCACCACAGTTTCTGGGACTCCCGTGGAGAAAAGTAGAGTCTCGTAAGGGGAGCTATAGTCCAAAGGATAAAATGGAGGTTCGTTTACCTGGTAGAGGGCGAAATCCGGCGTGACCCCCAGCTCCAGGGGGTAATTTAACCTCAACTGTCTGTAACCCCACAGAGTCCCAGACCTCACTGCCTCTTCAGGTGTCAATAACAGTCTGGAGACAGCGTAGCCTAGCTCCCTTCTAATATCATAACTAAGGCTAAGGTCAAGGGATACTGAGGGGAGTAAGGCGCCCAAGGTGAATTTACATACCTCAATGGACGGGAGGAAAGAAATTCCAAGCTTCCTCTCCCTTATGAACTCCAGATCCCCCCTGGACGCGCCGCCCATACCAACTATTAGGTCATTGCTGGTCAACCCCTTACTTTGGGAAAGGTCAACTAACCTGTCCACTAGGATGGGGACCTTAAACTCCCGTGACAACCCGACCACTTCGTCGGTTTCCTCTTGACTGCAGAGCTTAAAGACAATCCTGGTATCCTGACCTTTCCACCTATCGTAAAGAACCTTGAACTCCCTCTTCCAGTCAGAGGAACCCCAGCTACAGTTCACTGGAACCGCGATGATGGGTCTGATCCCGACCTTTATCATGGCTCTAGCTACGCTCTCCGGGAAAGGATCCGCAGTCACCGCAGTAGTTACTCCTGACCTAAGGAGGTGATATGCCCCCATCATGGACAGTGAGTAAACATCCTTCTGCCCCAACACGGATATAACATCGTTTACATTTTGTCTACCTGAGACTAGGTTATACCTGAAAGGGTATAAGGACAGCACGGTATGCACGGATATAAATCCGGGGGACAGTATCCTATCTTCTCCCCCTAGTATGAGCTCCGCGTCTTCAAATTCCTCTGGCTCCTCCCTTGTGATTGAGACCAGCTTCGAGTTATCTATCCCAAGATATACTCCTCTAAGAACCTCGTCCTTAACGTATGCCAATTTCGCCTTGATGAGGATCTTCAACTCAGGAGAGATTACAAAAAGCGAATTAAGTTTTTGTTGGTTACTAGAACATATGTACATAGAGGCTTTAGAGGAGGAAGCTAAACGCATTCCAGACCTGAAGTCCGAGGTTAGTGAACGCATAGAAGGAGGAGTGATCACAGGTTCCGGAGACTCCTTCGCAGCTTGTCTAGCCCTTGAGGGTAAGAGCTTGGGGAGGTTCAGATGCGTGGATCCCTACGATCTTCTGGATTGGAACCCTCCAAATACCTTGATTATCGTGTCAGTCTCTGCTAAGCCCAAGGTATATCTAGCTTTGGTTGAAAAGCTACGAGGCAAATCTGAGATTGTTCTGGTAACAGCGAGCGAAAACTCCAAGTTACTAAACTTAGTCGACAGGGTGGTAAAGGTGCCCTACCAGCCTGCTCAGACCCTTCCTGGAACTCTTTCATTTGTTGCCACTCTCAAAACGCTTTACTCCTTAGCCGGAATATGGGAGGAACCGGAAAGGGGTAAGCCTATGAAGCTAGGTAGGTCACCCTTCTTCGTGGGCAGAGGAGAGAACTACGGTGTGGCCTACTTTGCCTACTTAAAAATGGCTGAGATATTTGGGGAAATTAGTAACGCAGAGAGATTAGAACAGTTCCTTCACTCTCCGGTCTTCTCTTCAGGAGGGAGAAGAGTTGTCTTCCTCTCCTCCGGAGATTGGCGGGAAAAGACCATAGAGAACTACAATTACGAGAACTTTCTCTTCTCCCCATGTAAATCTTCCTTGTGTAACGCTGAGACCGTAGTACTTTCAATTATTGAAGAAATGAAACAAAGAAATTGGGACAAAATATGGTTCTTAGAAAACAAAAACATCTTAAAGTTTAGCTCGGATATGATATATTAGGTGTCGAGAGTGGTTGACGAGATTGACTTAACTAAACAGTCTGGAGGATGCGGAGCGAACTCCCCTGCAGTAACCTTAATGAAGTACTGGCTTGAATCAGGTGGAAATAGAGAGGTGAAGGTTCTGGCGACTCCTGGGGTACAGTCTGACCAGGTTGAGATGTGGGCTACAGCCATGGGAGAGCAGGGAGTGAAGATATTAAAAAAGGATAACGAAAATAATATGATGGTATACATAATACACCTGCCGTGATATGATGAACAAGCTTAAGTTAGGGTTGATCGCAGGGTTTTCAATCCTCCTGGTCTCCATTGTTGTGTATAGCGTTGGGGATCCTTTAATCAGATTAATCTCCTATCAGGGTCCCGTCCTCTCCGGAGGAGTTCTTGGATGGTACACACTCTATAGATACACACCCCTTGATAAGTATGCGGAAAACCAGGACGGAGAGAACGTACCCGTAGCATCAATTCTGATCAGGAGGAGGGCATGGATGATAATTGTAGCTGGGATAGGCCTGATTGTACCCTGGTTGACTCCATGGGTTTACTCATACACTTTGAACTACCAGGTCCTTTTCGTAGGATCTTTCCTCTCCCAGTTCGTAGGGGGATTCATGATAGGGTACGTTATTACATCGTTGAAGTTCATGGAGAGGTTCATCCTGTATTCCCTAGGCTTCGCGTCGGACCTTTTTTTCGTGCTTTTACTATACATTTATTCCTCCTTGTTTCAGATCTCCCAGACCGTTCTTTTAAATGACGTCTTAGTTTTAGTGTATGGAGTGAAGTTACTGGAAGGAATTGCCTTCGGTCTATACGTAGTTAGGCGAATAAACGCCATATGAATTGGTCCAGGAAACGATGAGATCTCCACGTTAAATACTAAGGCTTCCCCTCATTTGAAAGATCAGCTTTTTACTCCTTCCCCCTGAATTTAGATAGATGAAGGGAAAGGTAGTGCTCGTGGGGGCAGGACCAGGAGACGCTGGGTTACTTACATTGAAGGGGATGGAGATGCTAAAAAGTTGTGACGTTGTGGTTTACGACAGGTTGGTCTCTGAGGAAGTACTTAAACTAGTCAGGGGCGAAGCTGAGCTTATTTACGCTGGAAAGAACTTGGGTGAGTCGCAAAGTCAAGACGCGATAAACCATCTCCTTCTACGCAAGGCCTTAGAAGGAAAATTGGTTGTGAGACTAAAGGGGGGAGACCCTTACGTGTTCGGGAGGGGAGAAGAGGAGTGCTCATTCCTCATCCAACGAGGAGTTCCATGTGAAGTGGTGCCTGGAGTGACAAGTGCCATCGCGGCCCCAGCCTACGCTGGCATACCTGTAACCTCAAGGTGGTTCTCGTCTGGATTTACTGTAGTTACGGGCTCTAAATCTGAAGGGTCAGGCATAGACCTAGATTACATTCCCAAAAAGGGAACACTAATCATTATGATGGGCGTCTCCAAAATAGAGGAGGTCAAGGAGGCACTCCTTAAAGTGAGATCCCCAGATACTCCAGCGGCCATAGTCGAGAGGGGTACCACTCTGCAACAGAGAGTTTTTGCGTGCACCTTAAAGGACCTTGATCAGTGCGTTTTCGAGAACGGGGTTGAGGCACCTGCTGTTATCGTGGTTGGGGAGGTAATTAAATTAAGAGATAAATTGTGGAAGTACCAATAAATAATGGTGGGAACCTTGAAGGATCCTGTTTGCGGAGAGGAGGTCACTCACACTACTTACGTTTACAACTACAAGGGTAAGTCGTTCTACTTCTGCAGTCCCATGTGCATGGCTGAGTTTAAAAAGAGACCTGAAAAATACGCGAAGTGACTAGTTGGTCTTAGCTTATGTTGGCTCTAGATATTGGACAGTGTTGGGTCGAAGCAAATCGGAGTCCTCTCTATGGGTTTATTCTATTCCCAAGTAGATAAAGGGGAAAAATTAACCTTGAGCATCACCCATGACCTGAAAACATTTATATGATGTGCCTTACTTAATCTCATGTACCCGCCTAAGTTCGGATATGTAATACCTGACTCGCTGGATGAGGCAAACGAGTTTCTAGAGACCCATGAGGACGCTAAGGCTTTAGCTGGAGGACATAGCCTTATTCCAATGCTAAAGTTAAGAATTCTGAGGCCTTCTTACTTGGTTGAACTGAAGGGACTCAACGATCTTCACTACATGAGGAGGGAGGCAGGCAAGATACATATAGGTGCTTTAACTACTCACTACGAAATTCTTAAGGGAAACTTACCTCTATTGAGCGAAGCTGCCTCCACAGTGGCTGACCCTCAGGTAAGAAACATGGGGACTATCGGAGGAGTAATTTCTCACCTTGACCCTGCAGCTGACTACCCAGCATCCTTAATTGCTATGGATGCGACGGTGAAGATTAAGGGAACCAAGGGAGAAAGGGAGGTCCCCTTCAAAGATTTCGCCAAGGACATGTTCTCCCCAGATCTGGCGCCAGGGGAACTTGTGAAGGAGGTCATAACCCCGGAGTTCGCAGGGTATACCTTTTCCTACAAGAAACTTGAAAGGAGGGCTGGAGACTACGCCATAGTGGGGGTAGCTGTCCTCATGAGAAGGGAAGGAGACGTGGTCAAGGACTTGAGGATAGGGCTAACCGCTGTAAACAACAAGGCCGTTAGGGCTCTCGAAGCTGAGAAAGTACTCTTAGACAGGGAACCCAATGAAAAGCTGATCGAAGAGGCAGCGGAGAAAGCCATGGGATATGCCAACCCGACCTCAGACATTAGGGGATCAGCTGAGTATAAAAAGAAGATGACGAAAGTAATGACCAAGAGGGCTCTTCTTGAGGCTCTGAAGAGGTGATTTTATGAAAGTCTATGAAAAGGACCAAAAAGTAAAGATCACGTTAAAGGTAAATGGAAAGACCTTAGAGACCGAGGTTGAGCCTAGAAGGCTATTGGTACATGTGCTGAGAGATCTGGGTTTCACCGGAGTACACATAGGATGTGACACCTCCAACTGTGGGGCGTGCACCGTATTAATGAACGGGAAGAGCGTCAAGTCCTGTACCCTACTCGCTGTGGAAGCTAACAATTCCGAAATTGTCACTGTAGAGGGGTTGGCAAAGGACGGAAAGTTACATCCAGTCCAGGAGGCTTTCTGGGACCATCACGCGTTACAGTGCGGCTACTGCACCCCAGGTATGATTATGCAGAGCGTCTGGCTACTTAAGGAAAACCCGAACCCCACTGAGGAGGAAATAAGAGAAGGGATCTCTGGAAACCTTTGCCGATGCACTGGATATCAGAACATAGTCGAGGCTATTAAGGCAGCCTCCGAGAAACTTCGACTAGGTCAGCCTCAGTATCAACATCAATGAGGACTTCTTCACCTGTCTCCACAAAGCATATGTTTTCCATTTTTCTTCTTAGGATATTTTTAGCCCCAACATCTCCTTGTAATTTCTCCACCTCTGAGAAAAGGGCTCTGGAGAGGATCACTGGGTTTCCCCACTTTCCCTTGTAGGTAGGGACGACAGCTACGCAGTTATTGGTATAGGAGCTAACTATTTTCTCAACGATCTCCCTAGTCAGTAGGGGCATGTCGCCTAAGGCTACCAGAACTCCATCTTTATCTTGAAAATACCTCAAACCCAATTTCAACGAAGTAGACATACCTAACGTCCAGTTGGGATTGTAGATGACGATCTCGTCTGGAAACTGCGCTATAATATCCACGGCGTATTTTCCAGCCACAATTATCCTAGGTTGAGGTATTGCCGAGATCACTCTCAACAGTATGGGAACGCCCTTCAATTTCACTAGTAGCTTGTTCTTCCCGAACCTGGTTGAGTCCCCGCCAGCTAGTATAACTGCCCCGATAGAGGTCATCATGAGTACGCCACGTTCTTCACTATTTCCTGGATTACGTTAGGAGTTACAACCTTCTTAAGTACTTCATCCCTCAAGGCCTTCTTGAACTCATCACCGCTAACTAAGTTCCTTGACTCATACTCAAGCCTACTGGAGTTTGCTACCCTCTTTATTAACTCCTCTGCCAACTCATCAAAGTTCATTCCGTTTATTATCTCGCTCCACCTATCAGCTTTCTCAATAAGTAGTACGCTATTGTTGACTAATTTCATGAAATAATTTTTGATATCTCTGTTTAAGGAAACTCTCTGAATTATTAGACCTGTAAACCTTTTTCTTATTAAAGGCGTAGTTAGTAGGACGAAGTAAGATTTACCACCTAGACTCCACGAGTTTGCCCTCTCCGCGACGTCATCACCCGACATCAGAACTGAGTTTCTCAAGGCCTCGGTCATCCACTCTATGAGCTCCTCCTCGTTTATTTCAACCTCCTTACTTACCTGTTCCTTGATCTCCCCCTTTGAAAAGGAACCGTAAACTGAAGTCGTGTTAAACTTCCACGTAGAGAATGGACATATGGTAAGGAGATTCTTGTTTCTCATTGGAACAGGCTTACCGTGATATGTGGTCATAAAGAGTCCTGCGCATTCCTTATCCTTTCCCTCATAACCCAGCTTTCTAGCCCAGCAACCCGCATGGACATCTCCCTGAACTTTATCTTTCAACAATTCATACGCAAGGACTCCTCTATCTCCTGAGAGTTTGTTATAGACGTATAGCCCCTCTGGGCAGAGGAAGTACACGTCTTGTAGGGTTTGCTTTTCTTTTAACTCCTTAATTCTCGCCACATCCTGCTTAGCTCCCTCTACATCTCCTGCTATATATTTCTCGTATCCGCAACACATACCGTCAATTACCCTCACCCTAGGAGATAACTTAATTCCCTCTCCGTGTTCGTAAAGAAACATTAGAAACCCCTCAACCCCTTGCATATCATATTTGGACGCGCACCCAACAAACAACATCACAGGGGCCCTGTTCCTGTACTTGGCTTCAACCATCTTCTCCATTTCCCTAACTCTTAAGGAGACTTTGGGAGTGTCTATGGAACTTGGGTTCTTCCTCTCGGCAAGTGTTGGAAGTACCTCAGTAATCGCGGAGATCTTTATCCCTTCAGGACAAACGTCTTGGCATTCCATGCATCCAAAACAAGCCTCAAATTCCGTATAACCAGTGAATAACCTACTGAACTTCCCAGGAGGGGACCTCGTAAAGTCACGTGTAACCTTATATGCGAGGCATGAGTCTAGGCACTTTCCACAACTGACGCATTTTAAAGCGTCCAGGTACTCAACCTTTATTGGCTGGACTTTCTTGGGTAAGTTCAATTTATTATCAAATTTATTTATTAGAATCTTTTGTAATTCATTATAATCCTGTAAATTGGGGAAGGGGTATGTCCTTGGATTTTTCTTTAAAAACGAAAACAGGTCATCAAGTTTGTCCCTGTCTATGGAACCGCACTGGACGTACATTCTAGAAGGAGAGTTGTAGTTTATAACATATCCCACAGTCCTTTCAAGGAAGGGTAGATCATGGAGTGTATCCGACCTTAAACAAACTGGTATCTTACCGGGAGTTAGGGTCTTCTCTATTTGAGAGGACAGCTCCTTTATCAGCTCCATTGTATCTAACGATCTTTCTTTCTTATTCACGAGGCTAGAATATATTGTAGGAACATAGTAGAATACCTCTCCGTCCTTTCCAACTATCCCAGCCCAAGAGAATTTCGACTCCTCTCTTGTCTCTATTAACTCGCTGTAGTTCACCGCGAGTAAGGAAACTGACATGTTATCCTTCAATTCATGAACAGTCTTTCTAAAATTTACAAATCCAAACTTATAGCTTCCGAAGCCTGACCCGTTGGTCGCAACAAAACCTCCGACTGTGCCCTCAAGGTATAAGGGGAAAAGGGCCGGGAACAGCCCGTCCCTTGAAAGCCTTTCTATCAAGTCCTTAAAGCTTACCCCAGATGGGACCAATAATCTTGAGTAGGTTCCGCTGTTACTTTCAATTCTGAAAACGCTTCCATCTTCAAAACGGGAGGGAGGAGAGATCACCTTAGGGTTCATGAACTGCAGTATAGAACCTGACATGGACGTCCCCTTGCCTACTATAACCTCCCTCTCCCCCTGGATCAACTGTTTCCGTACAGTATCCAAACCCATTACGGACAAGGCCCTACTGAAGATGGAAGCGTCTAATAGCATCTGAAGATCAATAAATCTTTGGATTTAAATTTGTTTATATCTAGTGTGTCCTAATGGTGGACATTGTAATACCAATTAGTGTTTCCGGGATATGGTATCCAATAGACCTTGAAGAGCCTAAGAAGTCAGGGTCAATTGGTCTGACATTAATACTGGAGCCCTTCTCTTACGCTCGCGTAACCCAAGGGGAGGGAATATACTTAAACGGTAAGTTGGTGAAGATTTCGAATCAAGAAATCCTACAAGCTAAATTGGGAAAGTTGAAAGTAGACTTACAAAGCTCAGTTCCTTTGGGATACGGATACGGAATGAGTGCGTCCATTAGTATTGCCTACGCTTTAGGTGCATCAGAGTTGTTCTCCATGAATCCTGATAATGCCATCTCAGTCGCACATGAAAGCGAAGTGGTCTCAGGGAACGGACTGGGA
This sequence comes from Metallosphaera tengchongensis, assembly GCF_013343295.1. Taxonomy (NCBI): domain Archaea; kingdom Thermoproteati; phylum Thermoproteota; class Thermoprotei; order Sulfolobales; family Sulfolobaceae; genus Metallosphaera; species Metallosphaera tengchongensis. The sequence goes on along the minus strand of NZ_CP049074.1, from coordinate 1,718,625 downwards.
GATGTGGTCTCGCAATACTACGGAAGGAATCTAGTCCTTAGGGAGTCCCCAGGAGTTCCTCCTTACGGCAGGATCACTATATTTGAATTGGAAAGTGACCAGCTATATTCTAAACCTATTGAAGCAATTCCTACCAGAAGTATCCTCAAACCGCTTAAACAGGCCCTGGAGTTAATAGATGAGTTCAAGAAAAGCCCCTCCCTTCAGAACTTCATTTCATGTTCTAGGAGATTCACCGAAGCCATGGGATTCAAAAGCCCCTATCCCGACTCCATAAGGAAAAAAGGCTTAATCCTTAAATTGGGATCACCTGAATCTGAATCATGGATAAGACACAAGATAGCAAATCAAGGGGCATTCGTGGAGTAGTCCCGGAAAACCACCCCAGAAGGGATTCTATCTTGGTTAGGGAGAAGTTGGTTGAGGCCATGGAGAATCACGTTGTGGTTCCACAAGGGTTAATAGCTCACGGAAGAGGGGAGTGCTTTGACTATATTATTGGGGAGAAGACTGAACGGTTTGCAGAAACTGCAATAGAGAACGCAAGTGCTCTTCTAATAACCGCAAAGAACCCTGTTATATCTGTGAACGGTAACATGGCGTCCCTTGTCCCTGCTGAAGTGGTGAGGTTAAGTGAGATAATACCAGCTAAGATAGAGGTTAACCTGTTCTATAGAGACAGGGAAAGGGAGTTGGCCATAAAGAAGGTGTTAGAAGACCACGGGGCGAAGAAAGTTCTAGGAGTAGATGACACTTCAGAGGTGATACCTGAATTATTTAGCGAGAGAAGAAAAGTCAGTAGAGAGGGGATTTTCACCGCAGATGTTGTTCTGTTGGGTATGGAGGACGGAGACAGGACGGAAGCTCTCGTTAAAATGGGGAAAAAAGTCATAGCCATTGACTTGAATCCCCTATCTAGGACTTCCCTAACTGCGAATGTAACCATAGTGGATAACGTAACTAGGGCTCTTCCCTTATTAATAAAAAAGGTCGAGGAAATGAAGAAAATGAAAGAGGATGAGGTTCAAAAGCTAATTTCAAATTACAATAACAAGGCTGTGCTTAGGGAGGCGATGAAGTTCATGTCTGAAAGATTAGCTCAACTGTCCCTAGTCTTATAATTCTCTTCACTAGGGAAGCTTCCAGACTTCACATCAGCGACGTACTTCTCCACTGCATCCCTTATCTCCTTTTTCAGATCCAGATATTTTCTGGCGAAGTATGGAGATATATCCCCTAGTCCTAAGAGATCGTGTATTACTAGTATTTGTCCATCGCAGTGCGGACCTGCACCTATACATATGGTGGGCACTGAGACCTTTTCAGTGATCTTCTGGGCGATTTCGGCTAAGGTATTTTCAATTACGATAGAGAAGACTCCAGCCTCTTCCAACGCCATGGCGTCCTCTACAAGCCTTCCCTCATCTTTTATTGTTCTATATCCTCCCAGTGTAAGGTACCTCTGAGGGGTCAGACCTATGTGACCCATAACCGGAATCCCAGATTTGACAATCTCCCTCACCCTATCGAAGACCTCAATCCCTCCTTCAAGTTTCACGGCATCAGCCCCTTCCCTAGCAAGGAGCCCAGCGTTCTTCACGGCAACCTCTATTGAAGGTTCGTAGGACATGAAAGGCATATCTACGACAAGGAGTTGCCTCACGGACGCCCTGCTGACAGCCCTGGTGTGGTGGATCATGTGTTCCATGTCAACTTGAAGGGTTGAAGGGAAACCCAGAACATTCATACCTAAGGAATCTCCGACCAAAACCCCGTCAATGTTCGTCTCCGAGAGAACCTTAGCCATCGAGTAATCGTAAACTGTTAACATCGTTATTTTCTCCTTCCCTTTCTTTTTCAGGAAGTCCCTTATTGTTATTTTTTGCATTGTTAATCCTTGTTAGTTTAGAGGCTAACGTTAAAATTTTCTTCACTTTCATGGATATATTTTTCGTCTCCTCGTATTGGATGGACTTCTTGTAAATCTCGACCAAAAGCGGTAAATCCTCAAAAGCTATCTTCCTGAAGATTGCCTTATCCATGTCGCTCCTCATTCCTCTCTGCTGAAGGGTTATTAACTTCCTTTCTAACTCGTCCAAGGACAAGCTGGCTGCCTGGGCCTTAATCAACATGACGTCCGGGTCCTCTTCCTCTTGACCCAGAAAATCTCTCACCTCATCTACGTCAATGAACCTCCACCAATGTTGATTAGAAGATTTATAGGAAGTCTCAATTATACCGTAATCCCTCTCAAGGGCCCTCAAAATCATCTTGGGTTCAAAGGAATGCCCCAGCTCGTAGAGCCTAGCGACTAATGTCCTGTAGTCAAAGTCCCCTACTTCGCTTCTACCCCTCTCATCAACTATGTCCAAAGCTACCTTTAGGATGACCTTTGCCCTATCAAATTTCAAAGTCGCTTCCGTTAATCTGTCCTTTAAACCCCCTATCAATGAATAGAGTACTGAAAACATTATTATTAGCTCTCTTCTGATAGGATTGTGTATGATCAACGAGCCTACGGCAGTCAGTGTTACTTCATTAACCAGAACTGTAAATAGGAAAACGATCCTCAATAACATTAACTTTACTGTAGACATGGGGGAGGTTTATGGCATTATAGGACCTAACGGCGCAGGGAAGACCACAACCCTGAGGGTTCTGAGCGGAATAATAATCAAGTATGATGGAAAAGTCGAGATATTTGGGGAAACCCCTGTAAAGGCTAAGCAGAGAGGATACATCTCCTATATGCCGGAAGATGCGTTCCCTTATGACAGATTAACCGGGATCGAAAATCTACAGTTTTATGCTAGAATTTACTCAAAGGGTGATAAGAAACTGGAGGAAGATTTCCTAGAGAAAGGGATTAAAATAGCCTCCCTCGGAGATAGAATATATGACAAAGCCATGAACTTCAGTAGAGGAATGAAGAGGAGGTTGATAATAGCTAGAACCTTAATGGTCGAGCCAAAGTTGGCTATCCTAGATGAACCCACGTCCGCCCTGGATGTAGAGTCTGCAGTCAGAATTAGGAACGTAATAAGGGAAATTAGAGGACAAACAACAGTGATCTTATCATCGCATAACATGTTGGAGGTAGAGTACATGTGTGACAGGGTCCTCATGATAAACAAGGGAGAGGGTATCAAGATTGGTAAGCCCAGGGAGATCGTGGAGGCGACCGGTACCAATAACCTTGAGGAGTCTTTCATAAAGTTAGTGGGTGAAGACTGACGATACTCGACCTTCTCAGAAAGGAGTGGTTAGACCTCAAGAGGGATAGGAGAATTCTTCTCACCTCCATCCTACTCCCGTTACTTCTGCTACCCCTCATTGGGGTAATTATTTACGCTTCGGTTTCCAGTCAACCTCCTACGGTTATGATAGTCAACAACAGCACTGGGAACTTGCCCTATGTTAACTACTTAAAGGACTACGTGGTCCAGCATGGTGGTATAGTATACATAAATAATTTCTCAGTTGTAGCTGACGTTGAGGTAATTTTTCCCCCAAATTTTTCCAGCAATCTAACCTCCTTAGATAGGGTCGCCTACGTACAAGAGAAGGTCTTAATATCATCTCAAAGTAACGCTCAGACCCTGGTAAATAACGCGCTCTATAACATATTGGTAAACGACTCCTTAGCTAGGATTACCGTGTTGGAGAAGGGTTCTCACATAAACGTTTCCCCTAACGTAGTTAGGGAGCCTTTGGAAGTTTACCTAGGTTACTACAAACCCACGAAACAGGCTACCTCAAGTAACGTTGACAGGTTAGGTCAGCTAGCTAGGGTTGTCTCCCTCATCCTATTCCCGGCTGCCACTCCTGTGATATTTTTCCTGACGGACGGTATTTTAGGGGAGAAGGAGAGAAAGACCCTAGAGTCCCTCCTTGCGTCCCCTGTCTCCCCTATGGAGTTCATAATTTCAAAGTTGAGTATCTCCATGATACTTGGTATTATATCCTCTCTGGGAGACCTAATGGGGTTAATAGCCTTCTCCGTTTTTGCCCCATTCATTATAGGAGGGAACGCGGGAGTAACGTTATCCTTCTCTGCCACGGTAATCGCGGCCTACCTACTTATGATCCTCTTGACTGCATCAATTAGTTTAATTTTACTAATATTCATAGGGGGAACACAGCGGAATGTCCAAATTATCAATTTCCTGATCACGGGGTTTGGAATGTTAGCGTCATTTTCAGCGTTGATCCTCAACTTCGCCTCTCTAGGATCGCTCTCGTTCATTTTGGTAATACCGTATGTACAAATCGTTGCAGGTCTACTGGACAGTGTCTTCGGCCTTACTTTCTATACAATGGGTCTCTTCATAGGTACATTTGTTGTGTCCGTCGCTTTGATATTAATCTCTTCAAGGGTTTTGAACCCAGAGCGGATATTACTGAAGTAGGTATCCATCGTGATGCTCAATAATGACTCCCCCACGCCCTAAAGGGCGAGGTTTACAGTTCTTTTATTAAAAGGCGAGAGCTGAAATACCACAAATTACCCTTAGGTTTTCCGTGAGCGAGAAAGTAATAATCCCTCAAGGAAGAAAGTAATATCATGTTTGTTTACATTATACCAAATTGCAAATTTAGAAACAATTTACTTCACAAACAATAAACGTCGTGATGTTGTAAGTTTTTAAATCTTAAGACTACTATATATGTATGGGTACTCTAAAAGCATATGTTTTATTAATAACCACTATTGGAAAAGAAATGGATGTTGTAAATGAATTAAAAAAGATCGAAGGTGTAAGGGATGGAACTGCAGTTTATGGCGAATATGATGTCGTTGTTGAAGTTGAAGGAAAGGACCTAGACGATATCAATAAAACTATAAACCAAATAAGAAGGAACCCCAACATAATAAGATCTGTAACTCTAATTTCAATGTAGTTGACCTCATCGCCGCCCTAAAGGGCAGGGATTCCACCAAGGTCATGGGTGTCACTCCCCCTTTGTAGGAGTTACTCCGTTTGAGGATACAAAGAAAGAAAGAGGTTTTTCAGTGCTTTAACGGTTTTCTTTATCCTCTCCTCATGATATTGAGGGCACCTTTAACTTAACTATGTAACCTGCAAGCAAGAGGACAAGTGATGACTTCCCTAGGCTTTCTCTCGACCTTGATGTCATAATGTGCATAGAGCCTAGAGGTGCTACACCCAGTTGTTAAGCATACCTTTATACCACACTCATAGAGTTTATACACTATAGCCTACATTAGCTTGATAAGACCAGATGGTTCAAGTGAACTTATTGCCCTTGTCGTAGGAGAACGTCTAATCCCATAACGTTTTGGCAAAACATTTGGGGATAGCCTAACTACGACTGTTCTGACTCCTTACTCTGGTATTGCGGGAGAGATCGGCTCCCCCCATCATCTGGAGTTGAGTAGAGAGGAGTGTCATGAAGGGAAACTACCTTCATGTTTAAAAAGCTCTAATCGGCCTTGAAAGGCGAGGTTTGTCTTTCCTTTATCAGATACAACTTTTTTCCTCATCTAGTCGGCACGTCTCTGCTACATCATTTTCCCTGAGAGCTAAACTTCCAAGTGATTAAAAGGGATAATCTTAGGGGACCCACCTATGTTCATCCTTCCCTGGAACCCAGGGTCACAATCCCATAGGCCCATAACCTTAAACCAGATTAATATTTAATAATCTTTATCCCGTTAACTCCTCTCTATCTCAACCTGCTCCTCTTCGTCTTCCTCCTCTAAAACTTTCAACTTCTTGACAAGCTCCATGACCAGAAGATCCAACTGAGCCACGCGAGCTTCCAGGTAAGCTATGGACTCCTCTACTTTCTCTGTATTTTCCTTAGAAGGAGACTCTTCTTTCCCCTCCATCCCACTTTTTATGTAAAACTTTACCAGGTCGGTTACCTGTATCCCCATGTCTTCTGCTTTTCTCTTTAGCTCCTCGTACATCCACTCTGGGATAGAGAGGTGAACTGTTGGCAATGTATTTTCCTCTAATAAAAAGTATAGGACATGCTATTATATTAATCTTCCTCTTATAGTATTCCTCTTCATATAGGAAGAGGGTAGTATCGCTACAGAAAATACTTAAGCCTTCCCGATTCAATATACCTATTAGGTGCTCGATGAGAGTAATTACATTCAAAGCGGAAGAAGACTTGTTGGAGCTTTTAGACAGGTATGCAATAAAGTCAGGTTTAAACAGGTCGGAGGCAATAAGGAAAGCAATAGAGAAGATGGTTAAGGAGGAAATGAGTAAGGAAACTGTGCCAGTTGCTAGAGTGGAGAGGATAAAGCTCTAATCAATGTCAAATAAGTAAATACCTTTCTTTAGGTTGTTTTCATCTATTTCTTTAGTCTTATACAAGTTCCAGTTCATGTATTTAATGAAATCTTCAGGAGGATCTAATGGCATCAAGAGCCCTCTAACCCAGTAGTGCAGTGGTATAACTGCCGTGGGAGAAATGATCTTTATAATTTCCTGAGCCTCCCTATGTCCGATGGTGATTATCCCCCCTATAGGTATAGCAACAATGTCTGCGCTCAAATTCTTGAGGATTCTCTCTGAAGGAAATTCCCCTATATCCCCCATGTGAAGAAAAGATATGGAGTTACCCTTGATCTGATAAATGCTGGTCTTACCATATTTCTTTCCCTTCAGATTGTCGTGGTACGCCCGAAAGCCTTCTATTTTGTAACCCCCCACTTCAAGGCTTCCCTCTAAGCCAATCTTTACGTCCTTGCTCTCCACGTTTTGGAAAGCGTTGTGATCATAGTGGTCGTGGGTTATTAGAACTTGAACCGTTCGTCCTATGATTGGTTTAGGAAGACCTATACTGCCCCCATCGTGAGGATCTATAACAACGGAATTATCTATGGAGACCATTGAATGACCAAACAAGCGTATCATGAAGGAGTGTTTACTCAAGAAGTCAAAAATCTAGTTGCTATCCTTTTCGCGTCCTCAGCACTGACCTTATTTCCTGAATCTGCTATCTTCTTAACCTCTTGAAGTACCTCCTTTAGCTTCTCGTCATCAAGATATATTCCCTGGTCTTCTAATATTTTCCTTAGACCATGTATCCCGCTGTGTTTTCCTAGAGCCAGCCTTCGGAAATTACCAACTTCCTCTGGAGCCATGGGCTCATAGGTCAGCGGATTTTCTATAACTCCGTGCACATGTATTCCAGCTTCATGACCAAAAGCGTTATCCCCCACTATAGCCTTGAAGAAGGGTACTGGGACTCCTGTTAACTCTGAGACTAGTTTGCTCGTGTCATAGAGCAACCAAGACTTGACATTGACCTCATAGTTGAGGAGTTTTTTAAGCGCCATCACCACTTCCTCCAAAGAAGCATTTCCAGCCCTCTCCCCGATTCCATTTACAGTCACGTGAACTTGCCCAGCTCCGCCAACTACGCCAGCAATGGAATTTGCGGTAGCTAAGCCGAAGTCGTTGTGGCAATGAACACTGATAATTCTACCAGATGAGACTTCCACAATCTTCTTTATCAATTCTTGGAACTTGAAGGGAGTCATAACGCCTACCGTGTCGGGGATATTTACCCTATCAGCGCCTGCCTCTACTGCGGTTTTGACAGCCTGTAATAGAAATTCAACGTTGCTTCTTGTTGCATCCTCAGGGCTATACTCGACTATCAGACCGTGAGATTTGGCGTATTTGACAGACTCGTATATCCTGTCCAGAACTTGCTCTCTGGTCATCTTTAACTTGTACTTGAGATGTACATCAGATGTGGCTATAAAGACGTGAATGCTGGCTAGACCTGCCTCTATCCCTCTATCTATGTCATTCTTGTTAGCCCTGGCAAGACCAGTGACCTCTACCGAGTCACCTACCTCCTCTATTATCCTCTTGGTGGCGAAGAACTCTCCCTCCGAAGAGGCTGGAAATCCGGCCTCAATCGTGTCTACACCCAACCTCTGGAGTTGCCTGGCAATCCTCACCTTCTGCTCAAGAGTTAGATCTATTCCAGGAGCCTGCTCTCCGTCCCTCAAAGTCGTATCAAATATCCTAATTTTCCTAGTGGAGAACACTCATCCCTCTACCCACTACTATTATAAGGATTCGTGGTTTTTATAAATCTTTCCTAAATAGGGTATGTAGAATCTCCTTTGCTACATTAAGTTTCTTCCTCTTGACGTAATTCATGGGTACATCGTTTTTGTAGAATGGCTTTGAATACATCCCAATCTTATCTGAGTCCAAGTCCATTGCGTAAGTAGTTATTCGCTTTGCGCCTAGAGTCATGGCCATCACAACTGCCCGATCGCCATCCGTGAACCCGCCGTAAAGCTTGAGCCTCCCGAAGGGGAAAACTTGGGAGGTGCCCAACACTATACCCATGTAACTCAATTTCCACATCTTGGAGATGTTGTCACCGTGGGCATGAACTACGTAGATTGAGTCTGGGTAGGTCTCAATTCCGTCCAAGTCTGTAACAACTACGTCTGGAATTATCCCCCTAGAGACTAGGTAATTGGTAGCGCCGTCAGCTGCTACAATCACATCCTCCTCAACATCCTTCAGCGCATTAAGTGAGGGGCCTGCACCAACTACAGCAACCTCCCTCCCCATTATCTTGGATCTCAATAGATCTTCAAAGTCTTCCCTTATGATCATGTTAAGGACTAGTGCCGATCTATAGTCCTCCCTTTCAGAGAAACCGAACTCCCTCCTAATCAAGCTGTAAAAGGATAACCATCTCAATTTATCATGAAGTATATCGTATCTCCCTCTCTTTTCACTTCATGAACGTTATACTTCTCTTTTATGGCGTGGTAAAATGGGCTCCTTCTGGAAATAGCGAAAATTACTTTCTTCCCTTTTAGAAACCCTATGGTCTCTATTGGGTCACTGGAACAGGTGAACTCTTCTAAGTCAATTGTGGAATCCATCGAATACCTCCCTCACCTTATCGAAGGTCTTAGTTATCCTCTCAAGAAACGATTTTACCTCCACTTGTCTAGCTAGGACAGTAGGTGCCTTAGTTGGAGACTCGTTAACGTAGGTTATGAATGAGGCTTCCCTCCATATATCTTGTATCTCTGAAATTACGACCTTAGTGTCGTGATCCAACTCCCTGGATTCCAACATGTAACCAAGCACGTTAACAGGCGAGCCAGAGGAGGGTAATATCCCGTAGAGTGACAGCAGGACGGAGGCCAAGTTCTCAAGGGTTTCCTTACCTCTTACAATGGTGAAGTACATGTCCCCCTCATTGAAGGCATTAGTAGACTCCTGCAAGGTTCTGGTAGCCCTCAAGAGGTACTCCGACGCTAAGGAACTGGTGTTCAAAGCTCCAATACCTCCCCCTTTTTGATGTTTTTGAGATCTATGAACTTTATCCCCATATCTTCGATAGCCTTCCAGTTCTTAATGTCCAGTATTTTATCAGGATCGTAAACTACATATCCGAAAGTGATCGTTGAGATCACTATGGGGTAAAAGTGTCCTACCTCACCCGGGCTCAATATAAGCCCTATAACAGGAGGATCGGACTGGTTGTCTACAATGAACTTCCTATACTCGGTCTTGTTCCTCTGCTTCTTGTAGAAATGATTAAAGATTTGACCCCTAGCTAAAAAGGAGATGGAATCCACATCTTCCAGAATAATCAACATAAGAATTGGGTCAGAAGGGAAAATCGCTAAGGCCTTAAGCTTGTCTCCATAGTGGTCAAAAACTGACTCTGAGACGTCGGCAATAAATTTTGAAAAGGACATATTTAAAGTCTTAAAGGATCTGAATTAAAGTTATGGATTACTGGATCCAACGATACCAGGCCGAGAAACCTTCAATGAGGATAGAGGTAATTGAAGTTGACGTACCGTGCAACAGCACTTGCCTTCAGGCTACTGAATTTAGGTCTCTCCTGGAAAACGAGACTTTCAGATCGAGGATGGAGGTAGTGGATAGTCTTGTGGAACTGGTAAAGGAACAAGTTGGTGTGCTAAGAAGGGAGCTTAACGAGAGGTTTAACGTAGCTGATGTGGACATTGATTCCATGACCTACGCTGTTTTCAGGTTAATAGAGTACGGTGGAAACACTACTATGGGCGAGAGGTTAACTTTCCACGATAGAGTTCTGGCTAGAGGAAGCTTCAAGGAACTGGTCACAGTCAACAATATTATAGAGAAAGTGAGACAGGACCAAGATATCAGGATGATCTGCGACGAGATAAAATATTTAATTGAGGCCCTCTGGGAACACTTCAATAAGAACTTGGTGACTGTTAAATGAAAGTGAAAGTGGGTATGGAGGGATTTACCATAGACTCTGCGCATTATACCCTCTCATCGCCCAGGGATGACCAGCTTCACGGGCACACATACACGGTCAACGTGGAAGTGGAAGGACCACTCCACGAGGAGAGCGGATTTGTTATTGACTTCAATAAACTAAGAGAAATTGTAAAAGAGGCTATAGCCCTATGGGACCATAAGTTTATTGTTCCGAAGAGGGACATGGACAAGATACAGATTAGGTCCCCGTTTCGTCTTGAGGTAAAGGTAATCGATTCCCCATTCCCAACTGTGGAGTACATAGGCACTGAGGTAGCTAAATACATCTCAAAGACCTTAGGTACAGAGTATAAGGTAACCATTAAGATATATGAGGGGAAGGACTCCTACGCGGTTATAGAATACCCCTAAGTCACAATGGCTCTTATGCCCATTGGGTCTACTTTCTTACAATTTGCACATTTACTCGCCCTCAGGAATAGAGACCAGCCCTCACCTTTCAGGCACGTCTCCTCACCCCTAGAGGAGGCATCAAGGAACTGGGATAGGGAAGTCCTACAATGCTCTTCCATAGTTACCTCAAAATAGTTTTCGTATTCCAGCCTCCAAACTGGAGACCCTCGCTCGAAGAGTATTATTCCCCCAAAAATCATGGGGTAACAACTTTCCTTGTCACTGCACGAGGACAATCTCATGGTGTTTTTAACCCTCTCGAGCAGTTCTCCTGAAGTTTGAAGAGGATAGTGAGCAATCCCTAGAGTGTACTCACCGAAGCGGAAGAGGGAGATGCTAGGAACTACCACTCTCAACTCCTATCCTCCTCAACAGGGGCTTGTCCTGCACGTATTCCTTATCAAGGAGACAGGCAATTTCAGCTTTGGCAAGCTCGTACCCAAGGTATAGAGCATGATCCTTCGAAATGTTTTCTATGTGCTTTAGCAAAGTACGTCCAACTGCCAAACCATCTTCCCCTTCCACAAGTAAATCCTTTGAACCTGAAAAAGATACGAGTATCCTCCTATCATTAACTACTATGTGGGCGAAACCGGAACTGTCCATAGAGGGCTCTATTTTCTCAGCTCTGATCCTATCCCCTATCGGTAAAGCCTGCCTTGTCCTCCTCTTATCTTTTATGACTAAGAGGTCTTTCCCTGAATTGGTCGGGGTTTTCCCCCTGGTCATAGCGAGGGACACCATTGTTGAAGCCTCCCTCAACTCCCAGGGGCTCCACTTAGTTTTCCCCTTTTCCATTGTAAGGAAAATTGAAACTCCCAATTCGGCTCCTATGGCAGCCATGAGACCGTTAACCCCGTGACTATCCACGTCTATAAGTTCACTAACGTTTAGGACACCCATGAGCAAGGGGACGTCCTTCAGTTTTTCTCTTAATTGTAAGTAATAACCTAAACTGTCCGTCATTCCCATTAAGGGAGGGGATAGGACAGGATCGGCAATCAACTTCGAGAAACCCTTAGACCTTGCCCTCTCCACGAGGGCCACAGTCAAGTTACCTCTATCCTCAGTGGAAAATGGGGCGACTACGAATGCAGGTCCATCCCTTATGTCAGTTAACTCGTCGATGTTCGTTTCGTTTAAGTTAAATACCAAGTTGGCTCCGCTCCTTACTCCCTCTCTCAGAACCGAAGGGGAATCGCTGTCTATCCCTATTGTATTTACCATTTCACCGATCTTCCTGACCCTCCTTCTAACCTCGTCCAGATCCGAGAAACCTACGGGGAAACCCACAACTACCCCGTCCACAAACTTTTTAGATCTTTCAACGTCTGCAATCCACTTCTCTAGGGTAGACGATGGGTTGAGCTCCAGCAGTATTCTAAATGGGGGAGGTCTCACAGGGACCTTGAATCCTACGTCAAAAGCGTAATTTCCCTTTTCTTCTATTCTCCTAAGATCTTCGTATACGTCATATCTAGCTACATCACTTAGTACCTTATCAGCAGGGTAAACTGTAGATAGCTTGACTCCTCTCTCCAGTGCATCAATAACCCTGGGTACGTCCCAAGCGTTCTCTGAACCCTTCACTGTCTTGACCCCAAATTCCCTCTCTATTGCGCTAGCGTCTCCGTAAACTAAGCCAGGTAGTACTATGAAATCATATCCAAGTACCTTGCCCCTTAGTTGCTTCATCTTCTCAAGGATGTATGTAACGCTCATGAGTGAGGCAACGGGGTAATCTAGAGCTAGGACTGTGACCTTTTCCTTCAAGTCCTTCACAGCTTCCTCGAGGATCGGTCGTGCCAACCTCCCAGTTATTAAAAGGAACTTCATTACACGTTGAAAATTAGCTTGCAGTTTAATATTCCCGCGTTTAATCAAACCCTAGGATACTAAATGATTGCGCATGACGCACGTAATAACCGCTATCACTGTAGGTTAGGAACCAAAAGCTCCTAGATATGTCTAGACTATAAACGCTTTTTATTTTCACAATTTGGACGAGCCTGAGCTTAGATACTTTGCACTTTTCCACTTATTAAGTGGCAACAAAGTAATTAAAAACTAAACCTAAAAGATGAGAGAAAATGTTTAATATTTTTGTTCTGTAGATGACAGTATGAGTCTCATACCGAGAGCGTCCAATATTAAACCGAACGAGAAGTTCGATACTATAGTTATAGGCCTTGGTCCTGCGGCTTACAGCGCAGCTTTATACGCAGCTAGATACATGCTAAAAACCCTTGTAATAGGAGAAACTCCCGGTGGTCAACTTACCGAGGCTGGAGAAGTGGACGACTACTTGGGATTGATAGGGGTCCAGGCGTCTGATATGATCAAATTATTTAATTCTCATGTAGAAAAATACAATGTACCTATTCTCATGGACAGGGTGGAGTCCTTCAGAGCGGATGGAGAGGAGTATGTGGTTAAGACCAAGAGGAAGGGAGAGTTCCGAGCGTCCACCATTATCGTGACCGTCGGCACCAAGAGGAGAAAGCTAAACGTTCCAGGTGAGAACGAATTCACGGGAAGGGGAGTATCGTATTGCTCGGTGTGTGATGCGCCCCTTTTCAAGAATAGGCCTGTGGTTGTGGTGGGAGGAGGGAACTCGGCTCTAGATGGGGCTGAGCTTCTTAGCAGGTACGCTACAAAGGTGTACCTAGTCCATCGTAGGGATGAGTTTAGGGCACAACCTATTATACTGAAGTTGGTGAAGGAGAAGCCAAATGTGGAGTTTATTCTGAATTCCACAGTAAAGGAGATTAAGGGCGATAAGTTGGTCAGGAAAGTAGTGGTAGAGAACCTAAAGACCGGAGAAACCAGAGAGTTGGACGTTAATGGTATATTTGTGGAGATTGGTTTCGAACCCCCTACGGAGTTCGCAAGACTAAATAACTTAGAGGTGGACGTTAATGGTTACATTAAAGTGGACGAGTGGATGAGGACTAACCTCCCAGGAGTGTTCGCTGCGGGAGATTGTACTGGGACTTGGCTCGGATTCAGACAAGTGGCCACTTCAACAGCTATGGGAGCTGTGGCAGCTCACAGTGCCTATAATTATCTAAACGAGAGGAAAGGTAAAACGTAATGAGGGAGGAAATCGAAAAGGTTACCCGAGAAGCCGCAGCTTATCTCAATGAGTTAAACGGAAAGGAAGGTCTAGATAAAGTCCTGAAGGTTAAGGAGAACGACACAACAAAAGTTATAGATAAGATGGCTGAGGACTTTATTCTAGATCGTATAAACAACCTAGGATACTCCATGTCCTTCGTTACTGAGGAAGGCGGGTTTATTGGAAAGGAAGGAACTGAATACGTGGCCGTCATTGATCCGTTAGACGGGAGCACGAACTACCTGAATGGTATAACTTGGGCCTCTGTCTCAATTGCAATCTACACCAGGGCTGGGAGGCCAGTAGCTGGTAGCGTTGGAGAAATTTTCTCCAATAGAGTTTATTCCTATGACGAAAGAAATGCTTACGTAAATGGAGTGAAGTTTTCACCAACCTTCCCTCCTAAACAGAGGATCGTTCTTGCCTATTTTGAGAAGGGGAAGTTGGAGAAGGTCATTCCTGTACTCACCAAGATTAAGGGAGGCTACAAGAGTAGGAACCTGGGTTCGGCATCCTTGGACGTCTTGCTTGTTTGCACTGGAAGAGCATACCTTTTCATAGACGTAAGAAATAAGCTCAGGAACGTTGACGTGGCCTCCTCCCTGAATTTTTGTGAAAGAGTAAACGTAAACCCGGTTCAACTGGAAGGGGGTAAAGTAGACATTAACCTCAAAGAAGTGTCAGTCATAAAGAGCCTTCTTGTAACTTCTGACCCTTCCCTTTCTCAACAGATCTTATCAGAGTGGAAGGCTTTATCTTCTTGAGGGCCTCCATCATATCCTCTTTCGTCAGTTTCCTGTCCGGATTCCCCTTTATCATCTCCTTTAAGACTTTCATCTTGGCCTCCCTAGCTAGGGCTGCAAGGTCTGCACCCGAGAACCTTTCAGTTAGCTCAGCTATAACCTTGCAGTCAACCTCCTTACAGCTCTCAGTTCCCAAATACTTCTCTAAAATGTCCATCCTTTCCTCTGTGTTTGGTAGGTTCATCTTGACCACAATATCAAATCTTCCAGGTCTCAACAGTGCTGGATCAATAGCTGAGATTCTATTGGTAGTTCCTATGACTACAACTTCCTTTAGGTTTCTAATTCCGTCCATCTCAGTGAGCAATTGATTTACAAGCTTTGACGACTCTGTATTACTCCTCTGAGTCCTCCTTGAGGCTATGGCGTCTAGTTCATCCAAGAGGACAATTGAAGGCCTGTTCTCTCTGGCCCTATTAAACACTTCCTTTATTGTAGCAACTGCTCCCTCATAACCCTTGTACATTATTTCTGCGACGCTTACGGATATCAACTTTACGTCCAGGGTTCTAGCTAAAGCCTTCGCCATCATGGTCTTGCCAACTCCTGGTGGTCCGTAAAGTAGTAGACCCCTTATGGGGGGTACCTTCATCTGCTCCATTAACTTCGCATACTTTAACTGTAGCTCTAGTAGTTCCTTGAGTTCCTGTTTGACCTTCATGTAACCCCCTATGTCGTCCAGGGTTATTCTATCGTCCCCCTCCTTGCTGTCATCTGACTTCCTGGACCGGCGCTCATAATCTAAACGGAACTTCTCAAACTCTTCCAACATTTGGAGGGTTATACTGGGTTTATATCTCTGGATAATCTCCATGAAGTCCTTCATTGTAATTTTCCTCTCAGACTTGCTCTCCAGCGCCTCCACAGCAACTTTCCTCGCCACCTCTTGGCATATGTTGGCTAGATCCGCTCCGCTATACCTCTCAGTCGCATCGGCTACCTTCGTAAGGTCCACGTCCTCCGCTAAAGGTTTTCCGCTACAGTGAACCTTAAGTATCTCGAGTCTAGCCTGCTTGTTGGGAGGACCGATAAAGATGAGTTTGTCAAATCTACCAGCCCTCAACAGTGCCTTATCCAAGGTTTGGGGCACGTTCGTGGAACCTACTATTATTACTCCGTCATCGCTATGAAGACCGTCTATTTCAGATAACATTAGGGAGAGAAGTCTAGGTGTAACAGAGTCCCCGCTGTGGGTCTCCCTCCTCACCCCTATGGTATCTATCTCATCAAAGAACAAGATACAGGGCGAATTCTTCCTAGCATTGGCAAAGAGCTCCTTTAACCTAGCCTCACTTTCTCCGTACCATTTACTCATTATATCACTGACGTTAACATAAATGAAGTTTAATTTCGCCTCCCCAGCTAGGGCTCTCATCATAAGAGTTTTACCACAGCCTGGAGGACCAAAGAGAAGTACGCCCTTGGGAGGTCTCAGACCGTAAGTCTTCGCCAGCTCCTTGTTTTTCATGGGGAACTCTATGTATTCCCTGATCTCCTTCTTTACGTCCTCGTAACCCCCAATGTCGTTCCATGTAATCTTCCTCTCATCCTCTTCCTTCTTCTTGTTCTTCACTTGGACTTGCGAAGCTTTCTCGCTAGTACTGAAGTTAGTAGTAAACCTTTTAAATAGACCCATAAGTATGTAGACTATAATACCAAGCAATATAAAAATAATAACCATTGTTTCGGCGTAGTTCATTCTAATAACAAATTACCCTTCCTCGTATTTAAGCTGGCGTAAAATGAATACTCTCACAAACGATTTGAAGGGTCCACCTTCTTTAGCCTCATGGGCTATCGTCACCACTTTTCCCTAGTCCTGAGCTCAGATCTGAGATAACTTTCTGGGCACAGTTGTAGCCTGGGGCTCCAGTAACCCCTCCCCCTGGATGGGTCCCTGACCCGCAAAGGTAGAGCCCAGCTACAGGAGTTGTGTAATTTTGAAACCCAGGTAACGGCCTAAAGACGTAAAGTTGATCAGGAGTCATATCCAGATGGAAGATATTACCCTCAAAAATCCCAAATCTTCTCTCTATATCCAACGGAGTTAGAACTTCATACTTCACCGGTCTGAAATTAGGTGCGAACTCTCTGATTTTGTCTATGGAAATATGGTAGATGGTGTCCTTAAGGTCGTCTAGCTTTTTGTCGTATGGAACATATTGTCCAAAAATGGAAAACGAGAACTTCCCTGGTGGGGCAACTGTAGGATCAACTGAAGACTGTATATTAATGGACAGCCAAGGTTCCTTGGAGTACCCAAAGACCTTAGCGTCTGTAAAAGCTCTCTCGACGTACTGGACTGAAGGCAATATGAGCTCAGAGGCTATGTGCTCTGGACTCAAGGACTTACCGTTACCAAAGTCAGGTAACTCCTCCAGATAACCAACTATTTTGAAAGATACCCCTCTACTCTTTAGAGTAGCGACCTTCCTCAAGAACTCGCTATCAAGGTCTGCATTTCTCAAAAGCTTTAGGAATGTAGTCTTAGGATCTGCATTGGATAGGACAATCTTGGCGTTTATGATTTTCCCGTTGGCTAGCTTAATTCCTTCCACTCTCCCATTTTTGACCAAGATTTCGTCAACTGCAGCCCCAGTGTAGATCTCTACCCCTAGGCTCTCAGCTGAGCTCTTTAAAGCCTGAGTCACTCCCCCCATGCCTCCCTTTACGTAGCCCCAAGCACCCTTGATACCGTTTACTTCCCCTAACACATGATGGGCTAAGACGTAAGCTGTACCAGGTGTAGATGGGGATGCCATAGTCCCAACTACTGCGTCCTCAACCAATGCCGACTTTACCTCATCGGATTCGAAAAATTCGTTGAGCAGGGAGGAAGCGTCTTGGACTATGCTCCTCAACGATTCCAGAAATTCCTTTAGTTGTAACCCTGGGACGCTGAGGAGGGACGTTAGTTTCTCTAAATCTTGAGGAGACGGAGGAGGGGATAACATGAGAAGGTCAGCCAATTGATAGAATGGGTCCCAAAACTTTAACCATCGTTCGTAATTCTTAGCGTCATTCTTAGAGAACTTCTCGATTTCCTTGACTGTCTTTTTTGTACTGTTCCACATATACAAGGACTTTCCGTTTCCAAAAGGGACAAAGAGACCAGGATCTTTAGTCATAACCTCCAGTCCATGTTCCCTCAACCTCAAGTCCTCCACTATCCTGGGCCTAAGCAGACTGAGAACGTAAGCCCCAGTGGATACCTTCACCCCTGGCCACAACTCCTCTGATACGCAGGCTCCCCCTACAATCTCCCTTCTCTCAAACACAGCTACTTTCAACCCTTTCATGGCAAGATAAGAGGCGGCAACGAGCCCGTTGTGTCCCCCACCTACCACAGCCACGTCTAACATTTACTTCACTTCCTGGAGCCCAACCACGCTATAACGGAGAGGGCCACTGCCACCAGGGTGAGACCCATGGCAACGTAAACCATGTCCACTAAAATCTCCTGAATTGGCATAAGCTAGTTTATAATAATTCCTGTTTTAAACATTATCCCATGGAATTGGAACAGCCTAACTATGGCAGGAATCTTTACTCCCTAGGTTGTGGCATTGCGAGCTGGTTGGGGATACAGACCCAATGCGATTCAAGGATTGAGATACAGGGTGAGAGACTAATTCTCCTTCTTATGGACGGCTTCGGTTGGAACATCATGGAGAGGGCTTTGGGTGAGGTTAAAGAGGCGACTAAAATCCACGGAGTGTTCCCATCCACTACCTCAACCACATTGACCACTCTTTTTACAGCTAAGACACCTTCACAGCATGGGGTTCTGGGATACAACACATTTGTCAAGAGCCTAGGTGGGATAGTTAACTCGCTTAGGTATAACCACCCCTCAGAAAGTCAGAGGGACTCCCTCTCCAATGGAATGCCATTTGAGAAGGCGTTCCCGAACTCGAAAGGTTATCTCTGGCAAGTCAACGAGGGAACTGCTGCAGTTTTGCCTGCAGGTATAGAGAACACAGAGTTCACCAAAGTGGTTCAAGGAAAGGTCCAGGAGACTAAAACTTACCTGAACGTTTGGGACGCATATGAGTCTCTCAGGTCAATCATAGAAAAGAAGTACAAGTTCATTTACGTCTACATACCCGATGTGGATTCCTTAGCCCATAAGTACGGTCCATACGCAGACCCTACACTGGCCTCAGCCAGAGAGATATTCATGAAGTTCTACTCTCTCCTCAAGGACGTCAAGGAATATACAACCCTAATAACTGCGGATCACGGTCTAGTGGAAACCAGGGGTTTAGTAGAGCTTGACAAGGATGAGGAGTTACTATCCATGCTGGAGTTGCCACCTTACGGTGATTCCAGGGCGGTCTTCCTTAGGACCAGATATGATATGAAAACTTACATACATGGAAAGTACAACCTAAAGGTCTTCACTAAGGAGGAGCTCTTCCAAATTCTTGGTGGAAAAGGGGATCAGAGCGCTTTACCAGACTACGGGGCGGTTCCCTTGGACTACACCGCATACATTTTCAACTTTAGGGAGAAGTCCAATTACGCAAGACTTAAAGGTCATCACGGAGGTCTCTTCAAGGAGGAGATAGAAGTCCCTTTGGTGACCATTAATGGCTGAGTTCTTCACCCCGACATGGGAAAACATAGAGGACCAAATACTAAGAATAGCGAGGAGGATGGCACAGGACCAGTTCCTGCCCAATGCCATAGTTGCCATACTTACTGGGGGTGTTATACCAGCTAAGCTTTTCTCCGATATCTTGAATATGAAAAATATTAAATATATTGATATTAAATTCTATAGAGATGTCGGACAGACGGGGAGTAGGCCTGTGATAAAAGCTGTCTACGCAAATGACCTGGAGAACAAGAGGGTCTTGATAGTGGATGACGTATCTGACACCGGAGAGACCTTAGAGGCTGTTACTAACGTTATCTCAATGTTCTCCCCTGCTGTCATAAGGACAGCAACGATCTACGTTAAACCTTGGTCTAGGAAGATCCCAGATTATTACGGTGAGGAAGTAGGGAAGTGGATAATTTTCCCTTGGGACAAATGGGAGGTTGTCCGTACGGATCCCAACGCACCTGTCTCGAAAAAGGAAGTCTACTTCGAACTTCACGAGATCTTCTCTAGGATGAGTAATTAGAAAACAACGGGTTCCTTATATTCTCCCCAAACTTCCCTTAGAGCCCTGCTTGTCTCCCCCACAGTGCAACCTTTCTTAATGGCATTTAAAACGTACGGGAAGATGTTCACGTTATCTTTTTCTGCCATCTTCCTCAACGAGTTCAACGAGTCCCTTACCTTCATTTCGTCCCTCTCGCTCTTGTACTTCTTTAACCTATTCAGTACTCTCTCCCTCACTTCGGGTCTAACCCTGAAAATCTCCGTGGTGCCTATCCAATCAGGCTCATAGGACATGTTTATCCCCACCTTCACTGTCTCACCTTCCTCGATCCTCTTTTGAAGCCTGTAGGCACTCTCAGCGATCTCAGCCTGAGGGAACCCCCTCTCTATTGCCTTCATCATACCTCCCATACCCTCTATCCTCTCGATGATCTTCCACGCCCTCTCCTCGATTTCGTCAGTTAGCCACTCAACGAAGTATGAACCGCCCATAGGATCTGCAGTCTCAGTCACCCCGCTCTCGTAAGCGACTATCTGCTGTACCCTTATGGCGATTTTGGCTGCCTTTTCGCTAGGCAAGGCAACTGCCTCATCGTAGGAGTTGACGTGGAGGCTCTGAGTTCCTCCAAGGGCAGCTGCCAAAGCCTGGATCGTAGTCCTTATTATGTTGATCTCAGGTTGTTGGGCTGTCAGCTCAGCCCCACCAGTTTGGGTGTGGAACTTAAGCGTGAGGGAGTCCTGCTTCTTGGCATTGAACATGTCCCTCATGATCTTTGCCCACATTCTCCTGGCAGCCCTAAATTTGGCGACTTCCTCAAACAGGTTGGTGTAACCAGCGAAGAAGAACGATAGCGTGGGTGCGAAATCGTCCACCGGAATTCCCCTTTCCACGGTCTTTCTCACGTACTCGATTCCATCGGCTAGGGTGAATGCTACCTCCAGCACCGCATCCGCGCCAGCTTCCCTTATGTGGTATCCGCTTATACTAATTGGGTGCCACTTCGGTACGTTCTTGTAGGAATACTCGATTATGTCAACAGCGTACCTCATTGAAGGTTCAGGGGGATAGATGAAGTTCTTCCTGGCAATGTACTCCTTAAGTATGTCGTTCTGGACAGTGCCGTCTATTTCGTTGAGATTCACCCCCCTACTCTCTGCAGTAGCTACGTACATGGATAGAAGCTCCATTGCAGTAGCGTTAATGGTCATTGACGTTGAGACCTTGTTGAGCGGAATTCCGCTGGTCACGAGATCCATCTCCTTCCAGTGGAACATGGAGACGCCCACAACCCCGACCTCAGTAAACGCCAACTCGTTGTCTGGATCGAGCCCCAACTGTGTTGGGAGATCCAGAGCCATGCTGAGCCCAGTTTGTCCTGCTTCCAAAAGCTTCCTGAACCTAGAGTTGGTGTCCTCCGCTGATCCAAACCCTGCGTACTGCCTTATGGTCCATATTCTCCCCCTGTACATGTTGGGGTATATTCCCCTAGTGTAGGGGTACTCCCCTGGGAAGCCGATCCTCTCCTCGTACTCTCCCTTAACATCTAGAGGTGTGTAAAGCGCTTTGACTTCAATATTTGATGGTGTCAGAAATCTTGTTTTTCGCTCTTTTCTTTTAGATATCCAAGGAGTAAGTAATTTACTTTCCCAGTCCTTAATTCTATCCTGAGTAACCATGTAAGGAATACCCAGCTACATTTTGTTTATACAGTATATAACCTTTGCTTTTTGCTTAAACTTAAATAGGAAAAATCATCACAGATTACCATGGATACTCTGGACATAGATCACGTAGGTGTAGCAGTGGAAAATCTGGAAGAAGCCATAAGTTTGTACGAGGATAAGGTGGGAATGAAGCTCGTTCACAGGGAGGACCTACCAGATAGAGGGATAAAGGTGGCTTTCCTAGTGGGCAGGGATGGAAAAACCGCAGTGGAGCTAATGGAGCCCATGAACCACGAAGATCAAAACAACACTGTGGCGAAATTCCTCAAAAGCAGAGGTCAGGGTATGCACCATTTAGCAGTGAAGGTTGAAGACATAGAGAGTTCTCTACGGGATCTCGAGGGGAAGGGGTTAACGTTGATAGATAAGAAGCCAAGGAAGGGAGCAAGGGGGCACCTAGTGGCGTTCGTTCATCCCAAGAGCGTAATGGGGCTTCTACTCGAGTTGGTGCAGGAGAGTCACTGAATCGTTTGATACAGTTTAAACTTTTGGCGTTAATTTTATATTTTCACAATCTAGTATATATTCGGTGATTATCAATGCCCACCAAGAGGTCTAAAGATATATTCGAATACTTTGATGACCTCATAAGGCAAATAGAGGAAGAGTTCGAAAACATGGAGAGGGAATTCTTCAGGTCAGCTGCCAAAGGGGAGGTTAAGACTTACGGACCCTACGTGTACGGATTTAAGGTAACCATGGGACCAGACGGTAAGCCGGTGGTAGAGGAGTTCGGTAACGTGAAGAGACTTGGAAACAAACCTCTGCTTAGCGAGGAGAGAGAGCCACTAGTGGACGTCATTGAGAAGGGAGATGAGATCAGAGTAGTGGCTGAAGTTCCTGGAGTGGATAAGAACGACATTAAGGTTAAGGTTAACAACAACATGTTAGTAATATCAGCTAACGCCCAGGACAAGAAATACTATAAGGAAGTTGAGCTACCAGCACCAGTTGATGAGAACACAGCTAAGGCAAATTACAAGAACGGCGTCTTGGAGGTCATTCTCAAGAAGAAGGCAGTAGCTACTGGGAAGGATATAAAGGTTGAGTAACCTTTACCTTCTCATTTTTTATGAAGCTAGTTCCTGAAGGATCCTCCAAGATGAAAGTAAAGGTTACTTTTCCTTCCATGGCATCTCTAATTTTTCCGCACTTCTTACCCCTGCACATTGTACCTAGATTGTCCACGATAACCTCCAAGACTCCCCTTATGGTAGAGACTAAACCCTGATAAGAGGAACCTGGTTGAACTTCCACGCCCAACTCAGGAATAATTAAGGAGGCAAAGGCTGACCTGTACACGACCGAGGAGAGATCGCCATCTGTGGAAACCAGTAGCTCGAGTCTGGTTGGTGACCCTGTCTCATAGGGCTTAACGTCTCTGTATCTAAAGTGACATGTTTCGCACTCCCAGTTGGACAAAATTACCTTACCTGTGGGAGTCTCATAAACGTAATCCTTAGCCTGAAGAGACTCATTACCACATACAGGGCACTTAAAACGCTCATCCATTATTAGTTGAGGTTCCATACCTATCAACCAAAGTTTATTTGGTATTATTACTACTTACATATTAGAGCGTATCCCCAATATGAAATTTCCGCGTGAAAATGACCTAGGGAAAATAGAATATAAACTTATTCTTTCCGACCTTAGAGAAGAGAGGCTTCAGGAGTTAGCAACTCAGATGAAGTTCAGATTGGAGGAAGGGGGAGGGGAGGCTATATACATAATCGGAGTAAGCGATGATGGAGATGCCATTGGGCTCACCCTAGATGATCTCGAGTCCACCATGAAGACCTTGGAAAAAATAGCGTCCATGATAAGCGCGAAGATTTCCCATAAGAGGATAGTAAAACTTAAGGAAGACCTTTACGTCGGGGAGGTTTTGATTAGACTTCACAGGGATAGGATTCCGGTACAGGTGAACGTTGCTGTCATGGGGCACGTAAACGCTGGTAAAAGCACTTTAACGGGAACCCTAATACTAGGAAAGCTGGATGACGGAAACGGGTCACTAAGAGCAGCTGTAGCCAGATACCTCCACGAGGTCATAAGTGGTAGGACTTCGTCGATCACAATGAGGCTCTTGGGATTTAACGGCGAGGGAGATACAGTTAACCCAAGTTGCAGGGATCCCACAGACGAAGCTGAGATTACCCTGAAGAGCTCCAAAATCGTAAGGCTCATAGATTTAGGGGGTCATGAGAGATATCTTAGGACGACGCTGAAGGGACTTATGGGGTATGAGGTAGACTATGTCATGTTGGTCGTGGGGTCAGACGATGGGCTAAGTATAATGGGAAGGGAACATCTAGCGGTCTCGACAATCCTTAAGTTCCCGATCTTCATTGTCATAACTAAGGTCGATAAGTTCCCTCAGGAGAGGATAAGGGAAATAATTGGACAGATAAAGGACGTCCTGAAGATCCCAGGGATAAACAGGCTCGCAATGGAAGTGGAGGACGAGGGGGACGTCTTAAACGCCATAATTGGAATGAGGACGCGAAGGGTCGTACCCATATTCAAGGTGTCTAACGTTACAGGAGAGGGATTGGGTCTCTTAACCAAGTTCTTGAACCTGTTACCCCCAAAGAGGGGTCCAAGCGCAGCTGAACCTCTTGTGTACATTGACGAGACCTATAACGTGCCTGGAGTAGGAACTGTGGTCCTTGGTTCGGTCATTAGAGGGAAAGTCAACGTTAATGACAACCTTCTTATAGGACCCACGAAACTCAACGAGTTTAAGGAGGTCAGAGTAAAGAGTATACAGTTAAACAGGGTATTTGTGGACTCCGTTGGGCAGGGCTCAATAGCCACCTTCGCTATTCAGGGTATCGATAGGGATGGCTTAAGAAAAGGTATGGTTCTGTTAAGGAGTAAGCCTCAGGCGGTCAAGAGCTTTTGGAGCAAGGTCATTCTCCTTCATCACCCCACTACAATAAAGGAGGGATACGTAGCTACCATGCACCTCCATACCATAAGGCAGGCCGTTAAGTTCAGCAAGATCTCAAAGGGACTGCTCAGGACAGGGGACAGCGCGGAAGTGCAATTGACGTTCCTGTTTAGATCTGAGTATGTTGAGCCTGGACAGATCTTCGTTTTCCGAGAAGGTCGTACAAGGGGAATAGGTATCATTACTAAGACTGATTGATTTTCGAGATGGAACAAGAGATTATTCTCCTGGAAACTTCTTCAGCTTGCTTGGATATTGTATTGGACAGAGCCTTGGCTAGTGAACCTTCCATTGTGTAGTCAGCGGTCCACTCAAGAGAGTTCTCGCCCAACCTAACCTCCGTTCTTATGGCCACAACCAGACCTGGTCCCTGAACCTCTAGCAGGTTCTTTACTACATCACCCTCAAATTCATAGCTCTTTACTTCTCCAGTCAACTCTGCCCTCAAAGGACCTAAGCTAGCCTCAATGACGAACTTCTTTCCGTTTATTTGCTTTATTCCTGGTACGCACTGAAGGAGATTTTTATAATCTGAAAAAAATGAAAGGGCCGTCTTTTTCTCCTTTATGCGTTCCTGTCCACTCAACTTCGTCATTTCTTCTCAACTCTACCCCTAATGCAATCGAACAGATCCGACACTAACTTGTTAACAACTGGATCCATTAGCCGAGACCCTACTGACGCCAAAGTACCAGCAACCTTGACATCGGCGTCATAAGAGATTGATCCGTCACCGACCTTCACGTGGGCTACAATATCAACGTTGCTGTTGAGCCCACTTCCCTTGGCAATGATAGTCATGCTATCAAGTGGTTTTATATCCGAGAAGTTGACGGTAGCCTTATACTCCCCCTTTATGAACCCTATTCCAGCTGATCCTACTACCTTCAGTGAGTCTCCCTCTTTAGTGACGCTCTTTATGCCTGGGAAACAGGAGGATACTTGTTCGGGATTGTTTAGCGTGTTCCAAATATCTTGCTTACTCGCATTGATCTTAACTTCTCCTTGGTACTTCATAGAACTTAGATTTTCAAGCCAAGGAAAAAAGCTTTACAGAAAAACCCTCCTCATCGTCTAGTCAAAGCTTATGAATGAGGTTGAGCGCCTTGTCCTCAATGTCCACGTAATACCCCCCATTGTAACTTTCTTATTTTACAAAGTTGAGGAAACCCTCGCATTTTGATCATCTGACTTCCTCTCCGCCATGAATGGATTTTAGAAGAAATCCTTAAGGTCTGGAATGTTGAACTAACGGAACTGCTTTTGATCTGGCCAAATGCCCAAGTTATGGTTGACCTATCCGCAAAGAGATAAAAAACCACTAGATGACTTACATCCTATGAAGGTAAAGATCAGATATTTCGCCCTGGTGAAAGACGCTGTGGGAAAGAGCTCGGAGGAATACGAAACTAACTGCACTACCTTAGACTGCTTACTGAAGGAGCTTAGCGTTAAGTATGGTGGAAAGCTGAAGAGGTTACTGGACGGAGAAATACCAGGAGTTAAAATATTTCCCCTTGTTAACGGAAAAATGGGCATAAATGAGATCCAGGAAGGGGACGAGATAGCGTTAATCCCTCCTCCGGCAGGGGGAGACCTAGTAAGGGGTAAACTCGATGTCATGGAAGAGATAAGGAAATTCAGGCAACAGGCCCCCTCAGAGGCCGGATCCCTAGTAGTATACTTAGGATTCGTTAAGGGTACCGTGGAAGGTCATAAGGTAACTAGTCTAAAGTACGAGGCCTACGACTCCTACACTAAGACTAGACTGGATGAGATTGAAAGAGAAATTGCCAGCAAATACGCAGATGTGGTGAAGATAAAGATCATACATGCCATAGACGACATGGAACCTGGAGATGACGTCATCCTTATTATGGTTCTTGGGAAAGGGAGGAAGGACGCCATTGATGCCGTGAAAGAGGCAATCGAGCTGGTTAAACATACAACAGGGATATGGAAACTTGAAGTGAGAGATGACGGTGAGTATTGGGTGGTTGCAGGTAATACAAGGGTGAAAAGAGAATGAAAAATGTGGCCATGGCGATAGGAGGTTTCGACACCGGGGGCGGAGCTGGGGTAGAGAGCGATATCAAGACTATGGAAGCACTTGGGGTTCACGGTGTGGCTGTAGTAAGCGCCCTAACAGCTCAGAACACTCAGGGAATAAGGGAAGTTCTCCCAGTCAGCGCTGACTTCTTTAGAAGGGAAATCGAGGCTATCCTTGAAGACTTTCAGGTAAAGTGCATTAAGACTGGGATGATATATACGCCAGAGCAGATGAAGATAATCCACCAAGTCTTACCTGGAAATATCCCCGTGGTGGTGGACCCTGTTATTTACGCGAAGGACGGCACAAAGCTAATAGCAGACGTTGAGTCGTTCAAACAATACGTCATTCCTAAGGCCTTTGTCATTACTCCAAACGCCATTGAGGCTGAGATCCTGTCCGGTATTAAAATATCTGGGTTGAAAGATCAAATTCTAGCCTCTAGGAAAATACATGAGATGTTCTCTGTCCCCTACGTTATCGTAAAGGGTGGTCATGTGGTGGCTGAGGAAAGCGTTGACGTCCTCTATGACGGAAAGGATAACGTCATATTTAAATCCAGGAGGATAGAGGCTAAACACACCCACGGCACGGGAAGCGTCTTCGCGTCTGCCATATGCTCAATGTTGGCTCAAGGTCACTCGGTGGAAAATTCCACAAGAGTGGCAAAGGACCTGCTAGACGAGAGTATTGGATTCGGGCTTGGGATAGGAAAAGGAGTTGGACCCGTCGACCCTATAGCCTCGCTACATAGAAAAATTGACAAACTGAAAGTCTTAGAAGATATGGTTAAGTTTGCCGATTTCGCGGAAAACGAGAGGAAATTTCACATGTTGATACCTGAAGTCCAGTCCAATCTAGCTCACTCCATTGACCCTAGATACGTAAGGAGTTTAGAGGATGTAGCTACGTACAGGGGGAGAATAATCAGGGAGTGGGGGGGAAGAGTGAGAGTGGGAATGCCAGCCATGTTTGGGTTTCCTACCCATACCGCCAGGTTGTTACTCTCAGTTATTTCCAAGGGTTCAAGAGCCAACACCCTCATGAACATCAGATATGATCCAAACATAGTAAACTCGTTCAAGAAGCTCGGATATGAAGTGTTTGAGGTCGACAGAACGAAGGAACCTGAGGGACCTGAGGGAAGAACCATGAACTGGTTAGCTGAGTACGTCTACTCCACTTTAGGAAAGATACCTAACGTGATATTCGATCGGGGCAAGGTTGGAAAAGAAGCAATGATTAGGTTTTGGACGTCATCGATCGATGAGATGGTGGAATCCCTGAAAAGCGTTCTGAGGGATCTATGATGGACTTAGAGAGGTTGATAGTAGGGTGCAAAAACTTAGTGAGAACAGGATGGATGCAGAAGGGCGTCCCTCCATCAATGGGGGAGACTGTCGCCTCTCACAGCTTCGAGGCTGCAGTCATTGCCTATTTCATCTCCACCAAATTGAGGGAAAATGGGTTAAACGTGGACCCAGATCATGCAGCAGTTATCGCCCTATTTCATGATGTAGGAGAGAGCCTTATCGGAGATCTACCAAAATGGTTGACGGACAGGATTGATAAGAGCGAAGTCGAACTGAGGGCCTTGGAGACCTTGGGAATAGGGAAGGAGCTCTTCCTCGAATACGAAGAGAGGAAGACTCTGGAGGGAATAGTTGCAAAATTTTCGGAGATGTTGGCTACCCTCAAACAGGCCATGAGGTACAAAAGGCTAGGTTTACAAGTTGATGAAATAATTGCAACGTATAAGGGTGCCCTTGAGGTAATGTTGAAAGAAGGCCCTCTCGCCAAAATTAGGGAGGAGATAGAGGGTTCCCTATTGAATAATGATGAATTGGATAAAGACGAATGATATTTAAGATACCAAAGTTGACTATATGGTGATAGACATGAAGCTGGGTCCAGGGAAAAAAGCCCCTGAATTAGTTAATGTTTTAATTGAAATTCCAAGTGGTTCAAAT
Source organism: Metallosphaera tengchongensis (assembly GCF_013343295.1). Lineage (NCBI taxonomy): Archaea > Thermoproteati > Thermoproteota > Thermoprotei > Sulfolobales > Sulfolobaceae > Metallosphaera > Metallosphaera tengchongensis. The sequence continues at coordinate 1,690,184 of NZ_CP049074.1, read as the reverse complement.
ATCAAATACGAGTACGATGAGGAAGAGGATGTAATAAAAGTGGACAGAGTGCTCTACACCTCAATGGTCTATCCTTTCAATTATGGCTTCGTTCCAGGAACTTTAGAGGAGGATGGGGATCCCATAGATGTGCTGGTCATAACCAATTACCCGCTGATGCCAGGAACGGTGATCGAGGCCAGACCGGTTGGAGTAGTTCATATGAAGGATGAGGAGGGAACTGATGAAAAAATAGTCGCTGTTCCAAAGGACAAAACAGACCCCACGTTCTCAAGAATTAAGGATATCAACGATCTAGAGGAGCCAGTCAAGAATAAGATAGTTCACTTCTTTGAGCACTACAAGGAGCTTGAGCCCGGAAAATGGGTAAAGATTGAGGGATGGGGATCCGCCGCAGAGGCTAAGCAGAAAATAGTCAAGGCCATGGAGAGGAAGGGCAAGTAATGCTCTTTATGGACATACTGATTCTCTTTTCAGCCATTCTTTCCTCTTCTTGGATTATTTTACAGGGGGCCTACTACACCGATAAGGTTATCATGGACAAGCTTAATGGAAGTTTCAGCTTTAGGGTATCCATAATAGTGGCCGTAAAAGACGAACCTAAGGAATTGATAGAGAAACTAGTTGAGAACCTCTCAAGGATAGAGTATGATAACTATGAGGTTATAATTGTTTCCGATGATTCTGAAGAGAAGTTTGAAGAGTTAAAGGCGCTCCCAGTCCCCCCCAACTTTTCTCTTTTTAGGAGAGATTTTCAGGGGGGAAGGAAGGCTGGAGCCCTAAACTATGGTATTGAGAAGTCCACAGGGGAAATCCTCATCTTCCTCGACTCTGAGGCTAGGGTGGAGCCGGACTTTCTATCCAGAATTTTGCCGTACATGAACAAGTATGAGGCCGTGGCCATGAGGCTCAGGATTAGAAATCCAGAGTCTAAACTTCAAAGACTTTACTCTGAGATGACCGATTTTTCAATGAACTCCTTGTTTAAGGGAAGGTGGTTACGGGGGCTTCCCATATTTCCCAACGGTTCAGCGTTTTCCATTAGAAAGGAGACCGTGGTAAAGGTGGGTTATTGGAGAGAGGGTATTATAGCAGAGGATCTTGAAATGGGGATTAGACTCTTCCTAAAAGGTGTGACCGTAGCCTATGCTGATGATGTAGTTGTCGAGACCCTAGCTCCCTTTTCATGGAAAGACCTTTTTGAACAGATGAAGCGTTGGGCTTATGGGTCAGGGCAACTGATGATATACAGCCTATCCATGGCTAGAAAAGGCATTAAGGGAATTGAGGGCATAATCTACGCGAATCAATGGGGAATTTACCCTCTGTTTATTCTGATGCTTTTAATCGCAGGTCTTGTCTACCCCTTTCTAACCTCATCTATCCTTGCCTGGATTTTCGGACTATCAATATTTCTCTTATCATCTTTCCTTCTATCCATTAGGTCCAGAATGGAGGAGTACGACATAAGAATACCTACCCTCATGTTGACTGCATTCCTCACAGGTTACTTCCTAGGAGCCCTCAGAACAAAGTTCAAATGGAAAGTTACCCCTAAAATAGGAATAAACGATGACCTCTGGATTCCTTGGGAGGTTAACCTGATCTCGTTCCTGTTTCTGTTGGCCGGAACGTTAGACATAACAGGTGAAGACCTCGTAAGGGATGTGACTCATGGGGCAATTCTTTTAATAATTTCTTTGATCGTTTTAGCTATACCGTGACCTTAATTGAGGACATCCTAGCTACTTCTCTCATTGCCTCTTCCGGTCTTAAGCTATACTTGATGATGTATCTCTTCACCATCTTATAGCTTTCAGGGTGTTGAACTATGTCCTTTGCTGCTGCCATGTACCTTAAGTAAAGAGCTCTCCTCTGTATTTCCTCCCTTACCTCCTCAAGGGATCTTCCCGCCTCTTCCAGCCTTGTCCGCAGGACTTTGGCGTTATCTAGATCTAATTGTTGATTATCTTTCCTTGGATCCCAATCCACAACTCTCCTAAAGTCAGAAGCTGTCACCAGCTCGTCTACTGCTACGACCCTTCTCTTCAACTGAATCTTGTCGCCTATCAGTACCGGTAGCCTCCTTACGTTTATTATTATGTTATTCATGGGTATCCACTCAGGAGGGATATTGAGAGGTGGGTTCTGTAACCTCTTCACAGCGCTTTCCGCATCGTGGGCGTGAAAAGTTGTAGCTCCACCGTGACCTGTCGATAGAGCTTGAAATAGAATGTAAGCCTCTGCACCCCTTATCTCGCCCACAACAATTATATCTGGTCTATACCTCAATGAGAGCTTCAACAAATCCATTAAGCCGATTTCCTTGCTACTCTCACCGTAAGCCTGTCTAGCGTATAGTTGAACCCAGTTTTCCTGAGCTAACCTGATCTCAGGGATATCCTCTATGGACACTATTTTTAGGGACTCCTTAGCCAAGTTCAGTATCGACCCCAAAACGGTGGTCTTACCTGCACCTGTCACCCCAATAACCATAAACGACATCCTTAAGTCTATGGAGTACCACAGATAGGCAGCAGTCTCTGGTGAGAGAACGCCTGAATTTATAAGGTTGAGTATAGTGATAGGGGTCTCGCTAAACCTCCTTATAACGAAGCTAGATCCCCTAGCGCTCACTTCATATCTAAAAGTTGCGGCAATTCTATCCCCCTTAGGTAGGATACCATCAGCAATTGGATTCGCTATGGACACTGTCTTACCGGAGAGAGATATGAGCCTTAACACAATTTGATCTAAAAGGTCAGGTCCACTTATCTCTTTGTCAAGTATTTTAATACTCGATGCAATATTAATATTAGTAGGCACATAGTCATACTCCCTATGATAAACGTAAATGGGCAACCCTATTCCGCTACAAGATATGTCCTCAACCTTTGTGTCTGCTAATAATGGTGTTAGGACGTTGTAGCCAAACATATTCCTTAATAAATAGTAGAGAACCACTTTACCCTTAGTACTAAGCTTAGTGACTCCTCCTACTTGCCCTTGAATCAATTGGAGAGAGGGCATCTTGGCGTTAGTTTCCAATAATATCTGTGCTATATCCAAAGTTTCGTCCTTATTCAGAAGTGATCTTTCAATCTCCCTTATGAGGAGCAAGTAAGAGTTCAGAATACCGGAATCTATTGGGGGCTCAACCAAGACATAGCGAAATATACCTTTCTCCTGATCGAAAACAATGAAGGTGTGCGGATTGGCGATGGACAACTCCACGTTGTGGGCGTTGAATGTCTGTATAATACTTTGAGGAACTAAAGCCAACATGTTTACTTCATACTCTGATACTATCTCCGGTAACTCCTCGTAAGGCATGGATATTGGATATAGACTTATTGGGATATCTAGTTGTACATCAGTAGTTTTGACGGTTGATTTTTGTGAACGAAAGGTTAAATTAGAGGGTATTTTCATTAATTAAATATACTTCTATCTCCCTTATAAACTATTACATTTCGGTCAAATCTTCTATATGAATATTACTTCTACTCCTTAGTTCATTTATTAATTTAAAAAAGAGCACTAGTATGATAATATCTTAATTTATAAAATAAATATTATTCAGTTTATTTTAAAATTATCCTTGGGGAGGTGGAGCTCCGAAGGTAAAGTGAATGTGGACTATGATTATCATCAAGATAGCTGTAACGGTGACCATCACGGCGGCGTGAACGAAACCAGAGGCTACCTTTCCTCTCCCTAACTTCCCTACTAACAGACCTGCAAAGAATGCATTTATCATTGAAGCTATTGCAGTAATGAAAACTGCCTGTGGAAGCAAAACTCTTGCTGCTCCTAAGGCTCCAGAGGTGAAAGCGTACTGATTACCCTCTATCAGACCTAAAATTGCTGCAGATAGGAAATTGACTGCTATTATTGAAATAATGACCCCTATATATGGCGTATATAGGAGTATCTTTATTTTGCTCTCATACTCTCTTTTTATTTTAATTTGGCTCTCAACTTGTTCAGCTAAGCTTTCAATACTATCAGGTGTCATGCTCCCCACATCTATCATGTCTGCCATGGATACAAGTGAAATCCTTGAGGTAAAGTCCAGTATTCTCTCAGCTCCCTTTATGAACGCATCCCTAAGTGGATAGCCTAAGGACAAATACGCGTAAATTTCCTTCAGAACGTTTGATAGTCTCCCCATTTCTGGACTATCCTTTATGTTCTTAATGATTGCCTCAGGGGAGAGTCCTGCCCTAATTCCCTCTGATATCGCCCTCAGTAAGTTCACTACATATGGGTCGTATCCAGTGCCTTCCTTTAGCTCCTTTGAAGTTATTATGGCCGGAGGTATGGTCGCTATTAGTAGCCCCACCAACATGGAAATAACCGTCGGAGTAACGTTATTGATATTTCCGGTTAAGGTAAGGAAAGGAACCAGTTGCTTTGTAACTCCCAACATAACGAACATTGCCACAAAACCTATCCCAAGAGTTATGTAGAAGATTTTGTACGACGATAACTTCCGCTCTGGGAACCTAAGCTGGGATTGTTCCACCAGTAGAATAAAGACTCCGTCCACCAGGGGTAAAATAAGTATTAGAATAGCCCCAAATACGTTTAAAGGAACAGAGGCTCCAACGATACTAGGGAAAAGCGCTTGGAGTAGTAAGATCAAGAAAAACGTGATGTATCCTGAGGCCAACCATATTACGTACGTTTCACCTACTCCAGATAACTTGTCCGCAGCGATCGCAGCCGATAGTTCCAACTGCTTTAGTATGTCCTTAGCCTTAGCCGTAACGGCGTCAAGAACGGGAGCCCCGCTCCTCACTGCGGACACGTAACTCACTATAAAGTCATTTAGCATTTTCGAGGGGGAGATTTTCACAGCGTGCAGGAGAGCATCCTCCACGCTTTCCCCCAGGAAGTTAATTCTCTTAGAGACATAGAGAGTAAGTTGAGTTATGTAATTGAAAGCTATAGTCTTGGATATCCTTTCGAACAGGATCCTAGGGCTAAGCCCTGATTTCAGGAATATAGAGAAAACCGCTGAGAATGCAGCCGTTTCCGCGTCTATTCCAATCCTTCTGTTCTCAATGGCTTGAGATATGTTAACGTTAAGAAGCAGATATGCTACTGGAGGAATTATAAAGGCGAATATAAGAAACATCAGACCCAGCACTGCAAACTTGGCTAATCTAAATACTAAATATAACTTCACTATAATATAAATTCCAAAGAAAGCTAGAAGAACTGAAAAGGCTGAGGAAACTATCAAGTAGAAGAATATTTGGGCGGCAAACATTCTTGGATCTGTACTCATTCCAGCGAGCAAAAGCTTTCTTTCTATACTCTTAGACATAGACTTTACTATTCCCAGATCATAGAAATTTCCTATAATCCCCGTGGATGATTTAGAATTTCCCTGGCCCTTGGTGCCTGACCCTCTTTTCAGCCCTTTAAATGCCATACGGGGTTAATTTGTATATCTCAAATTTAAAAATATTCGCGGAGAAAGATATGAAAGCTGACTTCCTCCACGCCGTAAAGGGTAGGGATCCCCCTCATCGATTCGGGTCTACATCTCTCATGTGGAGAGGAGCCGAGAGGGTCAGAGACCCTTCCCATACAGATCCATGACTGCGACAACATCACGGTCTTTATCATAACCGCAATTAACACAACGGAAGTACCTGTGGGCGACTCCCTCCGTCTTGCTAACGTACTTGGGACATTGAGTGGAGAATAAGTGGGCTACGTACACGACCTTCAACCCGTGCTTTCCAGCTTCCCACTCAACCCAGTACTGGACACGGCGGTACTGCATTAGATAAAGCCCGTCCCTGAACTCTCTTAAAAACTTCTTCACACCCTTGACCATGTTGATTAAGTCCTCTAGGAAGATGACTGAGACGTCCATTAACTTGCCAACAACCCATTCCCCGGCTTTCCTAGCTGAGTCCTCCAAGATGTCACTTGCCTTCCTGTGAAAGTACCTGACCCTATCCAGGGTGCTGTAGTTCTCTTTCTATCTTTTATACTTCTTCTGTAGACCCTCAGCCAGACCCTTGTAGTGGCGAGGATCCTCTGAACGGTTTGGTACCCTGACGTACATGTTGTCTTTTCCTACAACTTCCTCGCCTATGTTAGTGTCCACAGTGACGCCATCCCTTTCCAAGGGCACTTTCCAATCCTTCATAAGGAGGGTTACCTTGAGGAAGACTTTATCATCCCTCAAGACTAACCTAGTTTCCTTAGTTCCCCAGTCCTTGTATGGGCTCAAGTTTCTGGGATAGTCTAACGTGGATAGTCCTCCTATCCTTGCTATTCTTACCACCATCCTGTGGAATTCTACGGTGTAAGACTGGACTGGGCTTAGCCAAACTAAGACCTTGCCGACTCTGGGGTAGCTACCAGGTTAGGGCTGTTTAACCACGAATTGTACTTGAACAACGCGTCCCTATAATAGTCCAGAACTTTAGATAGTAGGGTGACCTTTGCCTTAATATATCTTAAGTACCCTTATGGGTGTCTTTCAACAGCTTTTCTGGCCTGTTTTGTCTTAACCATTGAAGGACAAAATGGAGACCTTTCCCATACCTTTCAACAAGGGAGAGCAGGGGAGCTGCGGGGAGACCTGAAGGGTGACTGTAACCCGGATTTCGTTACCATTCTTAACTCCCCTTCCCATAAGATGGAATAGGAAAAGGTGTTTATATACTTCTCATCCCCACCCTGATGGACGAGGCCTTCCTCACTTTGCAAGATCTTCATCCCTGTGTAGAGTTATGGTGTGGTTCTAGAAACGTTTTTAATGTAGGAGATAGTAGAAGGTGTGTGGATATCCTCCAGCTCCTGAAGGAAGAATATGGATTTACCGATGACGAGTTGGAATATGGGGTGAGCAGAGCCAAAGGCATTATAATGGGCTTTGCCATGGAATACAGGGCTAGGCTTGTCCTTGAGTCGATGAATTTCATTAACGTTAAGTACGTAGATCTGCCAACTCACGACATCGAGGCAGAGAAGAATGGTAGTAAATACTATGTGGAAGTCAAGGCCTCCAAGAGATCACCTACCAAGGAGTACAGTGCCTACAAATTAGCAATGATAGCTAAGCTGTCTGGAACACATCTAACCCTATTGATGACACCAAAACCTACACTTCTCAATACTGAAGATATTCTAAGCGAGCCTAAAAGGATTTTATTGAATTTCTTCAGGTTAGCTATAAATAACAAGGATGATGAGCTGAAAAAATTTTTAGAGGACGAGAAAAATAAGAAAATAATCCTATCTTACGATAAGGTAATAGCATCGACCTTGAGGGGTAAAAGCGAGGTGCTCCTTACCTGACTCCGCTCAAGAGAGTCGATCGGTAGTTATCGCCAATTGACCATGGAGTTACGAAAGGGAGTTCACTCAGTCGGTCTCCGTCTGGATGAGCCCCTATATCTCAACAGTTGCTCCTCAGCCCTGTCAAGATATCTATACACAGATGAGTGCTCTTTTCCCTTGAGCAAGAGCTCGAGAGCTTTTCTGGCAATGGGTATTTGCTCATATGGGCCTAGGAGAGCCACGCTTCTGTCTGACACCACTAGAGTAACTCCAGTGTACTCCTGTATTATTCTCTTAGTCTTACCGTCTTCCCCAATTATTCTCCCTTTTATTCTTCGTATGGAATATTTATTTTCAATTGACTCTTTTAAATCAATTACGTCCATCATATAGTCCTCCCCAAGCAGTTTTAAGGCTTCTGAGATTGGAACTCCGTAGCCTAGCGCCTTTATTACGGAAACTACCTTAAGAGCTTGGTAGGGATTTTGATTTTTAGGATCGACTATGAAATACTTAAGGTCTTGGCTGTACTCTATCTCCACCCCTCCCATTTCCGTCAGCTTTGGAATCAAACCCTTAACGAATTCTAACTTCTCGTCTGGAACGCTTATGAACATTTATACTCCTAAGATGTAGATAACACGGAATTTAATATTTCTTCCACAGGTCTAACGTTTATACCCCTGCTAGAGAAGAACCTATTTATATTTTTTAAATCTTTGTTTAAAAATTCAAGATTAGGGTCGTCGGAGAGCTGGATGGACTGACCAACGTCTATAATAACCGGGGAGGAGTCGAATACCATGATGTTGTACTCGCTAAGATCCGAGTGGACCATCTTGGCTTTCCCTATCATCAACGTTATTTGCTCCAGAACCTTCTCATACAGTTCCTGTGTTATATCCTCATATTCAAAAAGTAGGGGAGCTCTGACGCCATCGTGACCTAAGAACTCCATGACAAGTAAATTCTTATGGACGAGATAAGGTTTGGGAACGCTTACTCCAGCTTCATAAAGTCTCTTAAGGTTGCCGAATTCCTTCCTAGCCCAGCCGTAGATGAGATCCTTTGTACTTGTAGCCTTAATCTTATGTCTGCTGTCCATTGCGATGTATCTACTCAAAGCTTTCTTATGGGAGGCTGTTGAGGTGTAGTAGACCTTTAGGGCAAGGTAGTTTTCCTCCCTCGTTTTAGCAGGGTAGACCTTAGCCTCTTTACCTGAGGCAATAGCACCCATGATAACTTCTATTCCCAGTTTTCTCATGACGTACAACAGGGCTAAAGATGTGGAAGTGTCAAACGTAGAGTCAACGGTCTTGAAAAGGTCAGAGTCTTTTTCCCGCCTTACCTCCTTGCCTCTCCGTATTCTATTCAACCCCTCAACTGATCAATTATTTCCCTACTAATTATCTTTTCTTCTATTAACTTCCTTATCTCATCGTTCATGTACCTGTAAATTATATCTGCTTTGTTGGGCTGGAAATCCCAGGGGGCAGTTAAAACTACATCCCCTTCCTTTATCCAGGTCTTTTTCCTCATTCTTCCCGGGATTCTCGCAGTTCTTTCTTTACCGTCAAGGCAGGCAACTATTATGTGCTCTGCACCTAGCATTTTCTTTACAACACAAATAACCTCGCCTTCTTGAGGTTTTGGGACTTCTCTTGAAGGAGCCTGTGTCGTTCTATCCTTCTTTGGCAACTAATTAAACACCATTGCGTATCAAAACTTGCCACAGCATAAAAAACTTATACTTAAGTTGTTGGGACATTACCCCTTTTTCGAGATCTATACAAGCGTAAGGACACGTGGAGGAAAAGAGCGCCTAAACCTAGATTGAGCTCGTCAGAGGGATGTCATGTGGGCTTTCTAATTCTATGTACAAGTACTTTACTGGGGAGAGGCAAAGGCAGTGAATTCCTGTTACAATAGTTAGAATCATGAGCCGTGAAGGTTTCAATTTTCTCAGAGAGGTTTCAAAAGTTCCAGGGCTATAGCGGTTGAGCCTCCAGTACCGTGACATATACTCGCTACTCCCTTGGAACCTTTCATCTTACTCAATACGTTGAGGAGCGTCACCATAATCCTTGCACCGCTAGCTCCAATGGGGTGCCCTAAGGCAACGGCTCCACCGAAAACATTTAACCTGTCATAGGGGACTCCTAGGAATTTATTTAGAAGAACATTGTTAACGGCAAAGGCTTCGTTATTCTCAAAGTAGTCGAAGTCCTTCACAGATGCGTTTATCTTGGAAAGCAGCTTTTTCACTGAATAAATTGGTGCTTCCGTAAATCGCCAACTCTCAATCCCGACCCAAGAGTAACCCAGGATTTTAGCTATTGGTTCAATTCCGTATTGATTTAGGGCTCTCTTGCTCATTAAAACTAACGATACAGCTCCGTCAGAGATCTGAGAGGAATTGCCAGCTGTATGAACACCGTTCTCAGAAAAGGCAGGCTTTAAGGACGCTAATTTTTCTACGGTGGTGTCGGGTCTTATGCCCTCATCCCTCTCAAGCTTTCCTTCCTCTAACCTAACAGGCACAACCTCCGATTGGAAAAATCCCTTTTCCCAGGCTTGGGAAGCCCTCCTGTGACTCTCGTAAGCTACCTCGTCAAGTTCCCTTCTAGATATGTCCCTCTCTCTGGCAACCATGTCAGCCTCCTGGCCCATAAGCTTCAAGTTGAAGGGATCAGTAAGACCGTCATATAACATCGTATCAATGAAATTGAGGGACTTTCCTGTCAGACTTTTGATCCCCCACCTGACCTCGGAGTTTACAGCCAACATGGCCTGGCTCATGCTCTCAATTCCTCCAGCAACAACAATATCTGCATCTTCACCCTTGATCATTTGGGCTGCATTGGTGACGCTCATCATTCCAGAGGAGCACACCATGTCCACGGAATAGCCGTCTATATTCCACGGGATTCCTGCCTTAAACGCAGCCTGTCTGGCCACATCTTGACCGTGTCCTGCCCTCAGGACGTTACCCATCACTACAAGCTCTACGTCTTTAGGATCTACTCCAACCCTGTTCAGCGACTCCCTAATAACCACTGAGCCTAGATCCTGAGGTTTAACGTTTCTTAATGACCCTCCGAACTTTCCTATGGGGGTTCTGACGGCCGATACTATGTAAACTTCATTCATGGGTTCTCATCTGTATAGAACAATTTAAACTTTTAAAGCACTTCACCCCTCAAATCAAAGAATGAAGAATCGGTAATTTTTACGTCATACCACTTTCCGAGCTCCACTCCCTGTAAGATGACTGGTATGTAATTTATTGTCCTACCTATAATGGAATTACCCTTACCTTTCTCCAATGCAAGGACTCTGAAGGTCTTTCCAACGTACTCCCTGTGGACTTCGTGGGACACCTTCTCATAAAGTTCTATTGCTCTCCTTAACCTCTCTTTCTTTTCTGGACCTGGAACCTGTTGCATCATAGCGCTCCTGGTATTAGGCCTGAGGGAGTACATCGCAATATGGATCCTTTCGAACCTCAACTCCCTGATGAGGTTCAGGGTGTCCTGAAAGGCTTCTTCGTCCTCCCCCGGATGGCCAATAATGATGTCGGTAGTTATATTGGAAAGCGGAAACTTTCTCCTAAGCTCCTTCACCAACTCCTTGAACTCCTCCACCCTATACTTCCTGTTCATAACCCTGAGAACCTCATCGTTCCCGCTCTGAACTGGGATGTGAAAGAACTTGTACACCTTTGGATGGGACCAAGCTTCGATTATTCCGTCGAGTACCCTCCACGCGAGCTCAGGGGTCATCATACCCACCCTGACCATGAAGTCACCATCTACCGAAGTTACCTCATTAACCACTTGAGGCAAACTAACCTTTCCTTCCAGGTCCAACCCATAGGCTGCGGTGTCCTGACCGCTAAGCTCGATCTCTTTAGCCCCCCTATTTACCAGTTCCCTTACGGTGCTAACAATAGCCCTAAGAGGATAGCTTCTTAAGTTCTTTCTCGCTAGCTTGGTGATACAGAAATTGCATGAACCTGCGCAACCGTCTGCTATTGGGACTACAGATATTAGACCATCGAAGACTCTCGGTAAAATTTGGGGGGACTTCCCTGCCAAACTGATGACCTTAGTCTTACTCTCCACCGCGCTTGCGATTTCCTCCAAAGATTGGGGACCCACTAGGGAAGCCTCTGGTGCCAAGGAGTTAACTAGCCCTGGCTCCGCTCCAGCCAGGCAGCCAGCAACTATTAATTTCTTACCCATCTCTCGTAGTTCCTTGATTCTTTTCTTCATTTTCTCCTCAGTTTCCATCCTAACCGCACAAGTGTTTATCACCAGAACGTCTGCATCACCTGGATCCCCCACAATTTCGTGATTCCTTTCTTTAAGTAGGGTCATCATCGAGTAAGTGTCTCCCTTGTTCAGAGCACAGCCGTAGGTTTCAAAGTAAATTCTCATGTTACTACTAGTCACAAATTTAACTTCGACATTATATAGAGTTAATTGAGATACATGTCTGAAAGGGACAAGTCGTACACCGCGCTTTTGGACAGGCTATACGCCAAACTTCCTAAGAAGGACTTAGCTACCGAAACCCAAACTTTACCCGTCTTAAGCATAATTACAGTGGGCAACACTACCATAATAAAGAACTTCAGCGAGTTTTGTGATAGGATTAGAAGGGAGGACAAGCTCTGTATGAGATACCTCCTGAAGGAACTGGCTGCAGCAGGATCCCTGTCTGATAATGGGCAGCTTTCAATTCAAGGGAAGTTCTCCTCATCCATAGTCAATACCTTCATGGACAGATTCATCAAGACCTATGTTCAATGCTCAACGTGTAAGAGCCTTGACACTGTCTTGGTAAAGGACAAGAAGATATGGTATATACAATGTCTAGCTTGCGGAGCCAAGAGCTCAGTTAAACCTCTCTAATGTGGGACAATGAAGGTCGTATTAAACGTAATTAGAGGAGAAGGGCAGGTTTTTGTAAACATTTGTGAGAAGGAGTACCTCGGTAAGAAGTTCATAGAGAACAAGGTTATCCTTCACGTTAATGAGGAGTTTTACGGGGGAGAGGAAGTGGATGTAAACCACGCTCTTAACCTGGTGGAAGAAGCCACGGTAGCTAGCATAGTGGGTGGGAAGGTCATAGAGGAAGCTATAAGGAGAGGACTAATTCACAAGGATTCGGTGCTCACGATCTCAGGCGTTAAGTTCGCCCAAGTATACAACCTGTGATGGGACATGGGTAGAAAGTTCTGCGTCATGTGCGGCAGGGAGGACGCAGATCTCATAGATAGACTTTGCCCTTCCTGTTACGTGAAGTCCAGGGAAATCGCCAAAGTAAATAAAACCTTGGAGCTGACGCTGTGTAAGGTCTGTGGCGCAA